>CAIPUA010000370.1 GCA_903868115.1 uncultured Holophagaceae bacterium
AACAGCGAAGAGCCACAAAAGGCGCATGTTCACTCTATTTCTCTGTGCTCTCTTTCATTCTCTGTGTCCTCTGTGGTTCAGCTTTTCGAGGGTGTGGGTCCAAAACCGAAAATCCAGCCCTCATTCGTACCACACCTGTCCGGTGAAGTCCGTGCGGTGGTCTGCGTAGGCGTGGCGCAGGACGCCGGCGGAATAGGACTCCTGGAAGAAGGGCCGCAAGAAATCCGTGAACTTGGTGAGCGTCGTTCCCTTGGCCACATCCTCGTCGAAGAGGATCACGGGGCCTTCGCGATAGGCGGCCAGAAAGTGCAGATCACTGGGAGCGATGATGGGGGCGGTATCGTTGCGCTTGAACATGGAGAAGCGGATGAAGTAGAGCGGTGCCTCCAGCAGATTGGCCGCCAGGAGCCCGGACATGATGGAGCCGTGGGCCGCGCCAAGGATGAGGGTCGGCTGTACTTTTTTCCGGATGGAGCCTGCCAGTTCCAGGATCTTCCGGGGCTCCGAGGCCCGCCAGGTGTACTTGTCCTGGGTGCTGGTGTAAATGAAGTCAGAGACGCCTTCGGGGAGGTTCGCCGCGAAGGCGTCCAGGCTCGGAAGGGCCTCGGACCCGAGGGCGAAGATGGCGCGGGCGGCGGCGATAGAAGTCAGGAAGAACCGCTGAGCCTCTGCGGTGGCCGAAGGCGAATAAGTGGCCTGAAACCGGGTTTTCTCGCTGACCTCGAAGTAGTAGGTGGGGTGCAGGGGCAGCCCTTGTTCCACACAGACCTTGTAGTTCAGGGCCACATTGACGAGGGCGGGAGCAAGCAGGTAGAGCGCGAGGCAATCATCCCAGAAGGCCGAAGGCGCCAAGGCCGGGGCGGCCAATGCGGTGCCAAATTCCGGGAGCACCCGCGCCAGCGTTTCCCGGGTGCGGGCCAGGATCTCCCGGTACGGCGCTTCGAAGGCCATCGCCTCGGGCGGGTCCTCCCAGTTCGCGTAGAGCAGCCGATGCAGCATGCAGCTTCCTTCTTCCTCCATCCATCCTAGTCTGACGCCGCGAGCGCGGCGTCAGGGGGGTGTAGACTTGGCTCTGATCGCAAGGACGCTCCATGGCATTCACACCGGGTAGCAAGCGCGGACAGATGGCCGATATCAACATGACGCCGATGATCGACGTGATGCTGGTGCTACTCATCATCTTCATGGTGGCGGCGCCCATGCTGACCACCGGTGTCGAGGTCAACCTGCCCGAAAGCCGCACCGGCAAGAGCCTGGAGAGCGAAGCCTTGGTGGTGACGCTCGCCCGCGACGGGCGCATCGAGTTCGAGAAAGCCTTTGTGCGTGAGGAGCAACTCAAGCGCCAACTCCGCCAGAAGGCGGGCCAGGGCCGGAAGCGCCCCGTGCTGGTGCGGGCCGATTACGCCATTCCCTACGGCCGGGTCATCGCCGTGGTGGATGCCATCCGCGAAGCCGGCTTCACCCAGGTCGGCTTCGTCACCCAGGGCATCCCGGGCGCGACACTCCCCGAGAAGGAGTCCTAGTGAGCCCGGAGCAGGAGCGGAGGGCCACTTTGCCGCAGGCGAAGCCCGCAGGGCGCGGCACAGGAAGTGCCGCGTGAGCCAGGATCTCCACCGCCTGCTCCTGGCGCGCGCCCAGATCGGCGTGAGGGGCTGGCCCACGGGGATCGCTCTGAGCGCCGTCGTGCACCTGCTGGTGGTAGGTGCCTTCCTGGTCCTGCCCAAGGCCACGCCGAAGGCCGAGGACATCAAGGTTACCTGGGTGACGCTGCCTGCCATGGGCAGTACGGGCACCTCGGGCGGCAGTGCCGCCATGGAAGAAGGCAGACAGGGCGAGCGGGTGCGGCGCGTGGAAGAAGTCGCGCCCAAGACCCTGGACAGGGCCGGGAGTTCCGTGACGCCCAATGTTTTCGGCGCAACGAAGACCACCCCCGTCAAGGGCACCAGCGCCAACGCCGAGAGCATGGGCAAGGCACCCGTGGCCAGCAAGGGCGCGAACCCGACGGCCAATCCAACCCCCGGCGCGGCGGGCAAGGGCAGCGGCGGCGGCATCGGCGAGGGCACGGGCATCCCAGGCCTCAAGGCCAGTGGAGGCGTGCAGGGCGGCTCAGGTCTCATTGGCGATCTGGACGGGAACTTCCCGTTCATGTGGTACCTGCAGCAGGTGCAGGGCGCCATCACGGGCAACTGGAACCGCATGAGCAACTCCCAGGGCCGCGTGCAGGTCTATTTCCGCATCCGCCGGGATGGTCGCCTCGAGGGCGCCCGCGTCGAGATTCCCAGCGGGAATTCCGGCCTCGACCAGAGCGCCCTGCTGGCCGTGCGCCGCTCCGACCCCCTGCCGCGACTGCCGGATGGTTTTGAAGGGCAGACGCTGGGCGTGAGGTTCTGGTTTACCTATTTGGGTAACTGAGGCGGTCATCAACGGCTCCCAAAGTGCCGACTGGCCTTGGACCATCCGCTTCCTGCGCCTGCGGGGGCGGCGCGCGCTGGGCTTGGGTTC
>CAIPUA010000371.1 GCA_903868115.1 uncultured Holophagaceae bacterium
CAGCCAAATGAAGAGCGCGCCGCCGCCCAGCAATCCGAGGGGGATGCTCAGCCAGAGGCTGATCTTGAGCAGAGTAAACATCAGGACCACGGCGATGGCAACGCCCAGGCCCAAGAGTAAATTGATCACACGTTCTCCCGGGGACGGCCCGAAGGCCAAGGGGCCATTTTACCCTTGGATGCCGTCTTGATCTACGCTCCATTCAGCCAATGACGCCGCTGCGGGGCTTGGGTGCGGGACGCTTGCGGCGGACGACGCGCTTCGCGGCGGTCGGGGCTGCTTCGGCCAGGACCTTGCGAGGACGGCCTGGTCCGCGCTTAGGCTTGGCTGGAACCACCTTCTTGGCCTTCGAAACGCGTTTCGCGGGCTTGGCCTTCTTGACCTTCGGCTTGTCCTGCAGGGTCTGGGCCGCCCGACCGGTGACGACCACCCGGGTGCCGTCCTTCAGGTTCTTCACCTTGCTCCCCGGCTTCCGGCCCCGCTTGAGGCTCATTGGAAGAGGTTCTTCGCCCAGAAATTCCTTCTCAAACTGGCCCTGGAGGGCGATCATTTCGCCTGTGTCTTTTTCGTGATCGTGACCGCACAAGTGCAGAAAACCGTGAATCACCAGGGTCTCGACCTCACGCCGACGGCTGACACCAAGTTTGTTGGCCATTTTCTCTGCCACGGCAAGGCTGATGACGAGGTCCCCAAGATGAGGGAAGGCGCCTTTCTCGGCCTCAGCGGGGAAGCTGAGAACATCCGTGGTCTGGTTGATGCCACGATGCTCCCGGTTGAGTTTGCGCATGATCCGGTCATCTACATACGAAATGGAAATCCCCTGGGCACCCGGAACCAGCCTGTCACGCAGTTTACGGAGGAGTTCACCAAGGGAGCGATCGCCGGGCCCGCGAAGCTTGCTGCGGGTTGACCAATCGATTTTAAAGGGGACAGAGGCATCGGTCATGTCGGGTCCAGTAATTGGCTATTATCAGCTTTGGAATTATTCACACATTTCAAAAATATGTCAATTCTGTCAACTATTCTTTCTGCGATATACCCCACGATAACCTGCTTTCTCGCCATCTCCCGAAAGGGCTCGAATTTCATCTTGCATTCCACCGACCTGGATTGGAGGCGCTAGAGCGAAGCCGTAATTTTTTAAAAATTCGGGTATTTTCAAGGCATGGAACCCCTTGTCCCACTTCCCGTCCAGGAACAGGCTCCTCGCTTTCTGGATCTCCTCAACCGGTGGAATACTACCCATGCCCTGACGGCACTGCCGCCTGGATCCCGTTTCGAAGAACTGATCCAGGACGCTTGCGCCCTCCTGCCCCTTCTTTCCATGCTACCCCCGGGGGCCCGACTGGCAGACTTCGGGACCGGTATGGGAATCCCGGCCGTAGTGCTCGCCTTGGCGCGGCCCGACCTGGAGATCCGGGCCGTGGACAAATCCAGAAAGAAGATCGCCTTCCTCCACCAGGTAGTCATGGAACTGGGCCTGGCCAACCTGTTCCCGGTTGCCGCCCGGGTTGAGGAACTGCCTTGCCTGAGTGCTGATCTCGGGACCGCCAAGGCCGTCGGCAGCCTCGCACGCCTGACGGGGTGGTGGACGCGACACGGGAAGCCCGGCACGCCGCTTCTCCTCCTCAAGGGTGCTGGCTGGAGAGCCGAAACTTGCCCCAGTGACTGGAGCCTGGAGGCCCACCCCTATCGGCTGCCCACCCGAGGTGAGCGGGTCATTCTCCGGCTATTACAGGAACGGGTCCCTGAGAGGACCCGGTTCCCATAGGTACAGGTTCTTGCGAGCTAGCGAGTGACGATATCGCCCGCGTGCATTTCTTCTTTGGCGCGCAGGATGCGGCATGAGGAACTGGTCTCATCCACTCGGACCACCATCACCTGCCCCACATAGTAGGTGGTTTTTTCGGTGATCTGCGCCTTTGCCTTCTGGGCCTCGTTAGCGGGCCAAACCCGCAAGCGGGCGGCCAGGAGCACATCGCCGACCTTGATTCCATGCTTGGCACCCTGGTCGATGATGATCATCTCCCCGTTCGCCGTATGCACACGACCCTCGCGGGCATACAGGATTCTGGCCGCAGGTTCCTGAATGGGGATCGGCCCCGTGACGTCTTTGCGGGGCTTGGCGATGATGTTGGCCGGCTCCGCAAAGGGCGCCGCATGGAAGCCTGTCTCAACCGCATCCATGCAGCGCTCGATCACGGCGATGGACCCGGCCGGGTTCACCGTGGTGACGCGGAGGATACCGATCTGCTGAACCACATCTCCGAGGGGCTTCTTCGTGATTTTCAGATCGGGATGCATGAGCTTCCGGTTCGATACCTTCAGGATGACCATGCGGTCCCCGACCTTGACGCCACGATCCGCACCGCCGGCTAGGTAGACCGTTTCCCCGTCACCCAGGAACTGGCGGCTCTGTTCCTGCCGTTCGGTGATGGTGAAGGCGCCGATCTCCTTGAAGTGGGCCTCAGCACCCGCAGGGACCAAGTAGGGCATCTGGATAAAATCCTGGAAGGTAAATCCGAACTCATCCTGCACAGGCTTGCTGTGGATCTTGACACGGTCGGGCTGGAGGTCACCCAC
>CAIPUA010000372.1 GCA_903868115.1 uncultured Holophagaceae bacterium
CAGCCTGTGGGAGGGCGGAGATCCCGCCACCCTGGCGGAAGAGTTGCGGGCCGCCCGAACCATGGCCCAGGCCCTGAAGGCGCTCAAGGAGGAAGCCGCCCGCCGGGCGATTCCGATCGACCCAGGGGTGGACCCGAGTCGCACGGGCCTCGTGGGTCGTGCGATGTCGCCACTTACCACGACCCTGGGCAGTCTGCCCTCCAAGCGCACGGGCCTCCAACCCGATGCCGCCGCCCTGATGGCCCGCCTCCTGTCCCAGGCAGGCCTCCGAGTCGGCGGCCGGGTCGCCGTGGACACGTCCGGGTCCTTCCCGGGCTTCGCCGTCGCCACGCTCATCGCCGCTGAAACGCTGGGCGCCGAAAGCACCTGCATCGTTTCCCTGGGCTCCTCCACCTACGGGGCCAATCATCCCGATTTCACCCTGGCGGACATGGTGGGCGTCCTGGTGAATCGGGGCATCCTGCGCCGGGGACTCGTCGCCGTGTCACCGGGGGGCGATGACGATCTGGGGCGCAACATGGGTGAGCCGGAGCTGGAGCGGGCCTTGGCCCGAGCACGGGTTCCCGTCATTCGCGAGGGCGACCTGGGCCGGAACCTGGCCGCCCGCCGCGCCATGCTGTTCGGCGGGCAGCGCCCCGATGTCATGGTCTCTGTAGGAGGAAACCTCACCTCCACCGGCACCGAAGAAGCCTTCGGCCTGCGGACGGGCATCATTCATTCCACCGATTTCCCCAAGGGCGAGGTGCCCGGTGCGGGACTCATCCAGGCCGCACTGCGGGAGGGCCTTCCCGTCATCCGAGTGCTGGATGTGCGAGGTCTCTGTGCCATGTCAGGCCTCCCCTTCGATCCCCTACCCGCCCAAGGACCTGGCCAGTCCGGGTTCTTCCGCCACCCTGCTCCACCTCGGATCTTCCTGGTCTGCGGCCCGGTGCTGGCGATCCTCCTTGCATTCCTGGTGGGAAAGAGGAAAAGAGCTACGCGATCTTCTTGATGAGGCTTTCGGCGGGGATCCCGAAGGTCGCGTGCAGCTTCCGAATCATGGCGAGGGTCAGCGGACGGGTGCGATTCAGTACCTCGTAGACGCGGTTCAAACGCCCAATGGCAGGCTCCAGATCCTTCGGCGACAGGCCGCGCTGGTCCATGACGAACTGGATGGCTGCGATGGGGTCAGGCAGGTCCATGGGGAAGCGGGTGCGCTCGTAGGCTTCGACCAGGGTCACCAGCACATCCAGGCGATCGCCCTCGGGTGAGTCCGCGGTCGCCGTCATCAGGGTTTCGATCTCCCCCAGGGTCGCGCGGTAATCAGCTTCGGTGTGGATGGGTTTGATGTCCATGATGGCCTCCCTAGATGCTCTGAGCGTCGATCTGGTCGTACTGCCGGTGGGTGCCCACGAATCGGATGTAGAGCACGCGATAGGGGTAGTTGATCCAGGCGACAAGCCTGTATTTGTTGCCAGCCAGGTTGAAGACCACTCGGCCATCCCTGAGGATGCTGGCGGAACCGAAAGCAGCTTTCACCTCGGCGGGGGTTGACCAATCGGAGTCCCTGACCTGCGCGTGCCAGGACAGGAGCGGTTGTTCCGCCTCCGGGTGGCGTTTCCAAAAAGCCCTGAGGGTAGAGAGGGCGATCAAGCGCATGCAGCAATGTAGTCCCAAATTGGGACTACAGCAAGGGGCTATCCAAGCGGCTTCCAGCGCCTGAGGGTTTCCAATTCCTCCCCAGGTCCTTTGTGATCCGAAGGAAATGCAGGGCCGCCGGATTCCGTTCCTCCCCGCGGTAGACGAGGGTGATGGGCGCAACAACGGGTGGCGTTTTTGCCAGGGGGCGGTAAACCACACGCTCCCGGTGCACATCTCGCATGGAGGCTGGCACGACTGAGATCCCCACACCCGCGGCCACGAGCATGAGATTGGTAAGCATATGCTCGACCTGAGCGACGATTCGGGGATTGAAACCCTGTTGCTGACAGGTAGTGAGAAGATCCGCATACATGCCGGGGGCACCTGGGCGGCGGACGAGTATGAAAGGCTCTTCTGCGAGTGCCGTAAGGGCGAGAGGGCGCTCTGGTTGGTCGGCCAGCGTGTGGAATTTGGGAAGGGCAACCCGCATCTCCTCCTGGAGCAGAGTGACGAACACCAATTCGGGCATCCTTGCGACCGGCGCCCGCAGAAGGGCCGCCTGGATCTGTCCGGCCGCCACCAGGTCCGTCAGTTCCGCCGCATTGCCCTCCCGAAACTCCAGGGCTACTCCGGGACATTGCGAGCGGAACTCACGGAGGAGCGCGGGCGCCAGTTGATGAACCGCCACCGACATGGTGAACCCAACGGCAACGCTCCCTGCCAGGCCTTCGGCCGCGCGGGAAGCCTTGCGGACGGCAGCCTGCACATCTCCCAGAATGGCCCGGGCCTCCTCCAAGAAAACAGTTCCACCCGCTGTCAGTTCCACCCCTCTCGGGTGACGGTCGAAGAGGCAAAATCCGAGTTCCTGTTCCAGTTGCTTCACCTGCTGGCTTAGGGGTGGCTGCTGGATGCTCAACCTCAGGGCTGCCCGGGTGAAGCTTCCCTCCTCGGCCACGGCCACGAAGTATCGGAGATGCCGGAGTTCCATGGGATTTATCATATACAAAAAATATGGCAACTGCCTTATTGTAATATTTGCTATCTGGAAAAACCTACCTACTTTGGAGCTTGGGAGAGAGGTGTGGCGGGAGGCGGCCCCGAAGCCCTGCCTCCACGAAAAGCCCCGTCTCCCGCGCCTGAAGCCACCCTGCCCGCCTGGAGGAACCCGTGAAGCTCTTCCCATCCCGCGACTTGCCACGACGCAAGCCCACCACCTGGGAGGCGGCCGTTCCCATCGTCGGGATGGCCCTGCTGCTCGGGGTGGGCTATGGCGTGTTCCAGCTGCCCGTAGAGATCCTGATGATCTGCGCCTCTTGTATCGCAGGACTGATGGCGCTTCGCCTGGGTTACGGATGGAAGGATATCGAAAGCGGCATCATCGACTCCATCGCCAAGGCCTTCCCTGCGCAAATGATCATCATTGTCGTGGGTGTGATGATCGCCTCCTGGATTGCCTGCGGGTCCATTCCGATGCTGATCGACTTCGGCTTACGGACGGTGTCCCCCTCCATGTTCCTGGTCACCTCCTGTCTGGTCTGCGGCATCATCTCCCTGCTCACAGGCACTGCCTACGGCACGGCGGGGACCGTCGGCATCGCCTTCATCGGGATCGCTCAGGGCATGGGAATACCGCTGGCGCCCGCAGCGGGGGCCATCGTGGCCGGATCATATCTGGGGGACAAGATCTCGCCGTTCGCCGCCTCCCTGAATCTGGCCGTGGCCGCGGCGAGGGCGAATCTCATCGATACCATCCAGCACTTGGTCTGGACCACGGTGCCCGCCTATCTGATCGGCCTGGTGGTTTACGGGATCGTGGGCTCACGGTATGCCGTCCACAATGTGAGCACGGAGCGGATCCAGATCATTCAGGAGACCATCCGCGCCAACTTCCACTACAGTTGGCTGCTGCTGCTCCCCCCCGCCATCGTCCTGGTCCTGACCTTCCGGCGCAAGCCGGTCATCCCGGGGATGCTCCTTTCGTCCGCCACTGCGCTCATCCTGGCGCGCCTGATACAAGGCAAGTCCCTTCTCAGCGGAATGGAATATTGCGTATCAGGCTACAAATCCAAAACCGGAATTCTCGCGGTGGATCAGCTGCTCGCCAGAGGCGGACTGCACGACATGATGAAGATCTCGCTCGTGGCATTCTGCGCCTTCGCCTTCGCCGGGATCATTCAGAAGACCGGCATCCTGGATCTGCTCCTGGTGAAGATCCTGAAGTTCGCCCGGACCACGGCACTCCTGATCGCCACCGCCGTCGCGGCCGCCCTTTCCACGGCCATGGTCACCGGCAGCGCCTACCTCAGCGTGCTGATCCCTGGCGAATTGTTTGCCCCCGCCTTCAAGGCGCGCGACCTCGCCGCCAAGAACCTGGCCCGAGCCACCCAGGAAGCCCACTCCATCGTGCCTGTCGTGCCCTGGGCCATCGCGGCGGTCTACATGACCGGCACCCTGGGGGTCTCCGCCTGGGAATACGCGCCCTGGGCGATCTTCAACTACACAGGCTTCCTGTTCCCGCTTCTGTACGGCTGGCTGGGTTTCAGCATCGCCCCCCGGAAAGTCGAAGACGAGACCCAGGCCGGGAGTTGAGGTAGCTCAGCCGACCCCCCGACCCTTCCAAGGTGAAACATGACCATGCCTGCTGCCATCCCGGAGCCCTCCGTCCCCACGTCTCCAACCTCGCCGGCCTGCGGGCCGCGGCGGTCCCGGGGCACCCTCCACCTCCCGGAGAGCGACATCTACTACGAAGTTGTCGGGAGCGGCCCGGCCATTGTCTTCGCCCACGGACTGGGAGGCAACCACCTTTCCTGGTGGCAACAAGTGCCCCACTTCTGTGATCGCTACACCTGCGTCACCTTCTCCCATCGCGGCTTCCCGCCCTCCGTCAATGTCGCTGGCACTGCCGGCCCTCAGGAATTTGCCGAAGACCTCAAGGCCCTGATCGATCACCTGGAACTGCCAGAGGTGTATCTGGTAGCTCAGTCCATGGGAGGCTGGACCTGCCTCACCTACGCCCTGCAGGAGCCCCACCGGGTGCGCGCCCTGGTTCTCTCCTCCACCACGGGCACGGTGGACTTCCGGGCCATCCGCCATCCCGAGATCGAGCGCTTGCCCCAGTGGGACGAGGACAGCGAGGCAGCCCGGGCTGATCTGAGTGCGCGCGGCATCCTCGCCTCCACCGGAGCCAGAATGGCCCAGGAACAACCCGCCCGCGCCTTCCTCTACCAGGAGATCTACGACCTAGCCCCGGCCTCCTACAAGGACACGGTGCGCAAACGCGTCCGGGGTTCCCGGAACCTGGCCGCGGACGTGGTGCGAACCATCCGCACCCCCGTTCTCTTCCTAGTGGGGGAGGAGGATCTGATCTTCCCGCCCGGAGCCGCGGTCGCCACCGCCTCGCTGATTCCTGGGGCACAACTCGTGCGCTTCCCCGACGCGGGGCATTCGGTTTATTTCGAGCGTCCGGAGGCCTACAACCAGGCCCTCGATGCCTTTCTGTCCTCCCACTCTGGGCTTCCCGTAAAGATGGCGCCCCAGGCCTGATTTCACCGAAATGGAGGTACTCGCATGAATACCGGTCAGATGGAAGATATGCATCCGGGAAAGAAGAAATCAGCTAACGTCCCGATCCTTTTAGTCATTTCATTGATGCTGATCCTTTTGGGCAATTTAGGCGCCTGGTTTGTGAAAACAGCCGGAGGCAAGGTAACACTCGTGGGCCTCAAATTCCCGACGGAGAGCGGCCAGTGGATCGTGGCCGATCTGTTCAAGCCGAAAATCGCCACAGAAAAGAACCCGGTGCCCATGGTCGTGGTCTGTCCGGGGTTCGAACGCAGCAAGGAAACCATGGATGCCTATTCCATCGAACTGGCGCGGCGGGGAATCGCCGTCATCACGATCGATCCCTACGGCCAAGGCGCTTCCAGTTCCTCCTTGCAAAGACGATCCACCACGGTCGAGGGCAACGGCGTCATTCCCATCGTCGAGTACATCAGCGGCACACCCAATATCAATTACATTGACAAATCGAAAATCGGCGCGGTGGGGTACTCGTCGGGCGGGAATGCGGTCCTGCAATCGGCCGCCCGCTTCGGGGAAAGGGAGGAAAAGGCCCTCAAGAAAGCCAAGTCAGCGAAGTCGGATGGAGGAACAGACATCACCGACGCTGAACTGGCTAGGGCCCAGGCACTGAACAAGATCGCTGCGATTTACATTGGCGGGTATGTCTTGACGCTGACCGATGAGGTGCTTGCCCCCGTCCGTGCGAATATCGGAATGGACTACGCCTATTTCGATGAAGGGGCCTTCCGGAATGCCCAAGGCCACGCCCGCATGCAGGAGGCGCCGGAGGCCTTGCGGCTGGTGAACACCATCTTCCCCGAAAAGCCGCTGACCTCGGTGAAGCTTGGGGAAATGTATGGCGACCTGAATGCGCGCACGCTGAGACTGGTGCACAACACCCGCAACATCCACCCTCTGCTGCCCTATGATCGAACCCATATCGAGAATGTGGCAAATTACTTCACGACCGTGTTCGGCATGCAGCCGACCCTTTCAGGTTCCAGTCAGATCTGGCCGCTCAAGGAATTTTTCACTCTGCTGTCCCTGGTCGGAGCCTTCCTGTTTCTGGTCCCGTTCACCTCTCTGCTGCTTCGGTTGCCGCTCTTCGCCTCCCTGGTGAAGCCGGTCCCCCAGGCACTCCCCGCGCCGAGCAGGAACGGCAAAATCCTGTTCTGGGTCCTATTTTGCGGGTCCGCCATCGCGGCGTGTTTCCTCTTCATCCCCTTGGCCAAGGCCACGGCGGTCCTGTTCCATCAGGCGAGTTCGCGCATCCCGACCTGGTGGTTCCCACAGAGAATCAACAACGCGATCCTGCTCTGGGCTGTCGCGAATGGACTGATCGGATTGATCACCTTCTTCCTCACCTACAAACTGCACGGGAAGAAGAATGGGGTCACCCCAGAAATGTGGGGCATCAAGACCACAGGAAAAGAATTGGCCCTAACCTTTGCGCTTGCAATGTCAGTATTCGTGACTTTTTATGCGTTGTTGTTCGCATCCTATGGAGTTTTTCACACGGATTTCCGGTTCGTTTTTGTCTCCGCCGCGGCTTCGTTCCCCAATCGAATGCTGCTGGTCGCATTGGAGTATCTGCCCGCGTTCTTCATTTTCTACCTTGCGAATTCCATACGAGTGAATTCCGGTAGTCGATTCCAGGGTCAGAAGGAATGGCTGAACATGCTGGTCAATGGATTCGGCAATTCGGTTGGCCTGATGATGATCCTGGCCATCCAGTATTCCGTTTTCGCCTGGACCGGAACCATCTACTGGAAGGAGGAATGGCTCTATGTGAACCTGCTCCTCGGGGTCATTCCGATGATGTTCGTGCTGCCCTACTTCAACCGCTATTTCTTCAGGTTGACCGGCAAGGTCTACCTCG
>CAIPUA010000373.1 GCA_903868115.1 uncultured Holophagaceae bacterium
CCCGAAGGCGGCACACCCCTGGAAGGCGCGTGGGCTTTGTTGAAGTCCGGCGAGCTGAAGGGCCGGGCCCAGCGCGAGATGGGGAAGTTCCTCGAACTCTTCCGGCGCGGGGCCGGTGAGGTCGGTGCCACGGGGCTGCCTGGCCTCGTGCGGTGGATGCTGGTGGAATCCGGCTACGTGCAGGCGCTCGAAGAAGAAGCCACGCTGGAAGCCGAAGGACGCCTGCGGAACCTGGAGGAATTCGTCAACGCCGCCGCCGATGCCGAGAGTCTCGGTCTGCGGTTGCCCGAGTTCCTGGATCGAGTCTCCCTGGCATCGGATTCGGACAACCTCGAAGAGGCGGCACTGCTCAGCCTCATGACCATCCACTGCGCCAAGGGTCTGGAATTTCCCGTGGTCTTCGTAGTGGGGATGGAAGAAGATGTCTTCCCCAACCGCAACGCTCGTGAAACGGACGAAGGGTTGGAGGAAGAGCGCCGCCTCTTCTATGTGGCCATCACGCGCGCCCAGCGAAGGCTCTTCCTCACGGCCGCCCGGCGGCGGGTCATGGGCAGCGAGATGCTGGGCATGCCCAGCCGCTTCCTGCGGGAACTGCCAGCGGAGGCCCTCGAGACGCCCATCCGCTGGGGCACCGAGCTGTACCAGGCCGGCCAGGGGGCCTTCAGTCAGCCTCGCCCCCAGACCGGCGGCGGATACTCGGTCGCCTCGGAACTGCAACGCATCCGAGGCATGTTCGAGCGCACGCGGCCAGAGCGTGGGGGGCCAAAGACCGTGGCGGGTGAAGCATCACCGGTTTCCTCAAACCCGCCTGCGGACACCTCGCCCATCGCCCCGGGCGCCTGGCCCAAGGGCACCCGCATTCGCAGCCCCCGCTTCGGCCGGGGCGTGGTCATCGGCTCTACAGGCAGCGGGGAAGGCCTTACCTACACGGTGCGGTTCGAGACCGGCGAGAAGCGCATCCTGGCCCGCTTCGGAGCGTTGGAGCGGGAAGGGGACTAGCCGTTCCGGTCAAAGGCGCGAGCCATCTCTTTGGCGAGGTGCTTCAGGTGCGCGTCCTTTTGGCCCCCGTAGCCCACGGCGTCGGTTTCGTTGGCCAGTTCCCGGAGCTGCCCTTGCAGTTCGGGCCGTGCGTCGGCCAGCCTCGCGAGCCAGGCCCTGGCCGTCTCGCCCGGCGCGGGCGGGAAGCGTCCCTCGGTCCATCGGAGCAGCGGTTTGAGCGCGAGAATGCCTCTGGGGCCACGCGGGGGGCGGGGGGCGGACCGCCCGCCAAAGCGGCGGATCAGGGCACGCAGGGCCAGCAGAAACGCAAGGGCGCAGCCCACCATCACGGCGATTCTGCGTGTGGGTCTCCAATCCGGAAGTGCCGAAGCCCGGGTCTGGATCCAGGTCAGGCCCGCCATCTGATCCTCGTCGGAGAACCGCATCACATGGCGGTCCCAGCGAAAACGCAAGGCATCCGTCCAGCGCTGGGCGGCTGCCCAGAGCGTCTCCGCGCCGATTCCGCCTGCGGGCGAAGCGGGGGTGGGATCCTCGATCCGCCACGCGCGTTTTTCGGAATCGAAGTACTCCACCCAGCTGTGGGCCTGGTTTTGGGTCACCAGCCAGTAGCCGCCTTCCTCGATCCAGGGCCCCAGGCGATAGCCATTCACCACGCGAGCCGGGACGCCCCGATGGCGCAGCGCCAGGGCCAGCGCCGAGGCGAAGTATTCGCAGTGACCGGCCCGGGTGCGCTCCAGGAAATCCTGCAGCGGGTTCAAGGCCTGGCCGCTGGGATTGTCCAGGGTGTAGGCATAGGCGCGAAGTTCCGCAGCCAGGCGTCGGGAGAGGCCGGCAGGCGTCATTGCTTCGGGAGCGATCCTCCGGCTCCAGGCCAGGGCGGCTTCCGTGTCTTTCCCGGTGGAGGTGAGACGCTCGAGCCTGGCTCCGCGGGGGGAAGGCACGAAGCCCGGCGGGGGTTCCGTCTCCACGAGGATCTTCAACGGCACGGGCCGACGGGAGGGGCTCTCCCAGCGCGTGCTGCCTCCCGCGCCCCTGCGGAGGGGCATGCCCGGCGGCGGGATGGGCCCGACCCAGCCCACCATGGGCAGGGGGATGATGCCGAAGGGATTCGGAGCCACGAAGAGCTCGGCGCCCAAGAGGCTCGGATGGGCATTCCTGCGCTCCCAATCGAAGGCACTCGCGAGGAACTGGGGCGGCTGCGGCGTGTCCCAGAGGGCCTCCCAGCGCTGTCCCTCCAGCCCTTCCAGCGTGATGCCTCGCAGGAGTTCGAAGGCCTCTTCATAGCGCGCTCGACGCTCCGCGTTCAACTTTTCAGCCGGGATGACCCGGAGCACGATCTCGCGATTGCCCGAGATGGGGCCCTTGTCCAGGAGTTCCACCGTGTCGCTCAGGCCTGCGGTACTTCCGGAAAGGCCGGCCACACCCCAAGGGAAGAATCGGAGGCCAAGCGTCTGGCGGGGCAGCACGAGAAAACAGAGGCTCGCCAGGACGATGCTGGCCGCCGTCCAGCCCAGAACCTGCCGGTAGGGGGGCGGCCGCGCGAGGCTTCGGCCCAAGGCAGATGAGGCCTCCCAAGTCTGGTGCAGCAGTACCAGACAGGCCCCGGCCGTCCACACCAGGGCCCAGAAGAGGAAATCCATCTCGAAGGTGGCGATGGCCGTCACCAGGAAGAGGAGGAAGCCCATCAGCAGCAACTGGCGTCTCTGGGGGGCCTCGCGCGGCAACACCAGGCGAATGCCGCAGAGGATGAAAAGGGTGTTCACCGTGGTGGGCACCAGGCCGATCCGCAGCGCGATTTGGAGCAGCAGGGCCGCCAGGGCGCCCAGCTCCAGGAACCTGCGATAGCGAACGACGCTCCAGCGCCGGGCCTCCACGACAGAGGCGGCGACGAGTGGAGCCGCCATCACCGTGAGTTCGAGGGGTGAAAATACTCCACTGCTCACGATGGCCCCCAGGGAGATCCAGGGCGGCAGGTGATCGATCCAGCGGGCGAGCTTCACGGTCACCCCTTCGAGGTCCAGCTTCCGAGAATCCCGGGTCGGCGGGCTCCGGTGACGGCGGGGAGATTACCCGGAATCCCCGCGATACTGGCCGCGCCCAGCAGGGCCCAGCTGACAGCTTCCCGCGCACCGGAGGGGAACGTGTGGTCCTCTTCCGTCCGGAAGCTCGGCAGGCGCGAGGCCAAGGCCCCCAGAAGACTGCGATGTCGTGCGCCCCCGCCGGAGATCCAAAGGGGCGAGCCCGTGGGCAGGGGGTTCCCCCAGCACTGCAACTCCCGGGCGCAGGCCTCGGCGGTGAAGGCAGTGAGGGTGGCGAGACGTCTCTCCAGGGGAAGACGCTCCAGCTCGGCGGCCTCGGCCTGGAGCCAGTCCGCGCCGAACACCTCCCGTCCCGTGGACTTGGGCGGGGCCATGTGGAAGTAGGGGTGGGCCAGCCATCGTTCGAGCAGGTCGATAGTGATCTCGCCCTGGGCATGGGCTCCCTCGGGATCGAAGGGCAGGTTCAGCCATCGCTGGGCTGCCAGGTCCAGCAGGCTCATGGCCGGACCGAGGTCCCAGGCCTGAACCCGGGCGCCGTCCCAGAGCGTGATATTGGCGATGCCGCCCAGGTTCAGGGCGGCCCAGGGATGGGAGCGGCCGTGGAGCCAGAGTTCAGTCATCGGGACCAGGGGGGCGCCCTGGCCTCCCAGGGCCATGTCTCGGCGCCGGAGGTCCCAGACCACGGGGCATTCCAGCGCGTCGGCGAGCAGGTAGGGGTCCGCGAGCTGCAGGGTCGCACCGAAATCGGGCCGATGCTGCACCGTCTGGCCGTGGAGGCTCGCGATATGGGGTTTCAGGTCGAGTTCCCGCGACAGTTCGAGCCCCGCCGCTGCGTGGCACTCGCCAAGCCGTCGTTGGAGGATGCAGAGTTCCGAGGGTCTCAGGGTGTCGGCGGCGGCGGCCAGCACGCCTTCCTGCAGCTCGGCGGGATAGGGCAGATGCCGGTGCCCGAGGAAGGCCAGGAAGGGGTCGCCGGTCTCGAAGGCGCGCGGGTCCACGCGGATCATCGCGGCATCGGTGCCGTCGGCGCTGGTGCCGGACATGAGACCGAGGACATTCCAGGGTGCGGCAGGAAGGACGCTGGCGGGGGTTGGGAGCATCACGCCCATGATGCCAGGGCCGGAGGCTGCCGGGGACGCCTGTTGGCCGCTGAACTGCGTCCCTTCGCCCGGGACTTTTGACCGCTGAGGGCTACGGCATTCCTGGTATCAGCCTCATGGAGTAAGCTGAGGGTTCTTCTGTGAGGCTTCCCATGCAGGCGATGCTCCTCTACTCCAACCTTTCCATGCTGCGTCGCCGGAATGAAGAAGGCGGCAGCGGCATCGGGTGTTTCCTCTTCCTCCTGGCCATCGGCGCGGTGATCTACTTCGTGATGAAGGGTCGCCGGGACAAGGCCGAACAGCTCGGCGCCTCCAAGCGCCCGATGGAGAGCGGCTCGCTCCAACCCCACACCTTCGCGAACCCCTATTCCAAGTGCCCGAATTGCGCCGCTGCGGGCAGCGGCATGAAGCAGCAGTGGGATGGTCTCCGCAAGGTGACCTGGAGTTGCGGCTACTGCGGGAATGTGCAGGTCCAGGAATTGAAGGATGAAGAACTTCCTCCCAGCGCCCGCCAGCGCCTGGGCTTGGACGGAGGCCAGGCGATGATGCCCGGCCAGCAGGGCTTCCAGCAGGGCGGCGGCGGCATGGGCGTGGGGGGCGGGCTGCTCACCGGCATGATGCTGGGCGGCATGCTGGGCGGTGGTGGCCACCACAATAACGGGAGCGGCGATGGCTGGGGCGGGAACTCCGGTTCGGGCGGCGACACGGACTCCAGCGGCGGCGATTGGGGCGATGGCGGCAGCAGCAGTTCCGGAGGCGACTGGGGTGACTCCGGGGGCGACTCCGGCGGCGATTCGGGCGGCGGGGACTGGTAAAGGCCCAGGAGAAACCTTAAATAGATTGTTCCTCAAGCTCACAACTGGGGGCGTATTCGGTTTCGTGCGCGGGACCGCAGGAATTCGATGACGGCGGGCAGAACTGAAATCAGGATGATGGCGACGATGACCAGCTCAAAATTCTTTCGGACCCAAGGAATCCCACCGAAGAGGCGTCCTGCTCCCATCATCAGGCCCACCCAAAGGACGGCTCCCACGATGTTGTAGAGGGCGAACTTCGGGTAGCTCATCTTCCCGATGCCTGCCACGAACGGTGCGAAGGTGCGGATGATGGGCACGAACCTAGCCAGGATGATGGTCTTGCCTCCGTATCGTTCGTAGAACTCATGGGCCTCCTGCAGGTGTTTCTTGTTGAGGAAGCGGTTCTGATCGCTGTGGAAGACCGCCGGACCGGCCCGGAGGCCGATGGAGTAGTTCACCGCATCGCCAATGACGGCAGCGACGGTGAGCAGGGCCGCCAGGATCGGCAGATGAATGGTCGTCCCGGGGATGGCGCCCAGGGCTCCGAGCGCAAAGAGCAGGCTGTCTCCGGGGAGAAAGGGCAGGATCACGAGGCCCGTCTCGCAGAAAATGATCGCGAAGAGAATGACATAGAGCCAGCCGCCGAGATCAGCGGCCATCACATTCAATTCCTGGGGGTTCGTCAGACGCTGGAGGAAGGCGATGAGAATTCGAACTTTTTCCATGCACTTCCTTTGAGGCGGTTGAACGCTCAGATTACCCGCTGGCGCGCCGCAGACACAAACTGGACGCGGTGTTCAAATCGTTATCAGAGCCCTGCGAACTTGTCGGTGGCGGCCACGAGGGCGCGGCTGTTGGGGGCTTCGAAGGCACTGTGGCCGCTGTCGGGGGTGATGATGAAATCGGCCTCGGGCCAGGCGCGGTGGAGGGCCCAAGCGCTTTCCATGGGGCAGACCACATCGTAGCGGCCCTGGACGATGACGCCGGGAATGCGGCTGAGCCGGTGGGCATCGCGCAGAAGCTGATCGTCCGTGTCGAAGAAGCCCTTGTTCACGAAGTAGTGGCATTCGATGCGAGCGAAGGCCAGGGCGAATTCGTCCCCCTCGAAGTGACCGGTGAAAGCCACATCGGGAATCAGCCTGGAGGTGCCTCCTTCCCAACCGCTCCAGATCTTGGCGGCGGCCAAACGCACGGCAGGCTCCTTGCTGGTTAGCCGCTGGTGATAGGCCTGCAGCAGATCACCGCGCTCGGCCTCGGGGATGTGGGCCAGATAGGGTTCCCAGGCATCTGGATAAAGAACGGAGGCGCCGCGCTGGTAGAACCAGGCGATTTCCTGTTTGCGCAGCAGGAAGATGCCGCGCAGCACTAGTTCTGTAACCCGGTTGGTGTGTTTCTCCGCATAGGCCAGGGCCAGGGTGGAACCCCAGCTCCCACCGAAGACCTGCCAGGTGTCGATGCCAAGGTGTTTCCGCAGCCGCTCAATATCCTCCACGAGGTCCCAGGTGGTGTTGGCCTCCAGGCTGGCGTAAGGCGTGCTCTGGCCGCAGCCCCGCTGATCGAAGTTCACGATGCGGTACTTGTCCGGATGGAAGAAACGCCGCTGCTTGGCATCCAAGCCACCGCCCGGCCCACCGTGCAGGAAGACCACCGGCTTGCCCTTGGGATTACCGCTCTCTTCGAAGTAGAGCTCGTGGCCCTCCGTCACCCTCAAGCGGCCCGTACGGTAGGCCTCGATGGGTGGATAGAGCCAGGTGAGAGGATCCTTGACGGGGTGGGACATGACACGACCTCCGGGATTGATGATCCCTGGATGCCGCTCAGATACCCAGCGCCTTTTTGACCTCTTCCATGCGGGGTCGGGATCCTTTAGGTGGATGCACAACCGGTCAGACGAAGGTCTCCAGCACGGTGTTGCTGAGCAGCATGCCGCGATTCGTGAAGCGGATGATTGGGCCTCCCCGCTCCAGAAGGCCGTGTTGCAGGAAGGGTTTCAGGGCTGCTTCCCAGGCGTCGACGAGGGGTTGGAGATCGAGCCGGGCGGCGCGGGCCCGGAGCTCCTCCCAGTCCACGCCGCGGTGCATGCGCAGGCCCAGCAGGGGAATTTCCGCCAGTGCGGCGGCGGCGTCCAAGGGCTGCACCTCGGCCTCGCCGCGCCCCTCCGACCAGGCTTGGATGACGCTGCTTTCGGTCCAGCGCCAGCAGCCCAGGTGACTGGCGGCGCTGGGGCCCAGGCCCAGGTAGGGGCGGCGCTCCCAGTAGCGGGTGTTGTGGATGGAGAGTTCGCCGGGCCGGGCGTAGTTGCTGATCTCGTAGGGTGCAAGGCCCAGAGTTGGCAGTTCCGCCTGCAGGGCCTCGAACACATCGGCCACTTCGTCATCGGAAGGGAGTTGGAGCTTTCCTGCCTCCACCTGGGCCTTGAGGGGACAGTTCTTGTCCAGATCCAACATGTAGACCGAGAGATGGGTCGCGCCCGCCGCTACCAGGGTGCGGGCATCCGCAATCACCCGCTCGAGGTTCTGGCCCGGAATGCCCACCATGAGATCGGCGCTGAGGCGGTGAAAGCCTGCCTCCTGGGCCATGCGGAAGGCGTCGAGGCCTTCGGCGCCGTCGTGGATGCGGCCCAGGCGCGCGAGCAGATCGTTGTCCAGGGTCTGCACGCCGCAGCTCAGGCGGTCGAAGCCCAGCCTGCGGGCAGCTGTCAGCCAGGCCTGATCGAGGGTGCCCGGGTTGGCTTCAAGGGTGGCCTCGCGCAGATGATCGAGGTTGAAGGCGGCTTCCGCGGCGTGCCTGAGGGCGCCAAGCTCCTCCACGCTGAGAATCGAAGGCGTTCCTCCTCCCAGGTAGAGCGTGTCGACCTCGGGACGTCCAAGCGCTTGGCCCCACAGCCGAAGATCTGCGTTCAGTTTGGCCAGGACGGCGGCTTTCAGACCTGCGTCCCGGGTCGTCACAAAGGAACAGTAGGTGCAGCGGTCCTTGCAGAAGGGGATATGAAGGTAGAGCCCGAGGGGTTCGCGCTCGGCGGCCTCATGCAAATCCGGCAGATGCGGAGCGAGCGCGGGGATCACGGCCCGTCAATCGATGTGGGCGTCGATGACCTCGCACCAGAAGTGGTAGACCATCTGGTGAACCTCCTGGATGCGGGCCGTGACGCTGCTTGGAACGACCAGGGAGTCGTCGCAAAGGCACTTGAGCCTGCCCCCGTCCCGACCCAGGAGTCCCAGCGTCTTCATGCCCAAGCCCTGCGCGGCTTCCACAGCGAGCATCACATTGGGGCTGTTGCCGCTAGTGCTGATGGCTATCAGCAGATCGCCGGGGCGGCCCAGGGCCTCCACCTGACGGCTGAAAATCCTCTCGAAGCCATAGTCGTTGCCGATGGCCGTGAGCGCCGAGGTGTCGGTGGTCAGGGCGATCCCTGCCAGGGCTCGGCGCTCCTTCAGGTAGCGCCCGCACAGTTCTGCGGCGAAGTGCTGGGCGTCCGCGGCGCTGCCGCCGTTGCCGCAGATCAGGATGCGGCAGCCGCGCCTCAGACGCTCGGCCATCTCCTGGCCCTGGGCGACGATGCGCTCGGCCTCAGCGCCAAAGAAGGCCTGCTTCAGGGCCGTGGATTCCTGCACATGCTGGAGGAGGGTGGATTTCATGGACGGCTTTCGGGGCGGCTGCCTGCAGGGGCACCAGGAGGGATGATGCCAGGATTTCACACCCCCCTCGGGGCAAAGGCTGTCAGAGTAGATTTTAAATTCTCACGGAGATTTTCCAACCATGGCGTGGATGGATTGGATGGCGCTCAAACACTCGGTTTTCGTTCATGTCCCGGTGGCCGTGGCAATGCTCATTCCATTGGCACTGGTCGCTGCACAGCGGGCGGGGCGGGGGATTCGGCCCTGGTGGGTCACCTGTCGCTACTTGGCTTGGGGCGGCGTCCTCTTCTCCGTGGCCGCAATCCTCAGCGGTTTCCTGCTGGCCAAGAAACTGAATTTTCTGCCCCCCGGCCTGTTCCTGGCTCCCAAGGGCAGTGGGGCTGCTGCGATCTTCCGCCTGCATCAGGGCCTAGGAGTATCGGGATTGGTCCTGGGTCTCCTTACGCTGCAGGCCGCCTTCCGGCGTCGGGAGGAGCATCAGGGGCTCGGCTTCCTGCCCCTGTTCCTGGGGCTGCTCTGGGCGGCGGTAAGCCTGGGTGCTGGATGGTACGGCGGTCAACTGGGCCAGCCTCCGTTGCCTTCGGAGCCTGCCCTCGTAAAGGCAGAGCCCACGCCAATCACACCGCCCCCTCCGGTGAGCGCCGAGGCGGAAGGCAAGGCGCCTTCGCGGGCTCTCGATTATCTGAGCCTTACTCCCATGCACGCCGAGCCCGTCCGCAATCCGCTGCACGGCAATCGTTGGATTCGCGTGTGGGTGACGCCTGGTGCGGAAGACGCCTATCGGGCGGGCCAGAAACTGCCCGAGGGTGCGCTCCTGGTCATGAGCAGCCTGGAGGAACGCTGGGGCCGCCCCGGCCTCGACGCCGGCCCCCTCTATGCCATGGAGATGAAGGACGGCAAGCCGCAATTCACCTTCTACTGGCCCCGGGTGCCCGCCGCCAAGCGGGGTGAGACCGGTGGTGCCGAGCGAGCCTATTGGCGCGGCGAGGATCCCAATCTGGCCAGTTGTCTGAGCTGCCACCTGGACGGGCTGGCCACGAAGCGGAATCGCAGCAGTTGGGTGGTACCGAAGAAGCCGAAGGTCGAGGGCCCGACGAGCGGGAACTGATAGGTGTCCGGAGGTGAGGGGCGGATTCTGCTGAGTGCGGGAGCAGGCTCCTGGCGTGCTTCTACTCGTTATCCGCCGAGAAAAGGCTCGGCGTTTCCGCAGCCAGGCTGAGCTTTTCCTGCCTGGCCTTCTTGAAGGTGTAGGTGCCCATGGACAGATCGGGGAACTCGGGGCGTTTGCGGCCTTCCAGCAATTCGGCCACGGTGAGGAGCTGGAGTTTCGGGTAGTCCTTGCCGTTGCCGCCCTTGTAGAAGCCCGCCGAGGCCGCTTCCACACGCATGGGCTTGGTGGGCTCCTCCAAGGTTACGAAGAGGCCGATGGGCGCCTTCTCGCGGTCGAGAACGCCCTTGAGGTCGCGCACCTGGGCCACGCTGACACCGCCGCCCTTCACGCTCACCACGAGGCGTTGGGTGGCAGCCTTGCCGCCCACCGCGTCGGCGAAGTAGATCAGACCGTCGATGCCGCCATCGGCGCCCTTCTTCTTGCCCTGGAAGGGCTGGGCATCCACCAGCGAGCAGGCCCACCACTGAAACTGGTACTTGTCGCGCTCCGCCAGATCCCGCGCGCCCGCCAGATCCTTGGGCGTGCCGTGCACGGTGAAGGCGATGCCGGGGAAGGCGTCCTTCAGGCGCTTCTCGATGAGGCTGATGGCCAGGTGCGTGATATCGATACCGATCCAGTTGCGCCCCAGCTTCTGCGCCGCATGCACCGCCGTGCCGCAGCCGCAGAAAGGATCGAGCACCACATCGCCGGGATTGGAGCTGGCGTTGAGGATGCGTTCGAGGAGGGCCAGGGGTTTTTGGGTGGGTACTCCCGCTCAGCCTGCTCGCCCCAGTGCCAGCTGTCCTCGAAGGCCGTGATCTGCGCGTGGCTTTCGCCGCCCTCCGGCGACTTGAACAGCAGGTTGTAGTCGCGCTTCGAATTGAAAGGTGGATCCAGGTACACGAGGTCCACCGAGGCATTCCCGATGGATTCCCTCAACACGTTCAGGTTGTCGCCGAAGTAGAGCTGATTGGTCATGGTGGGTGTTTCCCCGGGTCTTGAGCTGCGCCACTCGGAACAAACGGCTGAATCACAGC
>CAIPUA010000374.1 GCA_903868115.1 uncultured Holophagaceae bacterium
GATTTCGGTGGCCTCGGGGGTCTTCGCCACCATCGCATCCCGCTGATCCTGGCTGATCCAGAAGGCCTCGTTGAGGCCGGTCTTGATGCCCCAGCAGATGGGTGTCTCGCCCAGGTATTCGCGCAGGGAAACGCCCTTGGTCTTGCGGGACGCGAATACCGCGCCCTTGGCTTCGTCCACCAGCAGCCAGGCTTCCGCGCCGAGCTGCTCCGGCGGCACGGCCACGGCCCGATGGCCCTCGACGGCTTCCAGCTCCAGATCGGTGCGAGGCAGCTCCTTGATCTGGGTGAAGCGCAGGGCCGTGTCCTGATTGGCGGCTTGCTTTTCCCCCACCAGGATCATGGGGTACGTGGTGGCGGCCTCAAAGACGGGCAATTCTCCGAAATCCAGCAACCGTTCCAGCCTCAGCTTGGATTTCAGGTAGGCCCTGGAGGGGGCGCCGTACTTGGCCCGTAGCCACTTGTTGCTGACGATGATGCCGTAACGGCCGCCCTCCTTCAGCAGCTCCAGGCTGAGCTGGAAGAAGTAGCAGTAGAGATCGGCGCGCTCTTCGTGGACCTCGGGGAAGCGCGCTCGCAGATTGGGCTTCTGGTCCTTGAAGAGCTCCATGCGGACATAGGGCGGGTTGCCTAGAACGGCGTCGAAGGCCACGCCCGGAAAGAGCTTGGTCCAATCCGAAGCCAGGCTGTCGGCGGCCTTCAGGCGGTCCGACAGATCCGAGAGCTTGCGATCCTTGCGGGCGGTTTCCAGCCACAGGGAAAGCTGGGCGAGCATCACGGCTTCGGGGTGCAGATCCACCCCGAAGAAGCAGCGCTCGAAGCCGACAAGATCCTGGATGCGCGCGAGGGCACGGCTCCGGGGCGTGGCATGCGCCACGACCCGAAGGCCAGGGAAGTCTTCGTGGGCCTCGTCGCGAGTCTCCGGCAGGTTGGAGGCCAAGGCCAGGGCGGCCCGGTAATCGGGTTCCAGCAGTTCACGCAGCACCCGCAGCCCCATGGCGAGAAAGGCGCCGCTGCCGCAGGCGGGGTCCAGGATGTGCAGGCGGGATACGCCGTCCCAAAGGGTGTGGAAGGCTTCCAAGTCCCATTGGGCTTGCGTTTCGTCATCCCTTGCGGGTCGTGGCCCTTGAAGAGCGGCACGGCTCATGGCTTCGACCCGGCAGCGCGCTACCAGGGGCGTCAGGACTTGGCGGCAGATGTAGCGCGTTACCCAATCGGGGGTGTAGTAGATGCCGTGCTCGTGGCGAGTGTCCTGGTCGGTGGCCTTGGCTTCGTCCAGGTCCCCAAGGCTGGATTCGAAGCAGTGGCCCAGGATGGAGACGGGCAGTTCGGTGACGAAATCCTTGTCGGCCAGTTTGAGGAGATCCCGGGCCAGTTCCTCAGTCAGGGACATCTCCGGCGCGTCCACGATGGGGTCGGGGCGGAACAGACCGCCGTTGAAGCCAGGGATGATGAAATCCGTGTGCTTGCCCACGAAGGCGCGGCGGAAGCCCTGGTCCATGTGCTTGA
>CAIPUA010000375.1 GCA_903868115.1 uncultured Holophagaceae bacterium
CCAGAAGGCCGAAAGTCTGGGCCTCATGGCGGGTTCCATCGCCCATCACTTCAACAACAAACTGCAAGCCGTGCTGGGCAATCTGGATCTGCTGACCATCCTTCCCCAGGGCGCGGACCCGGCCAAATTCGTGGCCATGGCCAGGCTGGCCACGGAGAAAGCGGCGGAGGTGAGTCGGCTGTTGCTGGTCTACCTGGGGCAACATTCGGGCACAGGAGAACCCATTTCCCTGGCGGAATGCTGCCGCCAAAGCCTGCCCCTGCTACAACAGGCGCTGCCCAGTGGCGTCACCCTGGAAACGGCTTGCCCCGCGCCCGGCCCGGTCATCCACGCCAACGCCGATGCGCTGCAGCAGGTCCTGACCCATCTCGTCACCAATGCCCAGGAGGCCCTGGGCGATAGCGGGGGCCGCCTGCACCTGAGTATCACGACGCTCCCGGCCGCGGCCATCCCCACGGCGCATCGCTTCCCCATCGGTTGGCAACCGCAGGGCGCCGAGTACGCCTGCCTGGAAGTGATGGACACGGGCTGCGGGATCGCGGAGGCGGATCTCGAAAAGCTGTTCGATCCCTTCTTCTCCACCAAGTTCATCGGGCGCGGGCTGGGCCTGCCCGTAGTGCTGGGCATCGTGCAGGCCCACGGTGGGGCCATCACGGTGGAGAGTGCGCAGGGTCAGGGCAGCGTTTTCCGGGTCTATTGGCCGGTCTCGACGGAAGCTGTGCCCAGTCGGCCGGAGCCTGCGGTCCAGACGGCTGAGCCCGAAGGCGGCGGCACCATCCTGCTGGTAGAAGATGATGCATTCCTCCGCATGGCGACGGGTGCCATGATCGAGAAGATGGGATTTCCACTGCTCACCGCCGAGGACGGCATCGAGGCCGTGGAAGTCTTCCGGCAGCACCAGGCCGCGATCCGCTTGGTGCTCACCGATCTGACCATGCCGCGCATGGGCGGCTGGGAGACCCTGGCGGCGCTGCGTCGGCTCGACCCCAACCTGCCCGTGATCCTGGCCAGCGGCTACGACAAGGCCCAGGTGATGGCGAGCCCTCACACGGACCGCCCCCAGGTCTTCCTCGGCAAGCCTTACGGCCTTCAGCAGCTTCGAGACGCCGTGGCGCAGGCCCTGGCGGTGAGCGGGTAGAACACGCCATCAATAATCCGGCTGATACCCATCAGGGCATCCGAATTTGTCCGCGTTTTTCAAAAAATCTGGAACCGCGAATGAGCGCGAAGGAACGCGAATAGAGCAACCGCAACCCAGGATTCACCGCGGAAGGAACCCGACTGCATCCGCGAGCCTCCGGGTCTCCGCGCTTCCGCGTGAAACAGTTCTTTCTCACAAGGCGCGGAGGGCGCGGGGCAAGAACCTCGATGATCTTTGCTCCTTCGACGAACTCAGGAAAAGCAATCGGCCACCGATGCACACCGATGAAGAACGATGGAAAAGCTCAACCGGTGGTGAACAGTGAGCACGGTGATATGGCTAGCGAACGCTGGGGCTCTGCACAGCTCTATTCGTGTTTATTCGGTGCGCGGTTTCAAGCTTTTCGTTTTTTGCTTTTCATCCACCAAAGCATGAGCCACGAAGGCACACGAATTCAAAACAGATCTTGGATTTTTGAACAGACCCTAAATGCGGGTCGGAGCGTCCTATTTGTAGATGCCGCAGCCGATCACGTGGTTGTTCCACAACTCCACGTAGGTGGACTTGGGTTCCAGTTTCTTCGTGGCCGGGTTCTCGAATTTGTAGTCGACCCAGCCCTTGCCCTTCTCCTTGGCGATCTTGATGAACTCCTGGATGAAGGCCTTCCCGTCCTTGTCCTTCACCTCGAAGCGGTTCGTGCCGATCTGGTTGGGTCGGAAACCGTGCGCCGTGCAAACGCCATTCAGGTCATAGATCAGGATGTAGAGTTCCTGCTCGGAAGCGACATGGAACTTCCCCGTCACCATGCTGACTTCCTTGAACAACTTGTCCTTGCCATTGGCCTGGCCATAGGCGGCGGCGTCTTTCACCAACTGAATGGCCTTCGCCTTGTCCGCGGATTGGGCCCCGAGGACCAGGGCCGAGGCGGCGAGGAGCGCGAAGATGCGGGCTTGGAACATGACTTCCTCCGAAGGGGTGGATGGATGATCTGACGAGTGGTCCTAGAACGCGACCATGAGGGA
>CAIPUA010000376.1 GCA_903868115.1 uncultured Holophagaceae bacterium
GCCACGGGGGAACTGATTCCCGGTAAGCGCCTCAAGCAGGTGGCAGAAACCGTTGCCTCGGCTCTGTCCGTGGCGGTGTGCGCGCTGCTCGCGCTGGCTTCCTGGCGAATCGTGGCCATTGATATCGGCGTGGGCCGCCTGCTTCCCGGGGGCATTCCCGAGTGGTGGTGCGAACTGGTGATGCCCGTGGCCATGGCACTTTCAGCGCTGCGTTTCGCATGGAGGGCCTCGGACCGAGGGTGGGGCAAAATGGCGGCATTGATACTCGGGGCCGCGCTCGTTGCCCTTGGACTCGTGGTCAAGAATCCCCAGGCGTTGCTCATGCCGGGTGTTCTCGCGCTCCTGGTGGGCATCTTCCTGGGCACGCCCGTGTTCGTAGTGATGGCGGGCATCGCCATGCTGCTGTTCTTCGGCGATGGCACCTCCATCAGCGCGGTCCCAACGGAAACGTATCGACTCGTCGCTTCCGCGACTCTGCCTGCGATTCCCTTGCTCACGGCGGCTGGCTATGTGCTGGCGGAAGGCGGAGCCTCCAAACGCCTGCTGCGCCTGGCGGACGCTCTGTTCGGCTGGGCGCCGGGGGCGGTGGCCGTCATCGTGACGGTCGTGCTGGCCGGCTTCACCGCCTTTACGGGCGGTTCCGGCGTCACCATCCTGGCCCTGGGCGGTCTCGCGCTACCCATGCTGATCGCGGAAAACTACCCAGAGGATTTCAGCTTGGGACTGGTGACCTCATCGGGGTCTCTGGGGCTCCTCTTCCCGCCGAGCCTGCCCGTGATCCTGTATGCCGTGGTGGCCGCCAGCAGCGTCGAGGATCTCTTCATCGCCGGGTTCGTGCCGGGGCTCATCCTGGTGCTGACCATGGCCCTCTTTGGCCTGGGTGTGGGCATCCACCACCGGGCGCCCAGGCATGCTTTCAAACTGCGAGAAGCCTTCACTGCTTTCTGGGCCGCCAAGTGGGAACTGGCCATTCCGGGCATCGTCTTGGCCTCCGTCTTCACAGGCTTTGCCACCATGGTGGAAGCAGCCGCCCTGGCCCTTCTGGCCGCGATCATTTCTCAGGGGTTCGTCTTCAAGGATCTCCACTGGCGCAAGCAGCTGCCGGAAACCCTTGGTCGCAGCGGTGCCCTGGTGGGCGCCGTGCTGATTCTGCTGGGCGTGGCTATGGGATTGACCAGTTACCTGGTGGATGCTGAAATCCCTTCGGCCGTGCTGACCTGGACCAAGCAGCACATCCATTCCCCGCTGATCTTCCTGCTGGTACTTAACGGCGCCCTGCTGGTGCTCGGCAGCGTCCTGGAAATCTACTCCGCCATCATCATCCTGGCACCGCTCCTGGCACCCATGGCCGTCGCCTACGGCATCGATCCCCTGCATCTCGGCATCATCTTCCTGGCCAACCTGGAACTGGGTTTTCTCTTCCCGCCCATGGGCCTGAATCTGATCTTGGCGTCCACTCGCTTCGGTCGTCCCTTGGCGCATCTCTATAAGGTGACCCTGCCCTTCCTCCTGCTCCGGGCCGTGGTGGTACTCGGTATCACCTACCTGCCCTCGCTCAGCATCGGCGTGCTGGCCAAGATCAAGGCCCTGCGCACCCCGGTGGTCAACTCGGTAACCAGCCCAGTGCCTGGCCGTCCCCTCTAGCCTGACGAGACAAGTCCTCCGAAACACACCATCATGGCTGGGTATGGAACTTGATTCCGAGGTGGCAAGATGCTTTCCCGAACGGTGCGCTTCCTGACCTTGCTCTTCTTCGTGGCCCTGGGTGCTCTTCCCGGTGGGGCCCAGAGTCGCGCGCCCTGGCCCCGAGGATCCGTGAACATCTGGGTGGATGTATCCATCCCCGAAGTCATCCGCAAGAAGGGCGCCACCCAGGGCAAGACTTGGTTGAAGCTACGCTTCGCAGGCGA
>CAIPUA010000377.1 GCA_903868115.1 uncultured Holophagaceae bacterium
CGGCAACGTGGCCGACTCCGATGGCTACGACTACACGGCGGCCTACGAGAATCCCAACAACGCCATCAATTCCAATGGACTGCTGCCTGGCTACAACGACTACGAAGGCAAGATCCGCGGCACCGTCAAGCTGCCTTGGGACATGAGGGTGGCCCTGAACTTCACCTACCTCAGTGGCACGCGCTGGACGCCCTATGTTCGCACGCCTTGGCCCGACGTGGGTTCACGTTCCGATGTGTTCGTCGATACCCTGGGTTCAGAGAAATACTCCAGCGAGCACCTTCTGGATATGCGGCTGAGCAAGAACATCCGGTTCACCAAGAAGTCCAACCTCGAGATCTTCGGACAGGTCTTCAATGTCCTGAACACCGGGACGACCCTTTACTACAGTTCTGAGCGCCTCGGAAGCAGCCTTTTCGGGGTTCCGGGTGCCGTAGAGCAGGGTCGCCGCCTCCAACTTGGTTTGCGCGCCAGTTTCTAGTCTGCAAACGCCCTTGTCTGGGTGAAGACCTGTGGGCCGGTTCTTCCGGCCCACAGGTGGGTTTTTTCACCCATTCGTCCACCTGCTGTCAACGGAACCACGCCCATGATCAGGCACCTCGTCCTCCCACTCCTTTGCGCGTTGGCGCTGTCGGCCGCTCCGAAGGAACCCGCACCGATACAGCCCAAGGGCACCCTCGTCATCGTGGGGGGTGGCGACGAACCGCAGGATGTGCTCGAGGCCTTCTTCAAGGCTGCAGGAGGTAAGGGAGGCGTGGTGGGGGTGGTCACCACCGCCACCTCTGATCCCGAAGGCAACCTCAAGGAATGGCAGGGCTACCTCGACACGGCTGGCATGACGATGGTGCCTCTCAACGTAAACCGCCGGGAGGATTCCACCCTGCCCGCCATGCTCGAGGCCGCGCGGGGCTGCACCGGGTTCTGGTTCACCGGCGGCGATCAGAACCGCGTGGGCGACAAGATCGTAGGTACTCCCCTGCAGAAGCTGATCCTGGAGCGCTATATGGCCGGGGCGGGCATCGGCGGCACCAGCGCGGGGGCCGCCATCATGTCGCACATCATGCTCACGGGGGATGACCGCAACGGCAAAGAGTCCCTGGTCGAGTTTGGCAAGGGCGCCTACAAGACCCGGGAAGGCATGGGCTTTCTTCCCGATTTCTGCATCGTGGACCAGCACTTCCTGCGCCGCAACCGGCAGAACCGCCTCTTCAGCGTGATGATGGACCACCCCGAGCACCTCGGCCTCGGCATCGACGAGGCCACGGCCCTGGTGGTGAAAAACGGCAAGGCCACGGTGGTGGGCCAGCGCGCGGTGATGGTCTTCGATCCGCGCGGCATGAAGCTGGATGCGGCTGAGGGCTTCTGGAACATGAAAATTCATCTCCTCCGCAAGGGCCAGAGCCTGGATCTCATCACCCGGAAGCTGTTGCCATGAGCGGCGTGCGAGGGCTCCGACACGTCTTCGCCGCACTCTGCTGCGGTTTGGCCTTGCTGGCGGCAGGGGCCCAGGATCCCAACTTTCCCGCCGATCACCGGGCGCTGAAGGCCACCCTTTCCTTCGAGGCCATGACGGCCTTCCTGAAGACGGTGGAAAAACCCGGCCTCATCACCGTCAGCGAGGAGGGGCGCAGCGCGGGTGGGCGACCGCTCTTCCTGGTGCACCTGAAGCGCGGCGGAACGAAGGCGCGCTTCAGGGCCTTCTTCTACGCGCAACAGCATGGCAACGAAGTTTCGGGCAAGGACGCGCAGCTCTATCTGATCCGCGCCATCGCCGAGCATCCCGAGGTGCTGCCCGAGGATGTGGACCTCTACCTGATGCCCACGGTCAACCCCGACGGGGCCGTGGCGAATCGGCGCACCAACGATGCCAAGGCCGATCTGAACCGCGACCACATTGTGCTCGCCCAGCCCGAGACCCAGACCTTCGATCGCATCGCCCGCCGCATCCTGCCGCACCTGGCCGTGGACAGCCACGAGTTCGTCCGGGACGGGAAGAAATCCGAGATGAGGGGGCTGGAGGCCTGGCCGATCATCACCATGGACTGCCTGAATCATCCCCTGTTTCCGGACTACCTCCGGGCTGCCGCCATGGCACGCGTCCTCTCTGCCGCACCGGTCATGGCGAAGGCGGGCCATGCCTATGACCGCTACACCCTTGGCGGGCTGCCTCCTGACGGGGAGACCCGGCCTTCCACCACGGAAGTGGATGATGGCCGCAACAGCCTGGGCAGCCTGGGCACCCTGGCCTTCATCATCGAGGCGGGGGTTCGGCGCAATCTGCCCGACCCTCAGATCGATCTGGGGGCCAGGATCGATGCCTACCTGAAGCTGTACTGGCATCTCCTTGGAACTCCCGCCTCCCGCGCCCAGGTTCGGAATCTTTCCGAGCGGGCCCGGCGCGAACCCCTGCCGCCCTTCCTGGCTACGAATTTTTTCTGGGCCAACCTCGGCGGCAAGACCCACTTCGTCAAGATGCTCGACCGTGCCACGGGCCAGCCTGTGGAAATCGCTTCGCCCAATGTCATGTTCGATCTGGTGGTGAAGTCCAGCGTCCCCACCCCGCAGGCCTATGTCATCGAGGCCCGAGTTGCCGAGCCCATGAAGGCCCTGCTGGACCGCCACGGCATCCGCTACGAGGTAATGGGCGCACCCACCAAACTCAAGTCGGAGCGTTGCCGCCTGGTACGGCTGGAGGAGCCCTACGATGAGCTCTACCAGCGCTATGAGAATCGCCAGATCGTGGCGCGGGAGGCGGCCGCCGAACGGGAATTCCCCGCAGGCACCCTTCTGGTGCGCCTGGACCAGCCTTTGGCGCGGCGCGCCATCAGCTTTCTGGAACCCTGCATGCTCTATGGCCTCTACGCCTTTCCGGAGTTCCGCGCCCTGCAACAGCCGGATGGCACGCTGCCGGTCCAGCGACTGCCCTAGGCAGCCCTACAGAAATTGGAGCCTTCATGTTGCTGATTAAGAATGCCGAGATTTTCGCTCCCGAAGCGAGCGGGCGCTGCGACCTCCTTCTGGGAGGAGGCCAGATCCTGCGAATGGAGGCGGATATCCGCATCCCCCGGAAGTACTGCGAGGTCATCGATGCGCGCAACCTGCTGGCGGTGCCGGGCTTCATCGATGCCCATGTGCACATCATGGGCGGCGGCGGCGAGGGCGGCTTCAAGACGCGCACGCCGGATCTCCAGCTGACGGATGCCATTCGGGGTGGTGTCACCACCGTCGTCGGCTGCCTGGGCACGGACGGCTACACGCGCACCATGCCGGCCCTGCTGGCCAAGGCCAAGGGGCTGGAGGAGGAGGGCCTCACCACCTTCCTCTATTCCGGTTCCTACGGCGTGCCGATGCGCACCCTGTTCGGTACCCTCGAAGAGGATCTGCTCTTCATCGACAAGGTGATCGGAGCGGGTGAAGTAGCCATCTCCGACCACCGTTCCAGCCAGCCCACCTTCGAGGCCCTGGCGCAGCTCGCGGGCACGGCCCGGCGGGGCGGCATGCTCTCCGGCAAGGCGGGCATCGTGAACCTGCACCTGGGCGACGGCCCGCGCGGGCTGGAGATGCTGCGGCGCCTGCTGAAGGAAACGGAAATTCCCGCCACCCAGTTTCTGCCCACGCACATCAACCGCAACCCGAGTCTCTTCGAAGAAGGCATCGCCTACGCCAAGTCGGGCGGCTTCGTGGACTTCACGACCTCCACGGTGCAGGCTTATCTGGACGACGGCGAGGTGCCCTGTGGCGAGGCGCTGCGCCGCATGCTGGAGGCGGGTGTCGACCCCGGCCACATCACCTTCACCTCGGACGGTCAGGGCAGCCTGCCGGATTTCGATGCTCAGGGCCATCTGCGGGGCATCTCGGTGGGGCGCGTGACGACCCTTTTCGCCGCCGTTCGCGATGCGGTGCAACTGGAAAAGGTGCCGCTGGACACCGCCCTGCGCGTGATCACGTCGAATCCCGCTCATCTCCTGAAACTGCGCGGCAAGGGCCATCTGGCCGCGGGTCTGGATGCCGACGTGGTGCTGCTCGATCCCCGGAATCTCGAAATCCACACGGTCATCGCCAAGGGCCGCCCCTTGATGAAGGCCCACAAACCGCTCGCCAAGGGCATTTTCGAATAGGCTTTGAAATGAGGAAACCGATATGACGACGAACTTCCGCGAATGGGCGAAATCCCTCAAGATGCCGCATACGCTGGTCATCGTGGGGGGCCTGGTGGCCCTGGTGCTGATCATCTCCTGGTTCATCCCTTCGGGTGAATTCCTGCGGGTAGCGAAACTCCTGCCGGATGGGAAATCCGTAATGGTGCCCGTTTCGGGCAGTTTCCATGTCATCCCCAAGCACTACCTCGGGCCCGAGACCTTCCTGCTGGCGCCCATCAAGGGGTTCCTGGAGGCCGGCACACTCATCGCCTTCCTGCTCATCATCGGCGGCAGTTTCTGTGTCTTTCAGGAGACCGGGGCCGTGGAATTCGGCATCAAGCGCCTGGTGCGGGTCATTGGCCGTAGGCCCACGCTGGAGTTCCTTTTCATCCCGGTGCTGATGATCGTTTTCTCGCTGGCGGGGGCCATCTTCGGCATGGCCGAGGAACTCATTCCCTTCATCGCCATCTTCATCCCCATGTCCCGGGCCCTGGGTTACGACTCGCTGGTGGGCATGGCCATTCCCTTTCTGGGCGCGGCTTCGGGCTTCGCCTGCGCCTTCTTCAATCCCTTTACCGTGGGCGTGGCCCAGGGCATCGCGGGCGTACCCATCTATTCGGGCCTGGCCTACCGCATCGCCGCCTGGGTCGTGGTGATGGGCATCGTGATCACCTATGTGATGATCTATGCCCGCAAGGTGAAGAAGAACCCCGAAATCAGTGCCGTGCGGGATATCGATCTGGCCCGCGAAGCCGTCGAACATCACCCGAGCGATAACGAAGGCTGGGACCTCCGCCACATTTTGGCGCTGATCACCTTTGGCGCCGCCATGGGACTGCTGATCTTCGGCGTGCTGAAGTACCAGTGGTACATGGATGCCATCGCGGCGCTCTTCCTGGCCATGGGTATTGTGATCGGGTTGATGAGCCGCATGGACCTGAGCACCATCGCCCGGCATTTCGTGACGGGCGCCAAGGACATGGTGGGTGTGGTCTTCGTGGTGGCCTGCGCCCGGGCCCTGCTGGTGATCGCCAACGACGCCAAGATCATGGATACGATCCTGTTCTACGGTTCCAATGTGATCCAGGTCCTGCCCAAGGCCATCACGGCCCAAGTGATGTTCCTGGTGCAATGCGTCATCAACTTCTTCATCCATTCGGGAACCGCCCAGGCCGCGCTCACCATGCCCATCATGGCGCCCCTCTCTGATCTCGTCGGTATCACCCGCCAGACCTGCGTCTACAGCTTCGAACTCTGCGAAATCGTGAACCCCATCCTGCCCACCAGTGCCGTGACCATGGGCGTGCTGGGTGCCGCCAAGATCCCCTGGGAACGCTGGGCCAAGTGGTTCCTGCCCCTCATGCTCATTCTCGTGGTCGTGGCCTGCCTGCTGCTGATTCCGCCCACCCTCATCTTCCATTGGGGGCCGATCTGAACTCGGACTTGCTGAGTGGCTCGTCATGGAAAAAGAAAAGAAAACCACAGAGGGCACAGAGGATGAAGGAGAGAGCGCCGAGCAAGGCCGGGTAGCGGACCGCGCTGTTTTCTCTCTGGGGCCTCTGTGGTTCATCCCACCGCTCCATAGGTGATCGCATGTTCCATCTCAGGTCTC
>CAIPUA010000378.1 GCA_903868115.1 uncultured Holophagaceae bacterium
GACACAAAGAGGAAGTCATGCTCTGAGCGCCTTCAAATTCGACGCACCCAACAAAAGCCATCTTTGTGTCTTTCATTTCCATCTTTGTGCCTTCATTTCCTTTGTGCCCTCTGTGATCTCTGTGGTGAATTTTTCATTTGTTCATTTTGCGATCGATGAGTCGGTCGATGATGAAGGTGGCGACATGGTCGGCGTAACTGCCTTTGCCGAAACCCCCGTCATAGCCGAGCTCTACAGCCAGTTTGTTGCCGATGCGGGTGCCGCCCACGATGACGATGAAGCGCTCGCGCAGTCCCCGCGCCTGCAGCAGTTCAATCAACTCCGTCAGGTTCTGGATATGGACATCCTTTTGGGTGACGATCTGGCTCACCAAAATTGCATCTGCATTCACCTTCAGGGCAAAGTCGATCAGCTTGTCGTTGGGCACCTGGGCGCCCAGGTTGTGCGCTTCGATCTCCGAGTACCGCTCCAGACCATAGTGGTGGTTGTAGCCCTTCATGTTCATGATCGCGTCGATGCCCACCGTGTGCGCGTCGAAGCCCGTGCAGGCGCCCACGATCACAATCTTGCGCCCGAGCTTTTCGCGGATCACCTCGCAGGATTCCGTCATGGTGTAGATCTTTTCGCCCGTGGCCTCCTCGATGTGGATCGCGTCAAAATCCACCGCGATCTCGGTCCGCCCATAGGCCACATAGAAGGAAAAACCCTCGGCCATGGCATGGGAATGAACGATCTCCGCATGCCTGAAACCCAACTTCTCGACGAAGACCCGTGCAGCTTCCCTGCCCCGCGGGCCTTCCGGCACCGGCAGCGTGAAGGAAAGCTGCACCGCACCATCGTCCAGCGTGTCGCCGTAGGGTCGGATGATCATGTCGTCACCTCAAAATCAAAACAGAGAGAAAGTCCACGGATACACACGGATGGACAGGGATGAAAAGCGGATGGATTTGTTTTTATCCGTGGTTATCCGTGTTCATCCGTGGATATCTTTTCATTTTTCAAGCCCGAGTTCGGCCTTCAGGTAGGCCTCAAAGGGGTTGAAGTATTCGGGGCCCTTCTTCACGAGGCCATCGAGGCCCTTGCCCATGTCGCGGGGGCGCTTGATGTCGGCGAACTCACCCTTTTCCATGGCATCCATGAGACCGATCTGCTCGATCTTCTCAAGAAACTGGACGGCCTCGTCCAGCACCTGATGGGCGCGGTTCATGATAATGCCACCCTGCTTGAACTCGATCTCGTCTCCCAGGTCCGCCATTGTGTTCATCACATACTTGGCGTTCTCCAGGGCCAGGGAGCGATCCTGCATGTAGGGCGTGTGGATGGCCTCGGTCAGCATGCCGAGCAGGTGGATGCCCTGCCCCGTGGCCTGGCTCACGAAATTGAAGAGGGCGTTCTGCACCACGCCTTTGAAGATATCGCCGGTCATGAATTTCGTCGGCGGCATGTACTTCAGCGGCGCCTCGGGGAAGATCTCCCGGGCCATCTGGGCCTGTGCCAACTCCAGCAGAAAGCCGTTCTTGAGGGTGGGATCCATCTCGTAGGCGTGGCCGAGGCCCATGAGGTTGGCGGGCAGGCCCGCGGCATAGGCGAAGCGCTCGTTCAGGAACTGACTCGCCAACACCGTGTAGGCCTTCTCGACGGCGTCCGAAGTGGTCAGGTAGTTGTCCTCACCGGTGTTGATGATGACACCCGCGAAGGCATTGATCATGCGGCTGAACTTCTGGTCCACGAACGTGCGATACATGTTGATGTCGCGGAAGAGAATGCCGTACATCGAGTCGTTGAGCATCATATCGAGGCGCTCAAGCGCGCCCATGGCGGCGATTTCCGGCATGCAGAGACCCGACGCATAGTTGGTCAGGAAGATGTAGCGGCCCTGCTTTTCCACCGCCTCGTCCAGGGCCGCGCGCATGATGCGGAAGTTCTCCTGGGTGGCGTAGGTGCCGCCAAAGCCTTCCGTGGTCGCACCTTGAGGCACATAGTCGAGCAGGCTCTGGGCCGTGGTGCGAATCACCGCCACCACATCCGCACCCTGCTCGGCCGCGGCCTGGGCCTGTTTCACATCCTCGTGGATGTTGCCCGTGGCCACGATGAGGTAAAGCATGGGCGAATGATTGCGCCCTTCGTACTGGTGAAGCTTCGTTTCCCGATGACCGCGATTCCTCTTCACACGCTCAGCGAAGGTCTGCACGAGTACCTGGGCCTTCGCCTCGAGGGCTGCCCGGTCCCCGAGGGCCAGATCCGCGATGCGGAGGCCATCGGCGATCCTCTGGTTGAGGCCGTCCACGGTCTCGCCGGTCTTCACCAGCGCGTTCACGTAAACGAGGAGCGCACCATTCTCGAGGCGTCCCTTCAGCTGATCGACCACCAGGTTCGGCACTGGAACGCCGTCGGCATCCGCCAGGTCCGCGCCCGCGAGGCGCAGGGTGGCGCGCTCCACGGTGACCGTGGTGTGCGCATCGACGAACTCTCCCACCGGTGCCACGATGCGCGCGGCCAGTTCCCGGGCCCGTGCAATCTGATCGTCCGACAGCGCCAGTTTCATATCCATGGGCACTCCTCTAGGGCTCAAGATCCGTCTCTGAAGAAATCCGAGGCCCGCCGGATGATCGCGGGATCCAACCCCAGCAGGCCCGCTACCGCGATGGCATCCGAAACGCCAGATCCGTTCTCGTCGACGACGAGGTGGTAGTTCATGCGCCGATCGATCAGGCGGATGCGCGCGGCCAGTTCCGTATCCGAGGCCAGTTCCAGGTTAAGTCCCACATGGTTCAGCCCTTGCATCCGCAGGTAGCCCACCCCGGAAAACCGTTGGACACCTCGGAAATGCGTGCTGAAGAGAGCCACCACCCCGGGGCATGCGGCCACGGCCTCCAGGACCGCCGAAAGAATCGCCTCGGCTTCCAGCGAATGGGTGGTGCGGGCGAACTCATCGAAAAGTACCAGCGTCGGCGCCTCAAAATCCCGGGCAGCCTCCACGAACTGTCGGATCTCGAACGCGAAACCCGAAAGCCCCTGGGCGACCCTCGTGGCTTGGCCCTCGCCAAGGTAATGGAAATGGTGGAAGGCGCGGGTGAGGAAGATATCGGCCGGGACGAAGAACCCCATCTGGGCGCAGAGCTGCAGGAAGGCGAGAGTTTTCAGGACAACAGTCTTGCCACCCATGTTGGAACCGAAAATCACCGTGGCGCGTCCGTCGAAGATTGCGTCCAGGGGTACATATGCCGTGCCCAATTCGAGGCAGGCTGCCTCGCAGGGAAGGAAACGCCCTCCGCGGATCTCGATGGCATCCGATCCGAGCGTCGGGCGCACGAGGCGATACACGCGCGCCATCCGCGCCCGGGCGAACGCAAGGTCGAAGCGGGTAACGGCTTCACGGTAGGCCGCGAAACTTGCCAGTTCGTCGCGGAGATGATGGGAAAGCATCTCCAGGACTTCGTCCTCGGCGGAGCGCTCCCGGGAAAGCAAGGCCGCCCGGCGTTCCTGAAGCACGAGTTCTGCCACAGAGGCGCGAGTCCGAATGGCGTACTTGGTTTCGTCAAAGGGTTCCACCACCAGCAGCAGATCGCTGGCGTCTTCCAAGTGGCCCAGGGACTCCCTGGGCACCAGCAGGAAGGCCCGCGACCCGAAGTCAAAGCCCCACCGAGTCTGGATCTCGGCGGCGCGGTGCACCTGCAATGCCCTGATGGCCGTGTCAGTCTCCAGGATCTCGCCGCGAATTCCGGCGAGGACCCCGGAATAGGCATCGGAGACATAGAAGGACTCGAGACTCTGTCGGCCCGTGTCCAGCAGGTGTTCCAGGGCCTCCGAAGCATAGCTGAAGCCAAAGCTGTGGCGCGTTTCCGGGTCCAACAGATCCACCAGACTCTTGTAGTTATGAAGGAACTTCTTGAACTGGAAGATCTCGACTTCACCATAGACCGGCTTGGGGATCTCGCAGAAGCGCGGAAGGCGCTTGAGATGGTGCTGGATCCGGTGCAGGCGGACCCCATCGCTGTCCAGCGTTTCAAGCCACCCGAGGGCGGCGTCGGTCTCGTCCCATATCTGCGCCAACTCCGCGGGATCACTCCGAACGGTCATTGCCTCCCTTGCCTCCCGCCCGAAGGGGGTTTCGGGCAGGAAGCGGGCCCAGAATTCGTCGAACTGAGCGTAGGCCAGGAAATCGCGCATCAGCAGGCGACCTCGTAGGGATTGAAAAGGACGGCGGCAGCCACGGAGGTACCGACGGCCTTGAGAAAATCGGGCCGAGTGACATCGCGCAGGGTCACGGCGAAACAGAGCAGGCGGAAGTGTCGCCGCACGCTGATTTCAACGCGCTGGAGCGTCCGCGCGAGTTCCGCAGGTTCCAGGAAGACCTTGGTGAAATCCTCCACGGACAGCTTCTGGATGCCTGGAGGAAGTTCAACCAGGTGAGTAGAGAGGAGGGGGCCTTCGATTCTCAGGGCATCCACCGATGGCGCGGGCTCCACTGAAAGGGCGGCGAGAAGACTCAGGCTCCGAAGACGGGCCGCAACTCTTTGGAGATTTACCCGGTCAATGCGGGCCGTGAAGACGAAGCCCAGGTCGCCGAGGGCGCTGACCTGCGTGATGCGGTTCACCGCGCCATCCACGAGCACCGACGAGGCCCAGCCTTCCCACCGGATTTGCGCAATGACCTCGGCGAGTACACTCAAGTGCTCGCTGCCAACCAGCGTTACCGAACCCCCACGAAGGGCTCGCCCCAGGAAAAGACACCCCAGAACGCTCCGTCCGGGAAGGGTCTCAAGGATTTCAAAACGGGCCGTCGCGGCCCGGGCGAAGGCGTCGGTGGTCAGCACAAGATCGCCCGCTTCCACATGTATCTCGGGCTGCGGAGCAGTCGTGTTCCTCGGCTTCACGACTCCGTCCACACCGATGCTGAAAACGGCCACGGGGCCAGCCTTGCGGACTAAGGGAAGGGCATAGTTCAGGAAGGTCGTCTTGCCCGACCCCTTCTCGAAGCCGGTGATGGCCGTCACCGACCCCACTGCACCCTCGAGTCCCACCATGAGCCCTCCCAAGGACATCCTAAGTCGTTGCGACAAAATGAACTGGCCGATTCGGTGGCGGACCGACATAAGGGACCGTAGCAAAATAACCTGGACTGCACAGGTTATTTTGGCACGGCCCCTAACGGTGGAGCTTCCGCTTCTTGCGGGAGAGATCAGCCGGTTCCAGGCAGAGCTTCTCGCCCGAAAGCAGGGTGGCAACGCCGTCTCTGGCCCCGAAGACCTTGCTGCTCGGCTCGGGCTTGGCCACCGGAGCGGGGGTCGTATGCACGGGCTCAGTGTAGGTCGTGATGACCCCCTCGTAGTTCCGCAACACCACCTTGTGCTCGCCGCGGGTGATGAGGTAGTTAGGCATGACGGGAATCTTGCCGCCGCCGCCGGGCGCATCCACCACGAAGGTGGGCACCGCGAGGCCCGTGGTGTGCCCACGCAGGCTTTCGATGATTTCGATGCCCTTGTTTACCGAGGTGCGGAAATGGGCAATCCCCATGGAGAGGTCGCACTGATAGATGTAATAGGGCCGAACCCGAATGGTCAGAAGCTTCTGAACCAGCTGTTTCATGGTCTCCGGGTTGTCGTTGATGCCGCGCAGCAGCACACTCTGGTTGCCAAGCTGAATGCCCGCATCCGCCAGCCTGGCGCAGGCCTCGCGGGCCTCCTGTGTGATTTCCTTGGCATGATTGAAATGCGTGTTCACGAAGATCGGGTGGTACTTCTTCAGCATGTTCACCAGGGCTTCCGTGATGCGCTGGGGCATCACCACCGGTGCGCGCGTGCCGATTCGGATGATTTCCACATGGTCGATTTCGCGGAGACGCTTGATCACTGATTCCAGTTTTTCGTCAGAAAGCACCAGTGGATCTCCACCTGAGATGAGCACATCCCGGACGGTCCTGGTCTTCTTGATGTAGTCGATGGCCTTTTGGATATTCTCGTCAGGCATATCCACATCGGTGTCGCCTACGAGACGGCGTCGGGTGCAATGACGACAATTCATGGAACAGATATTCGTGATCAGGAGCAGCACCCGGTCGGGATAGCGATGGGTGAGCCCTGGGACCGGAGAATCCACATCCTCATGCAGAGGGTCGGATAGGTCCGAAGGATCATCGTGCAGTTCCGCGATGCGTGGCACCGACTGCATGCGCACCGGACAATCGGGATCGTTGGGGTCCATCAGTGCGGCGTAGTAAGGGGTGATCTCCATTGTGAACTTGCCAAGACAGGCTCGCAGATTTTCGCGTTCGGAATCGGTGAGCGCCACCACTTGCTCCAGGGTCTCGATATCCCGGATGCCATTCTTCATCTGCCAGTGCCAGTCATTCCATTGTTCTGCAGCGATGTGCTTGAAAAGATCGATGGAGCGCCAGTCTACGGATTTGAATTTCATGAAAATCCCACAGGTAAAGGAAAGGCTGTTTCAGGCTTTTCGGAGTTTGAGCATCTGCCGGACATCGTCCGGCCGGGCCAGTTCACGACCGCAATCCTGGGCGATGCGGGCCGCGCGCTCCACCAGCTCAGCATTGGACTTCGCCAACCGTCCCTTGCTGTAGTAGATGTTGTCCTCGAAACCCACCCGGATGTGTCCGCCCAGGGCAATAGTGGCGTAGATGCTGTCCACATTCGCCTTGCCGCCGATGCCGAAGGCGGTGAAAAAGGCACCCTTGGGGAGCTTGCGCACCAGGAATTCCATGACATCCGGCTCGTACTTGGCGGCACCTGGAACATTGAGCACCAGACCGTAGTGATAGGGTTCCTCCAGCAGTCCCTCCCTGATGAGGATGTGGCTGGCGTAGACATGGCCGAGATCGAAGCATTCGAGAGTTGGGCGCACGCCGTTGTCCAGCATGGCCTGGGCGAACTGGCGCATGATGGGCAGCGTGTTGACGATGTACTCGTCCCCGAAGTTCACCGTCCCACAGTCCAGGCTGGCCATCTCGGGCTTGAGGGAAACAGGTTGGAGACGTTCCTCGGGCGTCATCCACGCGGCGCCTCCGGTGGTCGTCTCGATGACGATGTCGCACTTCGACCGGATCAGCTCGATGGCCTTCTGAAAGACAGCCACATCCTGGGTGGGTGTGCCGTCCTCCTTGCGCACATGCAGGTGCAGCACGGATGCGCCCGCCTCGTAGGCTTCCAGCGCGCCCGTGGCGATTTCCGCCGGCGTGATCGGCAGCGCCGGCTGCATCGCTTTCGTCGTCTCCGCCCCCGTGATCGCGCAGGTGATGATGAGCTTGTTGTCCATGGCCAGACTCCGAAATTCAGGGGTTTTGTTGATTGCTTAAAAAATCACCACAATCGTGGTGATTTTTTACTTCACCGGATACTTCTCGTTGACCAGTTCCAGCGCCTCGGTGATGGCCTGGATGGCCTTGTCGAGGTCGGCCTGGGTATGGCGTGCGCTGATGTACCAGTGGTGGTAAGGCTGGATGAAGAGGCCACGCCGAATGGTTTCCGTGTAGAACAGCTCACGGCGTTCCTTGTGGTAGCTGTCGACTTTCTCGAAGGAGAGAAAGGGCATGGGCGGGATGCCGGAAACGCTGACGGGCACCTTCGAGGTGGCCACCACGCGGTTCAGTGCCTGCAGGAACCAGGTTCCCTTGTCCCATACCTGGTCTATGATCTTGTCGCGCTGCAGGATCTCGATGCACTTCAGCGCGGCGGCCATTTCGAGGCTGTTGGGGAAAAAGGTGGACGAGATGAAGACCTTCTTCTCGCACACGTTCATGAATTCAGCCTTGCCTACCACGGCACTGATGGGATACCCGTTGGCCATGGCCTTGCCGAAGGTGGAAAGGTCCGGCGTCACGCCGTAGCGTTCCTGGGCGCCACCGAGGGCGGCGCGGAAACCCGTGCGGATCTCGTCGAAGATCAGGACGACCTTATATTTGTCCGCCAGGTCGCGCACGCCCTGCAAGTAACCTTCGGGCGGCGGCATAACGGGCTTGGCGAGTGGGTGCCCCACAGGCGTTACGATGATGCAGGCCACGTCACCATCGTTCGCCTTCAGCTTCGTTTCGAGATCCTGCAGATCGCCATACTCGAACTCGAGGGTGAGATCCTGCACGCACTGGGGCACGCCGGCATGCACCTCCACCGCCCAGTCATGCCAGCCGTGGTAGCCGCAACGAAGGATCTTGTCGTGCTCCGTATACCCGCGGGCGATTCGCGTGGCCACGCTGGTGGCATCGGAACCCGTCTTCACGAGAATGACGCGCTCGGCGCTGGGAATGATGTCGATCAATTTCTGTTCCAGCTCGTTCTGAATGGGCTGCACGAGGGAAAAACAGAACCCCTTGTCTATCTGCTGCTTCACGGCCTCGTTGATCTCGGGCTCGTCGTAGCCCATGATGATCGGCCCGTACGCGCAGAGCATATCGATGTAGTCGTTGCCATCCACATCCACGATATGACCGCCGTAGCCCCGCTCCAGGAAGATCGGGTACTCGCCGGGGATGAAGTTATACGGACGGCGGATGCCCATCATCCCGCCCGGCGAGAGTAACTGGCTCGCCTCGTACATCTGCATGGACTTGGTCAGATTGAGTTTCGGCGCGGACTGGGCCATGGAGCCACCTGCTCAGAAAAACTTGAAATGGGATCCTTCAGACGTACCGTTCCTCGAAGAGCTTGCGGAGTCTGGGATTCTCCCGCAGCTCCCACAGGGTGATCTCGGCATGATCCTTGGTGTAGCCGTTGCCGACGATCATGGTCACGTCCTTGCCCACGCCCTCGGCGCCCAGGGCGGCCTTCGTGAAGCTGGTGGCCATGCTGAAGAAGTAGACGATGCCGTCATCCTTGCAGGGCAGGATGCTGCCCATCTCACAATTGGCCACGTTCACGCAGTTGATGACCACATCGTATTCCCGGCCCAGGTTGGCCTTCTGCACGATATTCAGGAATTCGATGGGTGCTGTGGCGTCGCCCTGCACCGCCTCATGGCAGAGTCCAAGGTCCATCAGCGTCGGGATGTGCTTGGCGGAGTGCACGTTGCCCACCACGCGGCCCGTGGGACCCACACGCTTCATGGCCTCGTAGCAGCAGAGCATGCCGGACTTGCCACCTGCACCGATGACCAGAACGCTATGGCCCGGCCGCACGAGCTTGGCGGCCTGGGCCGGTGCCCCGGCCACGTCCAGGGCCGCCAGGGCGAGGCTCTCGGTCATGTCTTCGGGGAGCTTGGCGTAGATGCCGCTCTCGAAGATGATTGCCTGGCCCTCGATCTCCACGCGGTCGATGTCGGGGTGGATCTTGAGGATCTTGTTGATCTTCAGGGGCGTGAGGCTCAGGGACACCAGGGAGGCGATCTTGTCCCCCACCTTGAGATCGCGGTCCCTGAGGGCGGAGCCGATCTGGGCCACCTTCCCGATGAACATGCCGCCCGAACCCGTGACGGGGTTCTGCTGCTTGCCGCGCTCGCCGACGATCTCGAGGATCTTGGCGCCGATCTTCGCCACATCGTGGTCGGCCTCTTCCTCGATCTGGGTGAAGCTGGCGCTATCGATGTTCAGCGCAATCACGTCCACCAGGATCTCGTTGTCGTAGACCGTCGAGAAGTCGTTGTTGAGCTTCTGGGCGGGCTGCGGAAGGGCGCCTTTCGGCTCGAGCACGCGGTGGGATCCGTATTTGCAGCCCATGGGCATGGCTATCTCCTTTGAGACAGATTGGGGTACCGATCAGTCGGCTTCCAGATTCAACCTATCACGCGTTTTGGAGCGAAAAGGGTCACAAAAATCGAAGTATGAATTAGGGTTAAACCCTTTCCTGATGGGGATTCCTAGAGCTCCACGGGTTCGAGCAGATACCGCCCTTTGGCATCCTTGCGAACAGTGCCAGCCGGTACTTCGGGATCGTGATCGAAGGCAAGGATGTCTGCGGTATCGCAGATCTCGTTCAGCAGACGAATCCGGTTATCGACACACGTGTTCACGTCCAGGTCGTACCCCATGACCCAGGTGGGCTGGAGATGGTGGCGCGTGGGGATCAGATCGCCGCAATAAACCAGTTTCCGGTCCTCGCCCAGGACCCGCACACCCTGATTGCCCCGGTTGTGGCCAGGCATGGGCCGCACGCTCACACCGGGCAGCACATCGCCTTCGCCATCCACCGTTTCGAGGAGACCCGCCTCCAGCAGGGGTTCCCAATTGTAGGGGAGGTAGCTGGCCCGGCTGCGCAGGGGCGGGTTCCGGGCGTCCAGCAGTTCCTGGCGCTGAACGATGTGGCGGGCCTTGGGAAAGGTCGGCACGATGCGATCTCCTTCCCGTCGCGTGGCGCCCCCCGCGTGATCGAAATGCAGATGCGTGAGGATCACGTCCGTCACGTCTTCGGGCCGCACGCCCCGCGCCGCGAGGCTCTCCAGGAGAATGTTGTGGCCTTCCAGGGCGAAGCGCTCCCGGAAGAGCGCGTCTTCCTTGTCACCGTTTCCAGTCTCGACCACGACCACCCGGGAACGTCCTTCAACATTGCCTCGGAGCAAGAGGGAATTGCTGGCGAAGCGGATCCGGTTCAGCGCGTCTGCGGCCATCAACTTGGCCCAGATGACCTTGGGGACCGTGCCGAACATCGCCCCGCCGTCGAGCTTGAAGAATCCCGCGTCCACGTGCTGAACATCCCAGTCGCCAATCTTCAAGGCCCCGCCCTCACTTCCTGGGAGCGACGACCGCAGCGCCGCCGTTCTGCTTCTTCCATTGCTCCAGGGCGGCCTGAATCGGCCCGATGACGGGTCCGCCGGCATTCTGGGCGCGGGCGATCCGCAGCGCCTTGTCCAGGGTCTGATAGGCCTGGGTCGGTTGCCCGATGGCGCGCAGCACCCTGGCTTTCACGGAGAGGTTGGCAGCGTTCTCCTGGATCCGGATGGATTTCTCCGCCCAGATCAGGGCCTGGTTCAGTTCCTTCTCCTGTTCCAGAAAATACTCGGCGGCGTCCGCAAAGATCTTCCAGTCGCTCTCACCCGCCCGACTCATGGCGCGCTTCATCCGCGCCGTCACCATCGCCTCCACATCCACATCGACGAGGAAACTGATGCGTAACTTCTCCCAGTAGAGATCCACGTAGGCACTGCTCCGGCTGGCCGGATAGACCTCGTAGGTGAGCCACTCCGAATGTTCCTTGACCAGCTTGGACTTCACATCGAAACGAATCAGGTCTTCCTTCGGCTGGTATTCGAAGGTGCCGAACTGCCGCCAGCGCTTGTTCAGGATGAGCGTCCACTGCTCGGGCCCCGGAATGGAGAAGAGCGCGTAGGTCCCCGCCGGAACCACTTGGCCGTTCACCCGGACCTGATCCGAGAACTTGATCGTCGTGGCCTCGTTGGCCCCCGTGCGCCAGACCTGGCCGAAGGGTACCAATTCTCCCCAGACCTTCCGACCCCGCACCTGGGGGCGGTGATATTCCAGCGAGACGGTGGTGGTCCCGATGGTCTGGCTCACGGTGGCCTGGGGGCTCAACTTGGGAAATATTCCACCGTCCGGTTCCACCCCGCAAAGAGTGGCACCGAAAAAGAGGACAGCAACGAGAAGACGCTTCATCCATGCTCCGGGCAAGGAGCCATTCTACTTGCCCTTGGCGTTCCACTCCTGTCGGGTCTTTGCAAGACCGTCCAGATATTCCTTGGGCGTCTTGGCCGCAATTGCCGCAATGATGGCCTTCTCCAGGTAGGGCAGCGCCTCGGCCGTCTTGCCGGCTTTCTGCAGCAGGCGCGCCTTCAGCTCCAGATTGCGATGGCCTTCCTGGGCCTTCAGGCTGGCGTCAACCCAACCCATGGCCTTGTCCAAGTGAAGATTCTGCTGAAAACAATAGTTGGCCGCCTGGAACCATGGCACGCCATCGGTGGTCGGGGCCTTCGCCAGGGTCTCCTCCATATGCTTCCAATAGAGGCCCTTCACATCGAAGTCGATGTCGAAGCCCACCGCCACCTTCTCCCAGCGCAGAGCCACGTGCAGCCGTTCCGGGGAGGCGACCTGCAGATCGTACTGCAGGTATTCCTGGTGCGCCGCAGCCTGGGGCTTCACCTCGAAGCGCAGGACATCCTCCTCCGCCTTGTATTCATAGGATCCCCACTGCTTCGCCTTCTTGTTGAGGATCAGGGTCCAGGTTTCCTTGCCGGGCAGAACGAAAAAGCCGTAGGACCCGGCCGGGAGATCCTTCCCGCCGATCTTCACGGGATCACTGAAAGTGATCACGGTGGCCTCGTTGGCCCCCGCCCGCCAGACCTTCCCGAAGGGCACCAGCTCGCCCCAGATCGCGCGCCCCTTTACGGCCGGGCGGTAGTAGTCGACCTTCACGGTGCTGATGCCCAGAGTCTGACTCACACTGGCGGCAGGGCTCACCTGCAGGGGCTTGAGGCGGACCGGGGGAACCAAGGCGGGCGCCTGGGCCAGCAGGGCGGGTGCAAGGATCAGAGCGAGAGCAAGGGAACGCATGGAACCTCCGAAAGGATGGATGGTGATTGGATGCCTGGCGGCCCACCGATTTTCGCGCCAAATTGGACACATGGGCGACGAAATCCAGGATGACCCCTTTTTCCGTGTTCGCGAAGCCATGGTCCGGGAGCAGATCGAGGCCCGAGGCGTCCTGAATGAGCGGGTTCTGGAGGCCATGCGCCGGGTGCCCCGACACCCATTCGTGCCCAGGGAACTCTGGGAACAGGCCTACGCGGACTACCCACTGCCCATCGGGGTCGGCCCAACCATCAGCCAGCCCTACATCGTGGCCTTCATGGCCGAGGTTCTGGAGTTGGAGGGTAGCGACCGGCTGCTGGAGGTGGGCTCGGGTTCGGGCTATGCCGTGGCCGTGCTGGCCCACCTCTGCGCCGAAGCCTTCGGCATCGAATTGGAGCCGGAACTCCACGCCCGCAGTGCCGCACTGATCCACACGCTGGGCTACTCAAACATCCAGCTACGCTGCGGTGACGGCTTCCACGGTTGGCCCGAAGCCGCCCCCTTCGATGCCATCCTCCTGAGCTGCGCGGCCAGAGAGATACCCAGGCCCCTCTGGGAACAGTTGAAACCCAACGGACGCTTCCTTTACCCCAGAGGGCCCGCACGGGGCTCCCAGGAACTGGTTCTCGTTACCAAGACCCCCCTGGGGCCAAAGGCCGTGAGACGCCTGCCCGTGCGATTCGTGCCACTGCGACGTGTTGGAACCGGGTCCGAATGAATCATCGTTCCAGGACGAAAGTGACGGGCCCATCGTTCACCAGTTCCACTTCCATGTGTTCCTGGAAGAAGCCGGCTTTCACCCGGGGATGCTGGACCTCCAATAACTCCATGAAGCGGCGAAAGAGAATCCGCGCGGCCTCGGGCTTCATCGCGCGGTCGAAGGAGGGGCGGCGGCCCTTGGCGATGCTGCCCGCCAGGGTGAACTGGCTGATGGCCAGGATCTCGCCGCCGATCTCCGAAAGCCCCAGGTTCATCTTGCCGTCTGCGTCCTGGAAGATGCGCAGGCTCGCGATCTTGGCGGCAGCCCAGGCACAGGTCTCCTCAGAATCACCCGTCTCCAGTCCCACAAACACCAGCATGCCTGGACCGATGGCAACCTCGAGTTCCCCCGCTTTCACGGCGGCCCGCTGCACGCGCTGGATGACGGCCTTCATTAGTAGCCTCGAAGGCGGTCCACCGCGCCTTCGGGAGGAAGTCCCTCAGCATAGCGACGGAGGTTGGCGAGGATATCGGGGACCATGGCCCTGGGCGTGGAGGGACCGCTGTGGTGGGGCGTGATGGTAATTTTCGGGTGGCGCCACAGAGGTGAATCCGCAGGCAACGGCTCCACCGGGAAGACATCCAGCACGGCCCGCCCCAGGCGACCCGCGTCAAGTGCCGTCAGCAGATCTGCCGTCACTACCTGTTCACCCCGACCCACGTTGATGAGTGTTAAACCCGCATGCCCGTTTGCCAGCAGGCGGGCATTCACCAGTCCCCGAGTCGCTCCCGTCAGGGGCGCGCAGAGCACCAGCATGCGCGCGCCGGACAGGAGCGCGGGCAGATCCGCCGTGCCGTGCAGGGGGAATTCGCCATCGGTGCGGGGCGTGCGCACGAAGCCATGCACCTCCAGGCCCAGTTCCCGCAGGGCCCGCCCGATCTGGCGGCCGATGCGGCCGAAACCCACGACCAGGGCGGTCCTGCCGCTCAGGTCTTCCGGGATCAGTTTCGAATTCCACGCCGTTGCAGCCTGTGAAATTCGGCACGCGTCCACCAGCAGCCCTTCAGACAACAAGTGCCCAACGACATAGCGTGCCATCCAGAAACCGAAGGCTCCGTCGGCTCGCGTGATCACGATGCCCGCACCGATCTCGGAATTGCCGACCAGATGATCCACACCCGCGCCGCTGTTCTGGATCCACTGCAGTTTCGGCATCCGCGTCAGGAAGCCCTCGGGAAAGCGCCAGGTGAAGAGCGCCTCGGCCTCGGCCAGCCACCGGTCATCGGCTTCCGTGGCGTCCCGCGGATGCCAGCCTCGGATCTCCAGCCTGGGTTCCGCCTCCTGGAGAGCGGGCACCCAGTCCAAATGGCGATGATGAAGCACGGCGAGGCGGCGCATGGGATGAGTCTGGAACGAATGAAGTGGACGGCGCAAGCGGCTCACTCTGACGAGAAATCGTCCAGACCCGCCCCCGCAGGAAGATCTACGGATGCCTTTGCCAGCATTCGACCGGCGAGCCGCTGAAAGGCCCGCTCCCGGCGCATCTGCAGCTGAAACCCCGCGCAGGGGCTGGCTTCGCGTTCCGGACAGGTCCGGCATGGACGGCGCCATGGGCCTCGGCGTCGGTAGAGGGCGTGGGCGATTCCAAGGCTGGCGAGCACAGAGCCTGCCAGGCAGAACCCTGGGCCATCGACACGGCGCAAGCCCTGAACCAACAGGAACCCGAAAAGCGCGACGGGCAGAAGGCGGGTGATCCATTTCCCAAGGCTTCGCACACGGGGAAGCGCAATCAGGGCCAGCGTCCCGACAAGCCCCAGGGCCAGCAAAAGAAAGAGGGGCTGGAGCGGCATCCTCGGCAGTAGGCAACCCGCCAAGGAGCCCAGGCCTCCGCCCAGGCCCGCGAGGGAACAACCCCGACACACGCGAAGATGCCCAATGCGCAGGATCTCACTCCTGTAGGCATCACAAAGGGGATGGTGCGCAAAGCGATGGAAGGCGTGTGCGCCCCCCGCCAGGCGGTCGATGCGCCGAGCGAGAGCCTGATCGATCCGCCTCACCTCTGGAGGGGCCGCACCACCACGGCCGTACCATAGGCCACGATCTCGTTCGTGTTCTGCATCAGCTCGCTCGAATCGAAGCGCATCGCCAATACGGCGTTGGCGCCCATCTGCCTGGCGTGCTGCTCCAGGCGATTCATGGCCTCGTTGCGGCTATCGTTGGCCAACTCCGTGAGCATGGTGATTTCGCCCCCGAAGAAGGTCTGGCAACCCGCGCAGGTGGTTCCCACAAAGCTGCGGCTGCGCACCGTGATGCCCCAGCAGGGTCCGATGGTCCGCTCGATCTCATAGCCCGGAGGCGGATCGAAGGTCGAGAGAATGGGCATCTGGTGGATCGTGATGGTATTGGACATGGGTTCTCCTAACGCTCGCGTATTAAAAAAATTCACCACAAAGGCACAAAGGACACAAAGAAAAGAGCAAAGCAGACACCAAGATTCAAAGGAAAGACACCAAGGCGGGTTCCATGAATGGACCTGGAGCCGGAAGGACTGGGGCACCGGATGAATGATGAACTCGAACCCAGCAACTGATCGATCCGCCTGCTGCGCCCAACGACATGCTCCAACTCTGTGCCTTTCTCTTCATCTTAGTGCCTGTTTTTCGTCTTCCTTAGTGCCCTTGGTGCCTTTGTGGTGAACCAGGTTTTTGCTTTTCCGGGCTAACTCAACTTCGCATCGCCTACTCGTACCGCAGCGCTTCAATTGGATCGAGTTTGGACGCCTTCGCCGCCGGGTAGAGGCCGAAAATGACGCCAATGAGCGCAGGAACCCCGAAGGCCGCGATAACGGCCCAAAGGGGGATGGTGCCCGCAACCCCGAGCAGGGCCTTGCCGAGC
>CAIPUA010000379.1 GCA_903868115.1 uncultured Holophagaceae bacterium
CCCTCCTTCTTCACTTCGGCCATGATGCGGCTCTCGAGCGCCTTCGTGAGATTGACCACGATGAGCACGGAGGAAACCCCGATGATGATACCCAGCGTGGTCAGCACGCTGCGCATCCGATGGGCCCAAATGCTGCGAAGCGCGGTGCGAAAGGTCTCCTGGAAGCGCGTCCAGCCGGTCACAACGCACCTCCTGCCATGAACGAGGGGGACCGCCCGGTCGCTTCGCGCCCTCTGCGTCCCCCTCGTGCACCCCACGCGGTGGGCGAGCAGAGCCCGCCCACCACGTCTGTGCGTTGCCCTTCGGGCTTCGCCTTCGGCAAAGTGGCCCTCCGCTGCTGCTGCGGGCTCATGACTTGGCCTTTTCCAGCTTCACCGCCATCCCGTGGGTGAGCGTAGGCAGGGCCTTGGTGGGGCCGGTGATGACCCGCTCGCCTTCCGAAAGGCCTTCCAGGACTTCAGCTGCACGCCGCGTGCCGAGGCCCGTCTTGAGGGAGCGTTCCTCGGCCTTGCCCTCCTTCACAACAAATACGACGCTGCGGCTACCCGTCATCAGGCCAAGTCCTCCGGCCTTCGTTTCCCGTTCCTGGATGGCGGCCAGCGGGACTGAAAGCACGTTCTTGCGCTCCGCGGTAAGCACGGCGAGGCGGGCGCTCATACCCGGTCGCAGGGATGCGAGTTCCTGCGGAGTACCTTCGACCTGCACGCGCACCTTGTAGCTCTGCGTTTCCTGGTTGCCACCGAAGGAGGAACCCGCGGGCCGATCCGTGCCCGAGGCCACGGAGATCACCTTGCCCTGGAAGACCCTGCCGGGAATCGCGTCCACTGTCACTTCCGCAGGCTGGCCGATCCGCAGCTTCACCACATCCAGTTCACCCACCTTGATCTCGGCCATCAACTCGGAGAGATCGGAAATCACCATCAGGACGGCACCGGCGAGATTGGTCTGCCCCGCGATGGCCGTTTCCCCCTTTTCGGCCTTGAGCCCCGTCACCTGACCCGCCATGGTAGCCCGGATGACCGTCTTGGAGAGGGTGTCCTTGGCCTGGGCCAGGGCCGCGTCCACCTGTCGCACGCCCACCTTCGCACGCTCAAGCTGCGTGAGGGCGTTATCCAGATTCAATTTTTCCTGCTGGTAATCCTCGCTGGAGACGATGCCCTGGGCGTGGAGATCCTCGCGGCGCTTGAAGGTGGAGGCCTGCTTGTCGAAGGCGGCCTGCGCGTTCTTCAGATCCTGGTGGGCGGTGGCCACTGAGAGTTCCGCACGCACCAAGTCCTGGCGCAACCGCTCCTGGTCCAGTGAGACCAGCAGATCCCCGGCCTTCACCCACTGGCCATCCTTGACGTGGATCTCCCGGATTTCCGCGGTGATGGTGCTACCCACATTCACCTTGGTGCGCGCCTGGACCTCGCCGTTGGCCGTCACGCTCTCCCGCAGATCCTGGCGACGAACGATTTCCACCGAGAACGGAAGGTCCCCGGCGGCGCTCCTCCGTGCGATCCACGCAGTGGAGGTGCCCACCACCAGGATCGAAGCCGAAATGAGAACCCACTTGGTGCGCCGCTGCATGTTTTCCTCTCAAAGAATTCCGAGGCATGAATTTGCAGTCTATCGAGAAACTCCAGTCCCGCAGCATCCGGATTTCGAGTAGCATCCTGACACGATCCCAGGAGCAGCCCCATGAGCCTCAGCCAGACCCTCATCGAGCAGGAAAATCGTTTCGGCGCACACAACTACCATCCGCTGGATGTGGTCGCCACCAAGGGCGAAGGCATCTGGCTGGAGGATGTCGAAGGCCGGCGCTTCATGGACTTTCTGTCGGCCTACTCCGCGGTGAACCAGGGGCACAATCATCCGCGCATCGCGGCCGCCATGATGGCCCAGTGTCAGCGCCTGGCCCTCACGAGTCGGGCCTTCCGGAACGACCAGTTCCCGCCGCTGCTGGAGAAACTCTGCCGACTCACGGGGTTCGACAAGGCTCTGCTGATGAACAGCGGAGCGGAAGCGGTGGAGACGGCGATCAAGGCCAGTCGGAAATGGGCCTACGATCGCAAGGGGATCGAATACGGCAAGGCCGAGATCATCGCCTTCGAAGGCAACTTCCACGGGCGCACCACCACCATCGTGGGCTTCAGCACGGATCCCGATTCCTACCAGGGCTTCGCGCCTGTCACGCCGGGCTTCAAGGTCGTGGCCTATGGGGACCTCGCCGCGGTAGCCGCGGCCATCACACCGAACACCGCCTCCATCCTCGTAGAACCCGTCCAGGGCGAGGGGGGCGTCATCATTCCGCCAAAGGGCTTCCTGAAAGGGCTGCGCGAACTCTGTGACGCGCACAAGATCCTGCTCATCGCCGACGAGATCCAGTCGGGGCTCGGACGCACCGGCAAACTCTTCGCGTTCGAGCATGAGGGCATCCGCCCCGATGGCGTCACCATCGGCAAGGCCCTCAGCGGCGGTTTCTATCCGGTCAGTGCCTTCCTGGCCACCGAGGACCTGATGTCCGTCTTCACGCCCGGCATCCACGGCTCCACCTACGGTGGCAATCCTTTGGCCTGCGCCGTGGCCAGTGCCGCCCTGGATGTTCTCGTGGAGGAGAAGCTGGTGGAGCGCACCGCGGAACTGGGCGTGCACCTGGAAGCCCGCCTTCGGGCCATCAAGAGCCCCCTGGTCAAGGCGATCCGCGTCACGGGCCTTTGGGCCGGCATCGACCTGGATCCGACAGCCGGCGGAGCCCGGAAATACTGCTATGCCCTTAAGGATCGGGGCATGCTCTGCAAGGACACCCACACCCACACCATCCGCCTGGCCCCGCCCCTCGTCATCACCAAGGCCGAACTGGACTGGGCCGTGGATCAGTTGGAGGCAGTCCTGGCTGGCTGAGCATCGTTCCCAAGGATGTGATCCCGTGGATTGCAGCGACAGGAAGGGGTGCTTGGTGGGCAATATTCCTGGGATGCTTTTCCAGGAGCTTCCATGCGAAAGCTGATCTGGGTTTTCCTGATCCTAACGACGGGCGTCCTGGTGGGCTGGTGCAGCAACCAGGGCGCCGCCCGAATGGCGTCCGAACCAAGGCCAATCACCCGCCGTGAACCGCTGCCCGCCTGGGAACAGGCCGGCATTGATCGCTTTCGCGAGGCTCGCCCCAGCGTGGTCTACATCACGAGCATCGCCTACCAGCGGGACTGGTTCAGCTTCGATGTGCAGGCTGTTCCCACGGGCACCGGCTCGGGACTCATCTGGGACGAATCGGGCCACATCGTCACCAACTACCATGTGGTAGAAGGCGCTCAGGAACTGGAAGTGACCCTCTCGGACCACAGCACGCATCGCGCCCGCGTGGTGGGTCTGGCACCCGAGAAGGACCTCGCGGTGCTCCGTCTGGCGGATCCCCCCGCCAGGCTCCGTCCCATTCCCATCGGCGTTTCCGCGGACTTGCAGGTGGGGCAGTTCGTCATGGCCATCGGCAATCCCTTTGGATTGGATCAGACCTTGACCACGGGTGTGGTCTCCGCGCTCGGTCGGGAGATCCAAAGCGCCACCCGACGCCGCATCACCGGCGTCATCCAGACCGATGCCGCCATCAATCCCGGCAATTCCGGTGGCCCCCTGCTGGACAGCGCCGGCCGCCTCATTGGCGTGAACTCGGCCATCACCAGCACCAGCGGATCCAGCGCCGGCATCGGCTTCGCGGGTCCCGTGGACACGGTGAACCGGATCGTCCCGCAACTCATTGCGAAGGGTCGAATCGCCCGGCCGGATCTGGGTTTCGAAGAACTTGACCCAGCCTATGCCCCCAGCTTCGGAAATCCCAAGGGCGTCATCGTGCTTCGCATCCGCCCAGGGAGCGCCGCGAATCGAGCGGGCCTGCAAGGCATCACCCGTTCGGGGCGCCGCTTCGTGCTCGGCGATGTAATCCTCGGCGTTGGCGGAACGGCGGTCAGGGACCTGGATGGCCTGTTGAATCTAATCGAAACGGAGCCCCTTGGCAGCTCGATCCCCCTGGATGTCCTGCGTGAAGGCAAGAAGCTGCGCGTTCCCCTTCGGTTGGAGGCCAAGTAAGGCAGGTCATTCATCTTGGATTTTACATTTCCGATCTTGCAAAAACCTGCTGAACCACAGAGGACGCAGAGAAAAGACACCGACAAGCAGGAAGATCTTTACTCCATTTCCGCGTGTATAGCGGGTCCGCCCGAAAGCCTTCCTTCTTGCCCTGAAACCAGGGGCCGCCGATCCTGGCCACACCTTTTCCAAGCGGGAGGGCCTGTGTGCGGTCGTGGCCGTGATCCCCGTGGAATCGCCATGTCGGTGAGCATGACCAATCTCCAGGATTGGCGATTGGGACGGAATCGCACCGCGATTGCCGCCCTGGAAGGGCGAGGGCCCAGGACGGGCCCGAGTCAGGGAGGCCAAAGGCGCGCCCAGCCCCCGTCTCGACCCCATGGCCCGCCGTGCCCTGCACCGGGCGCAGCGGTTGTTCCTCGCCTTGCGGGACCGACTTCAGGCGTGGCGGGAGGCGCGGAAGCGACCTGGAGCGGGGGACGCTCCAAGCCTTGCCCAGGACCTGGCCCAGGATCTTTCCTGCCTGGGTTGGGGCAGCGCCCTGGCTTGCGCCGGCAGTTCAGCCGGTGGGAGTTCCTCCGCCGGCGAGGCGCAGAACACGGGACCCCCCGATCCCGCCTCAGCCCCCACCCTGGCCCGCACCACCCGCGCTGTTGGGTTTGGGGTGTATACAACGCAACATGGTGCTGCGCTCAGAAGTGGCGAACATCACCCGAAACTACTTCCGGAAGCACGATTTCATCGACTTCGAGACACCCATCCTGGGCCGCTCCACGCCCGAGGGCGCCCGGGACTATCTGGTGCCCAGCCGCGTGCATCCGGGCGATTTCTTCGCCCTGCCCCAAAGCCCCCAGCTTTACAAGCAGCTGCTCCAGGTTTCCGGGTTCGAGCGCTACATCCAAGTCTGCC
>CAIPUA010000380.1 GCA_903868115.1 uncultured Holophagaceae bacterium
CTTGAATGCCGTCTCTTCAGAAAGCCTTGTGCCGAGGCCACCGGCGAGAATAATGGTCTTCATGAGCACCCCGTAAGGTTAGGCCAACCTAAGAAATTGCAAATAATCCACCAAGTCTGCATCGGCTGCTACTCCTGGTTTGCTAAATCCCCAAGAACCTGTTGGATCACGGATTCCCAATCGCCCGCGCTCGGCTGTCGATAGATTCGCAGGGTGGGGTACCAGGGGCTGTCATCCCGCTCCAACATCCAACGGAAATCGGGGCTGTAGCTTACCAACAACAGGGTGGGAATCCCTAGGGCCCCCGCTAGGTGGGCCACCACTGTGTCTACCGTGATGACAAGATCCATTCGGCTGATGGCAAAGGCCGTGTTCGAGAAGCCCTTTAGAAGCGCTCCCGGGGTCAGGATGCCCGGAAGAGAAGGTAGCTCTTCTCCCTCCTCAAACTGAAAGCTATGCCACGCCACCTGTGGCAGTGCCGCCAAGGGGGCCAGGGTGGAAGGTGGGATGGATCGTTCAGCATCCCGTGTATAGGAAGAGCTGCCCTTCCAGGCCACTCCAATCCGGATGCAACCTTCAGAACGCGCCAGGAGTGCTTCGAGTTCGCCGCGATTTGGAACTGCGTCGGGAACCCTCAAATACGGAATATCGGCTGGGATGCTAGTGAGATCCGTCCGAAAGATCCGGGGGAGAGAAAGCAAAGGAAGATAGAGATCAAAAGTCGGTAAGGGTCTACCTGTGGGGATGATTTCATCGATCCCCGCGCAGGTGGCTACCAGGTCCGCCAAAGGCGCTTGAGCCGTGAGGACTACCCTGCCCCCAAGGGCTTTCACCATCGGTGCATACCTCACGAACATCAGGGTGTCCCCAAACCCCTGTTCACAGAGCAAGAGCAGAGTCCTACCCGGGAAGGGCTCTCCATTCCAGCGGGGCTCGGGAAAATCGCGTGAGGGGAGGACTAGGCCCGGTAAAAGGAAACGCGCTTCAAATTGATCCCAGCCCAGGGGCATCTCCCCGTACAGCAAGCTGACTTGAGCGACCTCGAGCAGGGCCTTGGCACCGGAGACTCCGTCCAGGAGCAGGGCACGCCGGAGATGTTCTTGGTGAGCCTTCGAGGGGTTGTTCTGCTGGAAATGGACCTGGATGAGCAAGTCGTGGGCCGCCAAGTTCCTTGGATCCCCTTCAAGTATTTTCTCTAGGCACTGTTTTGCATTTTCAAGGTCCCCTTGCTTCATAAGGCAATTCGCGAGGGCAATCTGCGCATCCGTTTGCCCGGGCTCCGTGGCCAGCACCTGGCGAAACAGGCCTTCCGCATCCTGCCATTGTCCCTGGCTCATGTGGATATTGCCAAGCCTGACTTGCGCCTCGAGGTGTTTTGCGCCGAGGCGGAGGGTTCTCTGGCAGGCTCGGCGGGCCTCCTCCAGTTTTCGAGCCTCTTCAACCTCCCTCATTGGTTTGGCATTCACGGAGACCTCCCACGAGTTGGCTCATTGTCGCCACGGCCGCGGTCTTGGTCGTGGATGGTGGCAGCATGTAGGCTTTGGGGTCACGCGGTCCCAAAGATTCGGTCTCCTGCGTCGCCCAGACCGGGGAGGATGTAGCCTCGCTCGTTCAATTGGCGATCCACGGCGGCGATGACCATGCGCAGATCCGGATGGTCCTCCTGGAGGCGGGCGATGCCTTCGGGGGCGGCCAGGACGGAGGCCAGGGTGATCGTTCTCGCGCCTGCGGCTTTCAGTTGGCGCACGGCTTCGGAGGCACTCCCACCCGTGGCGAGCATGGGGTCCAGGACGAAGACGGGACGCTCCTCCAGGAGCGGGGGAAAGTTCCGATAGTAGGGGACGGGCACCAGGGAATCGTGGTCGCGATAGAGGCCCAGATGGCCGACCTTCGCGGTGGGAAGGAGCTGCAGGAAGGAGGGAAGAAGCCCGAGGCCTGCGCGCAGGACCGGCACGAGCACCGGGTCTAGGGGGTTCAGACGACGGCCTTGAGTGCGTTCCAGAGGCGTTTCCACGACGATCGTTACCGTAGGGAGATCGCGGGTACTCTCCACCGCGAGGAGGAGTCCGAGTTCCTCGACCAGCTGCCGGAACAGGCTCCCGTGGGTCTTCCGGTCTCTCGCCAGGGTGAGCTTGTGGTGTACGAGGGGATGCTCCAGCACGATCGCGTCCATTAATTTTCTCCTTGAGGTGAAGGGTGCCAAGGGTATATGAACTGGGTGAAACCAAGTGGTGCCGTGGATGCGCAAGGGATTGGACGGGGTGTCCATCTGCAGTGTCCTCCGCTTCGGCCGTCACGCAAAGGGTTGAGTAAAAGGAAATCGGAGTTATATTTTGTTCGAGCACCGCGAAAATTTTGTTGACCTGCCACGGAACACTGCTTTAGTTGAACACTAGAAGTCGTACCGCCGTTGAGAGCAAGGAAGAAACGATCACGCGATCAGTGGATTCCAAAGGGAGTGTAAATGCTGAGAAAAGTCCAGATATTCAAGACACTGGACATCGAAATCAAGAAACAAAAAGGTCCCGCGGCGGTCAAGGACGCGTACCGTGGGCACCACTCTCTCAAGGAAGAGCTAAGCCAGCCGGGCATTTCCGTGATCGCCGAGGTCTCCGGGGGCAACCCCTTGCGCGGCCAGGTGCGCGAGAGCTACCGACCGGCCACCCACGCGAAGAGCCTAGTGGAGAACGGGGCTAGCGCGATTTCGGTGGCCACGGATCGCTTCCTCTATTTTGGCGAGGACAAGCACCTTCAGGAAGTGCGCGGACAGGTGAAGGTTCCGCTCCTGCGCCGGGACTTCATCTTCGAGGAGTACCAGATCGAAGAGAGCAAGATTCAAGGTGCCGATGCCATCTACCTCGTGGCCGCCCTGCTGGAACCCGAGCGCCTCAGGGCCCTCCAGCGCCTGGCTGCCGCGAAGTCCCTCGACGTGGTCGTCGAGGTGTTCTGTGAAGCCGACCTCAAGCGAGCACTTGAGGCCGAGGCCGAGATCGTCTGTGTCGTCGGCCGCGATATGGATACATGGGAGCCTTCCTTCGAAAAGGCCCTCATGCTTTTAAAGAAGGTTCCGGAAAAGAAGTGCTTCCGGATGGTCGAGGCCAGCGTCGCCAACCTTGCCCAGATTCGCCAGCTCGAGGCCATGGGTGTCCATGGCGTGATCATCGGCGACGTCTTCCTCGACGAGTTCTACCCGGGCAAACGTCTCGTGCAGATTCTCGCTGGGATCGAGCCCACCAAGAAATCCCCGAAGTCCAAGGCCAAGGCCAAGTCGGAAGCCGCGCCGACCACGGAATCCAAGGCCCCTCCTAAACCTGGGGACAAGGCGAAAGGCCCCTCAGGCACACCCGTCACTGGCACCTCAAAAGCGAGCACCAAGTCCGCTCCACTCCCACCATCAACCTCTTCACCCAACCCCGCCCGGAAGGGCAAAAAGGAGTCCTCAATGGACGAGAGCAACAACCCCATCGCCCCGGTAGCCCCGGCCCCGACGCCCGTCAAGAAGGCCGCCAAAAAGCCGGTCGTCAAGAAGGCCGTTGCCAAGAAGCCGGCCGTGAAAAAGGCCGCCGCGAAGAAGGTCGTCAAGAAGGCCGTTGCCAAAAAGCCGGTCGTCAAGAAGGCCGCGAAGAAGGTCGTCAAGAAGGCCGTTGCCAAAAAGCCGGTCGTCAAGAAGGCCGTGAAGAAGGTCGTCAAGAAGGCCGTTGCCAAAAAGCCGGTCGTCAA
>CAIPUA010000381.1 GCA_903868115.1 uncultured Holophagaceae bacterium
TCTAGATCGTTATCGATGGTCTTGGGCACGCCCACCACCCGCAGCCCCTTCTGGGTCAGGGCGTGGGCGATGGTCAGCGACCCATCCCCGCCGATGGACACGAGCGCATCCAACTCCCGCTTGCCGAAGAACTCCAGGATTTCGTCCGTGCGGTCCATGTCCTTCACCGAGCCGTCCGGCATCTTCATGGGGAAGTGCAGGGGATTGCCCTTGTTCGTGGTGCCCAGAATCGTGCCGCCCAGGTGGGCGATGCCCCGCACCCTGTCGCGGGTGAGCTTGAAGACGCCGCCTTCCGGGTAGCGCTCGGGGAAGAGGATGCCATTGAAGCCCTCCCGGATGCCGTAGCATTCCCAGCCCAGATTGGAGGCCGCGATGACCACCGCGCGGATGACCGCATTGAGGCCCGGAGCGTCCCCGCCTCCCGTACAAATGGCAATGCGTCGGATCGAGTTGGACATGGCGGCACTTCCTGAAAGGGATGGGGAAAGGATATCGGAAGAAGGCACCGCTGAGTTCAAAACGGGGCGGCCTCGGCCGCCCCGTTTTGAAATGGACGAAAGACTATTTCAGTCCGCGCTTCACCAGCAGGGGTTCGACCTTGGGATCCCGGCCGCGGAAGGTGCGATAGAGCTTGGCGGGATCGGCGGTGTTGCCCTTCGCCAGCACTTCCTTGCGGAAGGCCTTGGCCGTGGCGGGATCGAAAAGGTTGCCCTTTTCCTTGAAGGCCTGGAAGGCGTCACTGTCCAGCACCTCGCTCCAGATGTAGGCATAGTAGCCCGCGCTATAGCCGCTGTTCCAGATGTGATTGAAGTAGGGCGTGTGGTAGCGGGGATGGATCTCGGGGATGAGCCCGAGCTTCTCGAAGGTGGCCTTTTCGAAGGCCATGGCATCCTGCGCCTTGGGCTCGGTCTGAGTGTGCCACGCCATGTCGAGCAGCGAGGCTGCAAGGTATTCCACGGTCTTGAAACCCTGCCCGTAGGTGCCGGCCTTCTCTATTTTCTGGATGAGGGCGTCCGGGATCGTCTCACCGGTCTTGTAATGCTTCGCGTAAGTCTTCAGCACCTCGGGCTCCATGGCCCAGTTCTCCATGATCTGGCTGGGCAGCTCGACGAAGTCGCGGGGGGCGCCACCCAACCCGCGGTACTGACCCGCGTAGAAGAAACCGTGCAGAGCGTGACCGAACTCATGGAAGAGAGTTTCCACTTCGTCCGGGGTGAGCAGGGCGGGCTTGTCGCCGGAGGGGCGGGTGAAGTTGCAGACATTGGTGACGATGGGCCTGATCGTGCCGTGGCCCGAACGCAGGCGGCCGCACCAGGCGCCGCCGCGCTTGCCGGGACGGGGATGGAAGTCCGTGTAGAAGATGCCGAGATGACGGCCATCCTGCTCCTTCACCTCGAAGACCTTCACTTCGTTGCTGTAGGTCGGCATGTCCTTCAGCTCGGTGAAGGTGATGCCATAGAGCTTGCCGGCCACCCGGAAAGCACCCTCGCGCACGGCATCGAGGGCGAAGTAGGGCTTGAGGGCTTCTTCATCCAGCGCGAAGCGCGCCTTGCGCACCTTCTCCTCGTAGAAGCGCCAGTCCCAGGCCTGGAGCTTGATGCCGGGCAGATCCTTGTCGAGGAGCGCTTGCAGATCGGCGCGGTCCTTCTTCGCGACGGCAAGGGCGGGCTGCCAGAGCTGGTCGAGAAGGCCGTAGACGCCCGTGGGGTCCTTGGCCATGTTCTCTTCGAGGATGAAATGCGCCCAGGTGGCGTAGCCTAGCAGTTTGGCCTTCTCCGTTCGCAGGGTTGCGATGCGGCTGGCGATGGCACGGGTGTCCAGTTCGCCGCCGTTGCAGCGCTCGGTGTAGGCCGTGAGAATCTGGCGACGGAGGTCGCGGTTCTCAGCGTACTGCAGGAAGGGCCAAATGCTGGGGCCATCGAGCGTGAACAGCCATTTGCCGTCCTTGCCGACCTTCTTCGCCGCCGCGGCGGCCGCGTTGCGGGCACCCTCGGGCAGGCCCGCTAGATCGGCGGGCTTCTCGATCAGAAGTTCGTAGTCCTTGGTAGCCTTCAGCATCTTGTCGCCGAACTGAACGCCGAGCTTCGACTGCTCCGCGTTGATGGCCCGCATACGCTCCTTCAGCTCGGGACCGAGGTTGGCCCCGGCGCGCACGAAGCCCTTGTAGGTGTCCTCCAGCAGGCGGAACTGCTGGGCGCTGAGCTTCTCCTTCGCCCGGTTCTCCCAGACGGCCTTCACCCGCAGCCAGAGCTTTTCGTTGAAGTTGATGTCATCGCGGTGGGCGGAGCGCAGGGGCGAGAGTTCGCGGTTGATGGCCTGCAGATTCGCGTTCGTCTCGGCGCCCGAAAGGGTTCCGAAAACCGCACGCACAGGCTCCATGAAGGCCCCGGACTGCTCCATGGCCTCCACGGTGTTCTTGAAGGTGGGCTTGTCCTTGGACTCGGCGATGGCCGTAATCTCGGCCTTGTGCCGCGCCATGCCCTCCTTGAAGGCCGGCATGAAATGCGCCTCCTTGATCTCGGCGAAGGGTGGCACGCCGAAGGGGGTCTTCCAGGTCTGGAAGAAGGGGTTGGTGGCCTGGGCCGGGTCGGGCGCGGCCAGCAGGGGCAGGGCAAGCAGAGCGGAAAGGAGAGTCGGGTTCTTCATTTGGGCCTCTGTTTGGGTGGGGTTGCTGGGGATGGATTCGGTCATGCCTACTTCAGTCCGCGCCGTTCGATCAGGGCTTCGACCTTGGGGTCCCGGCCGCGAAAGCGGCGGTAGAGCA
>CAIPUA010000382.1 GCA_903868115.1 uncultured Holophagaceae bacterium
ATCGGCCTCATGGCACCCATGGATGGCTCGGCTTTCTTCTCCAACCTCAGCTACCGAAAGGACGACACGCTGCGCTTCGGGCCGCCGCCACCCGTTTGGAGAGCCCCCGGCTTCATCACGGACTGGGAACTATCCAGTGCTGTGAAGGCCGCCCTCGTGGAGGACGACCTGCCGCCCCTGGCCCAGAAGCTGCCGGGCCTCACGTGGCAGAAGGTCAAAGCCGACGCCGAAGGTCGTCTGGACGTCTCCCGTTTCCTGGGGCGCCAACCGGGTGGGCCGGACACGGTGTTTGCCCGCACCACCCTGCGTGCGGACCAGGACGAAGTTCGCCGTCTGCGATTTGGCTACAGCGACACCGTCACCGTGTTCCTGAATGGCAAACCCATTTCCGCCGGCGACAGCTCGTACACCCTGAGGGATCCTTCATTCTTGGGTATCATGGGAACCTTCGACACGCTGTTCCTCCCCCTGCGCAAAGGCGACAACGAGTTGCTGGTTACGCTGTCCGAAACCATGGGCGGCTGGGGTTTCGTAGCCCAGGACGCCAAGGCCATCTTCGCAGCCCCCGGGGTGTCGAAGCTCTGGAAGACGCCGGGGTTCAAGGTCCCCGAATCGGCCGCCTACGACGGCACCCGCAAGGTCCTGTATGTATCGAACTTCGATCCCATGCGGCCAGGTGGCGGGCAGTCCATCAGCCGGGTAGGTCTGGACGGCAAGGTCCTGGATCTGGACTGGGTGAAGGGCCTACGGAATCCCGCCGGCCTGAAGGTCCAGGGCGACACCCTATGGGCCGTGGAACCCCGTGGCTTGGTCGAGATCGATATCCCGGGTGCCACGATCCGCACCCGCCATGAGTTCCCGGAGGCCCAGATGCTCAACGATGTGGAGGTGGATCCGGCCGGGATTGTCTACGTCTCCGATAGTCGGAAGGGCTGTGTGTACCGGCTGGCGGGCGGAAAGTCCGAGGTGTTTCTGGACGGCCCTGCGTTCGTGCGCCCCAACGGGCTGTTGGTGCAAGGGGGAAGGCTCTGGGTGGCCACCAACGGGGATGGCACCTTGAAAGCCGTCGACCTCGCAACCAAGGCCGTCCTGAAGGTTATTCCTGTGGGGAAAGGGATCGGAGATGGACTCGCCGCAGACGAGGCAGGGAACATCCTCATGACCCACAACGAGGGGCGCCTCCTTCGCATCAGCCACCATGGCACCCTCACCCTGCTCCTTGACACCAGCGTGCCTGGCCAGAACCTCGGGGACATCACCTACATCCCCGGGAAGCGGATGGTCGTGGCCCCCACCTTCCTGGATGGTGGACTGGTGGCCTACGCACTGCCTCGGTAAACCTGGTGGAACCCTCGCCAAAAATCAACGCAGGACCCGGTCCCATGCGACGACTGCTCTGCCCGCTCGGTTTCAGCACCCTGCTCCTCGCAGCGGATGCCACCCCCAAGACCCTCCAGGCTGTCCGCACGAATGAAGCGCTTCGCATGGACGGCCGGTTGGATGAAGTCGCGTGGGCCGCAGCGCCCGTGCTGAAGGACTTTACCCAGCTCACCCCGGCCCTGGGCCAGCCTTCCCGCAAGCTTACGGAGGTGCGGGTCCTGTATGACGACCGCTACCTGTACGTGGGTGCCCGCATGCATCACGAACCCGGCCATGCCGATGTCGTGCGCCAAGTGCACCGGCGGGACCAGGTGAGCGCCAGCGACTGGTTCGCTATCTTCGTCGACAGTGCCCACGACCACCGTGCTGCATACAGCTTCATGGTGAACGCCTCCGACGTACAACGGGACGGGCTGCATTTCGACGATGCCACCGAGGACTGGAGTTGGGACGGCGTGTGGGAATCGGCGGTGAGTGTGGATGCGGATGGATGGTCCGCGGAGCTGAAGATCCCTCTGTCCCTAATCCGCTTTCATGCGGGCCAGGGCACCGCGTGGGGAGTGAATTTTGGCCGACGGGATGAGGGGCGGGAGCGGGAGGCCTCCTATTGGTATGCCCCCCCACGCACTGAAAATGCTTGGGTCAGCCGCTTCAACC
>CAIPUA010000383.1 GCA_903868115.1 uncultured Holophagaceae bacterium
CGATACCCTTTCCATCCGCCCAGGCGGGTCATAAGCTCGTTGGTAGGCAGCGGCGGCCTCCTTTCCATTTTGAGTTCTCGACAAACCCAAGATGCCAGAAGACCGCTGCTGCTCAACCTTTTCACTCAAATCACGGAAGAACCAAAAAACAAGGGGCCGCGGCAGATGCTGCGGTCCCTTGTTTTTTGGGTTTCCAACTATTTGCCGAAGAAGCCCAGCAGGCCCTTGGCGACTTCTTCCAGCATGGCCTCGGTCATCTCCGGGTAGACAGGCAGGCTCAACACTTCCTGGGAGGCCAATTCCGTCGCGGCAAGCTGGCCTGCCTTGTAGCCCAGATAGGCGAAACAGGGCTGCTCGTGCAGGGCGATGGGGTAGTAGACGGCGCTGCCGATGCCCAGGCCCTTGAGATGCGCCTGAAGGGCATCGCGCTTGCCCTGCTTCACGCGCACGGTGAACTGGTTGTAGATGTGCCGGCCGTTGGGCACAGTCTCGCTGGGGAGCACCATCTCGTCGGGCGTGATGGCCGTCAGGCGGTCGAAGTACCACTGGGCATGCTTGCGGCGACCCTCGTGCCAGCTTTCCAGCATGGGCAGTTTGGCCCGCAGCACCAGAGCCTGGAACTCATCCAGACGCCCGTTCATGCCCACTTCGTGATGGACGTAGACGGGCTCCATGCCGTGCACCCGCAGGCGGCGCACCTTGGCGGCGAGTTTCTCGTCGTCACGGATGAGAGTCAAACCGGCGTCACCGAAGGCACCCAGGTTCTTGGTGGGGTAGAAGGAGCAACCCGTCATGTCGCCGAACTGGCCAGCGGACTTGCCCCAGCCCTTGGCGCCCAGGGACTGACAGGCATCCTCGATGACGGGAATGCCGTATTTCTGGGCAACGGCCATGATCGCGGGCATCTCGGCCAGCAGGCCGAAGAGGTGCACCGGCATGATGGCCTTGGTGCGGGGTGTGACGGCCGCTTCCACCAGCTTGCCGGTGGCGTTGAAGCTCACGGGGTCCAGGTCGATGAAGACTGGCGTAGCGCCGGTGCGGGCCACGACCCCCGCTGTGGCAAAAAAGGTAAAGCTGGGGATGATGACCTCATCGCCCGCCTTGATGTCCAGCGCCATGAGGGCCACCAGCAGTGCGTCCGTGCCGCTCGACATGCCAACGCCGTACTTGGCCCCGGAATACGCGGAGAGTTCAGCCTCCAGACCCTTCACATTCTCGCCGAGCACAAAGCTGGACTTGTCGATGATCGTGGAGAGACCTTCCAGAATCTTCGCCTTCACCGCACTGTTCTGGGGAGCGAGTTCGAGCATGGGCACGGGCATGGGTGTCTCCTGGCTATCGGACAAGACTCAGGCTGTCCGGATTGAATGGGGATAGTATGCCAGGGGAGCCCCGAATCTCGCGCCACAATGGGGCTGCCGATCCTGCAAGGCGCCTTCAGGAGGCCATTCATGGGCACAAACGGGCAGGCATTCAGGTTGTTGGTTTCCGCCGCGGCAACGGGGGTCCTCCTGCTGACGCCGCACGGGAGAAGCATCGCGGTGGAAGCACCCGGGCAAAAACCCGCTGCGCTGCTCCTGGCCAATATCCTGGGCCCTAAGGTCGACCCTGCCGACTACCTGGTCAGCGAAAAATTCGACGGCGTGCGGGCACTTTGGGATGGCCAGAGTCTGAAATTTCGCAGCGGCCGAGAGGTCTCCGCGCCTCGCTGGTTCCTGGAAAAACTCCCCTCCCAGCCCCTGGATGGCGAATTGTGGTTGGCCCGGGGCCGCTTCGAGGACCTTTCAGGGTTCGTCCGCAAGCTCCTGCCGGACGATGCCGAATGGCGGCAGATCAAGTACCTGGTTTTCGAATTGCCCGACGCGCCAGGCCCTTTCTCGGCACGCGCCCAGCGCCTCCAGGAGATCGTCGCGGCCGCCCAGTGGCCGCAGTTGGTGGCCGTCCCCCAGTTTCGAGTGAAAGATCGCACCGAGCTCCAGTGCCATCTGCAGAAGGTGCTGAGTGCGGGCGGCGAAGGCCTGATGCTGCATCTCGCGGAGGCGCCCTACATCACGGGACGCAGCGATGTGCTGCTGAAACTTAAACCCCTGAGCGATACCGAAGCCGTGGTCGTCGAGCAGCTTCCCGGCAAGGGCAAATTCCACGGCCTGCTGGGTGCCCTGCGCGTCGAGATGCCCGATGGGAAAAGGTTTGTGCTTGGCACCGGCTTCACGGATGCGGCGCGCAGGAACCCGCCCGCCGTTGGTACGGTCATCACCTACACCTTTCGCGGCCTGACCAAGAAGGGCCTGCCGCGTTTCGCGAGCTACCTGCGCGTGCGGGACAGCTTCTGAAATTAGTTCTTCAGCCACCTGTCCAGCCAGCCGAGCACGGTTTCGTGCCAGAGGATGGAATTGGCGGGCTTCAGCACCCAGTGGTTCTCGTCGGGAAAGTAGAGGAACTTGGATGGGATTCCCTTGCGCTGGAGGGTCGTGAAGCTAGACATGCCCTGGGTGTCCACGACGCGGTAGTCCTTGCCGCCATGGACGATGAGCATGGGCGTCTTCCAGTTCTGGACGAAGTCCACGGGGTTGTGTTTGGCGTAGCCCTTGGGGTTCGACCAGGGGGTGCCACCGTGCTCCCACTCGGGGAACCACAGTTCTTCCGTGTCGAAGTAGGCCATCTTCTCGTCCAGGTTGCCGTCATGGGACACCAGGCACTTGAAACGGTCGGTCTGCCCCGCGATCCAGTTGATCATGTAGCCGCCGTAGCTGGCGCCCAGCGCGCCGACCCGGTCCTTGTCCAGGAAGGCGTAGGTCTTGAGGGCGTGGTCCAGGCCCTTCATCAGGTCCTCGTAGGGCGCGCCACCCCAATCGCCATTGATGGCGTCGGTGAAGACCTGGCCGTAGCCGGTGGAGCCGTGGAAATCGATCATCACCGCCGCATACCCGGCACCCGCGTAGGCATGGGGATTCCAGCGGTAGTGAAAGTCATTGCCGAAGCTGCCCTGGGGGCCACCGTGGATCAGGAAGGCCACAGGATATTTCCGGGCGGGGTCGAAGTTGACAGGGCGCACAAGATAGCCATAGACCTTGTCGCCCTTGGCGCCCGTGAAGGAGAACTGCTCGAACGCACCCATGGCGGCCGCTTCGACCTTCGCGTCGTTGAACCGCGTCACCCGGGCGATGCCTTTGCCGTCCGGTCCCACCGTGTACAACTCGGTAGGTCCCGACAGGGAATTCAGGGCATAGAGAATCCTGCCGTTCGCGAGGGGCTGGGCATTGGACGCGCTGCCCTCTCCCACAACGATGCGCGCCTTGCCGGTGGTGCTGAGGGCGAACAGGGCTTTCTGCCCGAGGTGATCGGCCGTGCAGAGGAGGGCCTTCCCGTCGGGGAGCCAGTTCAGTTCCCCGGCGGAACGGTCCCCGCGGGGCGAATCATCCACCTGAAGGGTCATTTTCCGTTCCTTCCCGGAGGTCCAATCGCGCAGCACGACCTCGAAGCGATCCGCCTCATAGCCCGGGCGGCTCATGGCCAAATAGGCCAGGGTGTGACCGTCAGGGGAGAAGCGGGGCGCCGCATCCCAGGCGGGGTTGGACGTGAGCCGCGCAGGAGGGGCGCTGCCGTCGGTCTTTACCGCAAAGAGATCGAAGTTGGTGGACCAGGCTTCCTGACGGCCCACATCCTTGGCGGAAAAAACCAGGACGGAGCCATCCGGTGCAAGGGTGAAGTCCTCGCTGCCACCGAAAGGCGCCGTAGGGCAGTCCGCGTTCATGGCGGGCATCAGGTCCCGAGCCTGCTTTTTCGCAAGGTCGTAGACGAAAAGGTGGTTCCGGGTGCCATCAGTCCAGGTGTCCCAGTGCCGGAAGAAGAGAGTTTCGTAGATCAGACCCGAGGCCTTGGACTTGGCCTTGGCTTCCAGGCGAGCCTTGGTCTCGGCGGGCGTTGCACCTGGCAGAACGGCCATCGAAAACACCAAAAATTTGCCGGTGGGGGCAACCTCCAGGGCGTCAACATCCAGCGGCAGGTCGGTGACCTGCTCGGCTTCGCCGCCACTGAAGGACAGATTCCAGACCTGGGAGGAACCCGACCGGTTGGAAATGAAGAAAAGGGACTTGCCGTCAGGAGCCCAACGGGCCTGACTGTCGGCACCGGCGAAGGTCAGGCGACGGGCACCTCCGCCCTCCGTGCCGGCAATCCAGATATTGCTGCGGCGCTTGTTTGCCGCCAGATCGATGGAGGAAACGCCGAACGCGACCTTGGTGCCGTCCGGCGAGACCCGCGGATCGGATATGCGGTCCATCGCCAGCATGTCCTGGATGCCGAAAGGGTGTCGTTCAGTTGCGGGCGCCTGTCCTGCCAACAGGGAGGCGAATGCCAGTGAGTAAAAGGCCTTGACCATGAATTTCTCCTCCGTATAAATCCTTAAACCATCAACCCGTGAATCGACGGGTTATTCGGGCACATACCCTTCTTCCGTATTGATGGACAATTTGACACCTTCAGTCGATATGGGTTCAATTTTTTCGCTCTGTATATTGGTACGCCAAACTTTTTCGCTTTTCTTGAAAAGATTTTCAGTCTTATCGTTGATCCCGATTCCGAATAGCTGATCATCACTCTTTCCATTCAATTCGCCCCAGATAGAAAAAAACTGGCGCTTGGATATAGGAGGCAGGAAGAGGATGTCGAGAACTTTGTAGATGTGGGATCCATCGGCCGTCTTACCAATCGATTTGCCGAAGAACACGGTTGTGATCTTTTCTCGGCTTCCATACGCTTCCAGGCCATAGGTGCCATCCTCCGTGATGTCCCGGCTTTCGCGAATTCTCAACCCCATTTTCTTCCCGACCGCCTCGGACTTCTGACCAATCCATTGAGAATAGGCGGGCGCCGACTTGGTCTCGGGCTTGGGGGCGACCTTTGCGGCGGGTGCCTGGGCAAAGGCCATCGTGCCGGCAAAGAAGGCAACAACGAAGAAACGCATGATCGATCTCCCTTGGGACGGTAGCTGAGGCGCCCAGACTGCGCCCCTTCCGGGTGGGGGTCAATACCCTCAGGTGAGGCCCGCGGTGCCCCTGAGTTGAAGTAAATGGGCGTCATCGGGGAGGGCCGGGCAGCCGCACTGGGCCGTCAACCGGGTGGCCATGATCTAATTGACCGCTCGCGAGAGTCTCCGCATCATGGGCGGATGCACATCTCTCTCCACACCTCATTGATCCTCGTTCTCGCAGCGGCCTTGGGCCCTTCGGTAAAGGCCGAAACCCCACCGCCCGTGGTCAGCAAGCTCGTTGCGACAACCTATGGTGCCTCGCAGCTTCATCTGGTCAGCAGCGATGGCCGGATCATCCCCTACGCCCTGCCCAAAGGCACTCAGTGGGGCAATGAGAGCGGTGCCGGTTCGGATGCCCCGCGCTGTTCGCCAGACGGCACGCAGGTCGCCTTCGTCAAGCAGGGCAGCGTCCAGATCCGCCCCCTTGCCGGCGGCGAGAGCACCACGGTCCTCAGCGGTTACCGCAAAGAGACCCTGCTGCTGACCGCGTGGTCGCCCCAGGCGCAGCTGCTCATCTATTATCTTGGACCGCCCCAGGGCGAGGCACCGGCACCCTCCAAGGTCACGGAAGCAAAGCATTTCATCTACGATCTCAACGCGAAGACCACCCGGGAAATCGTGCTGGGCGGCACGGTCTGCGGTTGGCTCTCGAAGGCTGAGCTGCTCATCCACGACGAAGAACACGGAACGCTGTGCTCGCTCGCCGCAGCGCCCGGCGCCCAACCGAAAGTATTGCTCAAGGAGGCCCAGGATCTTGGACAGGTCGCACTTAGTTCCGATGGCCAATGGATCGTCGCCACGCGCAGCAAATCAGGCGCCACCAGCACCTCGCAGATTGTCCGCATCGAACTCGCGACGGGGTCAACCAACCCGTTGAGCGCGGTCGGAGCTTGGGCGGACTACCAATGGCCGAGTTGGAGCCCATCGGGCAAGCAGACTGCATGGCTCGCCCGCGTGGGCAGCGACCTCGCGGCACCCAAGTCCGTGGTCGTCGTCGCCGGCAAGCCCCTCACCCAGCCCAAAGACCTCGCCTACGCCGAGTGGCTCAGCGAAAGCACACTGCTGGTCCAGGAAACGGAAGCCCTCGTCGTGCTCGACGCAGCGACAGGCAAGGAACTGGGGCGCAAGGCGCTCGGTAAGAAATAGCCGTAGCTCGGGTCGTGGGTCACGGTTTCAGTTGTTTCGCTGCGGTCCCTTTTTCGTTGCCCGGTCTGACTGTCCACGTATTTTGGGACGCGACGGCTTCGCAGGGCTGACGGGCGTAGCGGGCAGGTTGCGGAGTTCGTAGGCCGCCAGCAATTGGTCATAGAATCGGTCGCCCAGCAGTTCGTAGCCCCGTGCCGTCAGGTGCACCAGATCGCGTTTGGCCAGCCCGGTGCGGCGCCATTGTCGAATGGATCCGTAGCCACCCATGGCTTCACGGGCATCCCAGAACGCGCATCCCTCGGCGAGACACGCCTGTTTCATGTCACCAATCACACGCAGCGCGCCGGCTTTCAGCGCGGCCCGAGCACGGCGGCGGTTCCCGAACCTATCCAAGGGGCCAATCACGAGAATGGGAGCCTGGGATTCTTCCCGCAGTTTTCGCAAAAGGGTTTTCATTCGGGCCTGGTAGTCCAAGACGGCCGCACCACCCATACCTTCGTCATTCGTTCCGTAGGCCAGGATGACAAGGTCTGGTTTCGACCGTGCCAGCAGGGCTCTGCGCAGCTCGGGATTCCATTTCTCCAGGTCCAGCAGCTGGGCGCCGTTCAGGCCCAGTTCATCGTAGAGCAGGCCAGCCCGACCCGAGCGGAGATCGACGCCGAGCAGTTGGGCACCGTCTCCAAGGGAAAACATCAAGTCCTGCAGCTTGGGGGCTGGAGCCTTCCTATCCGCGCCACCCGAAGTCTCCGTAGGTCCGAACACCTGCAGGGCGCGGCCTAAAAAACCATCCTCAGAGAGCTTGGCGAGGGCGGAGAAAGCCGGCAGAGGTGGTGGGACCGAGGCTGCTGCCACTGGGTCCTCCGGTGACGCCAGCACCGCCCCTTGCAGCGCGAAGCCGGCAGGCGCAAGCACTTGGACCATGAAGCTATCAAAGGAAGCTCTAAGGTGGAAGGCCTCACCCTCAATGCCCGCAACGGCCGCCCCCGGCAGACCTACCCATCCGTCTCCTTCGTTGCTGCGCAAACTCTGGGCAGGCCAGTTCCGGCCCGACAAAAACCAGACACCGTCGTGGGGATAGCCACGCCAGGGCCGACCCGGCAGGACGAGTCCCGGCCCGGCATCCCCAAAACGCGCCTGCAAACGCCGCCGGATGCGGCCTGTCCAGAAATCGGCCGCCGTATGGGAGTCGCCGAAGTGGGCGATGCGCACCACCCGGTGACCCACCGCGGGCTCCAGCGAACTGAGGACATCCAGGAAGGGACGGAGTGCCTCGCGGTTGAGGATGGGGGTCGGGGACGGCAGCTTGGGCCGGGGCTTCGGCTTTGGGGCAGCGGCAAAAAGCTCGAACGAGATGCTGAGGAGGGCTGCAAAGAGAACGGCTGGTTTCATCGCATTCCTGGGAGAGGGCAAGAAGGGTGGGAAACCACCACCTCGCGTCGAGACATGTCGACCGTGTGGCGGGTCGCGTCAATTTTCAGAGAGGGAAGTAGACCTTTTTTCAATCTTCAGTTCCGGATACCGGGCGGGATCATCCGTAATGGTCAGTCGCCCATCTTCCGCCCTCATCCAATAGAACCAGTGGTCATTCTCCTGCCGCGCCACGGCCTGCGCCCGCGGACTGGTTACGGACCGGCTCGCGACCGGGCCGGAGAGCGCAAGCGCCAAGCCAGGGAAAAGGGGGCGGAGGACGCTGACTGAGAGGCGCTCATATCCGACAGGCGTGAGATGCAAAAGGTCTCGATTGGCCAGGCCCTCCCTGGCCCAGGCATCGATCGACCCCCCTCCCCCCATGACTTGCCTTTGATCGACAAACAGCGCGTCGTGACGGGCTGCCAAGGACTGCTGAATCGAAATAACGGAGTCCAGGTTCGCCAGGATCCCGACTCTCAGACGGCCATCGGGAGGGCCCGCGAGCAGGATGCGCGCGTTGGGAACCGCAGTCCTCAGGCGGGTGAGCAGGGTGGCGAGACTCCGTTGATAGGCTTCCGGAAGGAACGGTGACGCGTTGGCCTCGTTGGTCCCGAAGGAAAGCATGATCAAGCCTGGAGCCTCCGACGCCAGTTGGGCGTTAAAGCTGGCCTCAGGGACTTCCAGCATCCAGGCGGCCCGGGCGCCGTTGAAGGCGATGGGACTGTAGACAACGCCTGTCTCTTTTTCGAGGGCTATTCCGGTCACCAGGCATCGCCCCAGGCGGACAATTCTGATTTCCAGCTTTCGCGAAGACCCGGCACGACTGTTTGTGGGGGGCATTCCGGCCTCAAACAGGGCGGGGCCGCCCGAGGGACCCTCGAAGTCCAGGGTGCCCACCATCTGACCATCGACCCGCAGGGCGAGCTGGCCTCCCCCGGGGGTCCTGAGCCCGTAGAGCCGGATGCGCGAAAAGTCTCCCTCAAGGCTGGCCCATTCGCCCAGGGCCGAGCTCTCCAGTTGCCCCCCGGAGAGACCCAGGCGCACG
>CAIPUA010000384.1 GCA_903868115.1 uncultured Holophagaceae bacterium
CGGGCATGGATGGCTTCGAAACCTGTGCCCGCCTCAAGGCGAGTCCCGGCACGATGCTGCTGCCCGTCATCCTGGTCGGCACTCCCGAAGAGGAAGCCGTGGAAGCGAAGGGCCTCCACCAGGGCGCAGTGGATTTCCTGCCCAGGCCCGTCCGCGCCTCTTCTGCCAAGGCGCGGCTGAAGACCCACCTGGAGAATCGACGCTTCCGAGAGATCCTCCAGCGGCTCACCTGGCTGGATGCGGTGACAGGCATCCCCAATCGCGAGCGCTTCGACAAGGCCCTCGAATCCGAGTGGCGACGCAACGCACGGAACCGCACGTCCATCGCCCTGCTCCTGATGGAGGTCGATCATTTCAACGCCTTCAGCGAACAGCATGGCAAGGCGGCCGGGGATGAAACCATGCGGCGGCTGATTGGGGCCCTGACGGGAGGCATTCAGAGGGCCGGGGATGTGCTGGGCCGCTACGGTGATCGGGTCTTCGCATGCCTGCTGCCCGAGACCGACACCGTCGGTGCCGTCTCGGTGGGTGAGCGCATCCGCGCTGAGTTGAATGCCATGGCCATCCCGCACGAGTGCTCAGCCACGGCCCCCATCGTCACGCTGAGTCTCGGACTGGCGTGCCTGGTGCCCGGCCGCGCCGATGTGCTTAAGGACCTCACCGAGAACGCCGAAGCGGCCCTCTCCCGGGCCCAGCAGCGGGGCGGAAACCAGGTGATGTTCGGCTGACCACCCACGCACTCTCCACCAACTAGAGCGGCCTGCGCCCCTCCAGGGCCCTATCCAGGGTGAGATCGTCGGCGTATTCCAAATCGGAGCCGATCGGCAATCCCAGGCCGATGCGGGTTATCTTCAGGCCCACTGGTTCGAGGATCCGCGCGAGCCAGCTGGCGGTGGCCTCGCCATCGAGGGTGGGGTTGGTGGCCAGGACGATCTCGCGAATCTTCCCGTCCTCCAACCGCTTGAGCAGTTCGCGAATCTTGAGCGAGTCCGGCCCCACGCCACGCAAAGGAGAGACCAGCCCACCCAGGACGTGATAACGACCACGGAAGTGACCGCTGCGCTCGAAGGTCATTACATTACTGGCCTCGGCCACCACCACCAAGACGCCAGAATCTCGCTGGGGGTCCTCACAAACGAGGCACATCGGACGGTCCGTGAAAGAGCCACAGGTCTGGCAGAAGCCCACCTTTCGCGCGGCCTGGCTCAGCAACTCGCCTAGGTGCTCCATCGCCTGCGGCCCTTCCTTGAGGAGATGAAGCGCCATGCGTTGGGCAGACTTCGAACCGACGCCCGGCAGCTTTTGCAGGGCCTCCACCACGGCCTCGAGGGGCGCAGGCAACTTCATCGCGGCGTTCCCCTTCGGCTCGGCCGCAAACCGCAGATAGCAGTCTTCCTCACAGCTTCAGGCCCGGAATGTTCATCCCACCCGCCATGCCGCCGGTGGCCTGGGCCATGGCGTCATCGGCCTTCTTCTGGGCGTCCTTGAACGCAGCCAGGATCAGGTCCTCGAGCATGCTGGGGTCTTCGGGATCCATGGCTTCCTTCGCGATGGAGAGGCCGACCAGTTCCTTGGCGCCATTGAGGGTCACCTTCACCATCGCACCGCCTGCGGTACCCTCCGCGCGCAAATTCTGCTGAGCATCGAGGAGCTTCTGTTGCATGGCCTGAGCCTGCTTCATGAGGAATCGCATGTCCATGGGGTTCTCCTAATCTTTGGGTGCGTCGTTTCGGAAATGGGGCAGGAGGAGGTGGGGCATATGCAGATGCATGCGCCGGAGCCGGCGGGTAAGGGCCAGAGCAAGAAGGTAGCCGACCGGTAGAGCGAGGATGCAGAGCACACCACCCCCCAACAGGTAGGGCAGAAGGATCGGTTTCAGCATGCGGTACATGACCTCGAAACCCTCACGACTGGCAAAGCTGCGCCAGCCGATGTCCCGCCAATAAACCCCCGCGAGATCGATATTGAAACCCCGCCCCAGGAGCAGATTCCCGAAATAGGTGCTGAGGGTGGCGATAGGCACCATGGTCCAGGGGTTGTTGAGGAAGGCCGCGATGAACATCAGAGGGCGGTGCAGCCGCCGGAACAGCAGACAGAGACCGAGCACCATGCCGGTATGAGTGCCCAGCAACGGATTCCAGCAGATGGAAAGCCCAATGCCGAAGCTGAGCGCCACCTGCTGGGGCGTGAGTTCAGGATGCAGGACATGGAGCTTGAGCCGGGTCCAGAAACCCTGGGTCGGCTGGGGTCCAGTGGCGTTGCTCTCGGTCATTCGGTTCCTGGGGCGAAGTGGTCGAAGCTCTGATCCGGAAGAGGACGAAGCGTGCCTCCATCATAGATGAGGAGCGGAACTTCCTTGCGCGCGATCACCTCGCCCACGCAGGAAAGCGCAAGGCTCAGGCGTGCTTCCAGCTCTTCTTTGGCCAGACTGCTGGAGAAGCAGCGCGCATAGTCCTCGCCCCCGAAGAGTTGTTCGGGGTCCATTTCGGCCGCCAGGACTACGCTCAACTCAGAGGCTTCGGCCAACATGCGCAGATCCTTGCTGAGGCCATCCGACAGGTCGATGCAGGCATGCACTTCGGGAATCTCGGCGAGGCGGGGGCCCAGCCCCAGATTCGGCCGGGGGTCCAAGTGCGCGGCCAACTCCGGATCTGGATTTGCGGGGTCCCAGCGGAGTCCTGCCTGGAGTTTTCGGAACCCACGAAGGCTTCGCCCCAGCGCCTGGTCCACATAGAGCCGGTCTCCCACGCGCAGGCCCGAACGCAGCAGCCACCGCCGGGCCGCGCCGAAGGCCGTGATTCCCAGGCCGAGCCCGGAGGGTCGACCAACAGTATCCCCACCGATCACTGGAACCTTCAGCGTTCTCGAAGCCTCTGCAAGACCCCTCAGGAAAGCCTCCAGCCAGGCTGAATCGAGCCCGGCCCCCACGGCCAAAGTCAGTGTGAAGCCCAAGGGCACGGCTCCACTGGCATCCAAGTCCGAAAGATTGACCGTGAGCAGCTTGCGCCCTAATAGTTCTGGCGGATGCCAGTCCAACCGAAAATGCTGGTCCGATTCCATCAGATCGGTGGTTACGAGCAGCGTCCAGCCCGGGGGGGCCTGGGGCACCGCACCACAATCGTCGGTCAAGGCTTCCCCGCCGGCAAAGGTCTCCCGGATGCGGCGAATGATGTCGGCTTCCCTGAGTCTCACCCACCCAGTGTCCCATACCCGCGACTATGGGGAGGCACCCGCCCCATGGTCAGCAGAGGTCCCGGATGTTAGCCTTGCCTCCTGCGCCCTGTGAGGGAGGCAATTTCTGAGGAGACCCGATGGCCATCAAGAGTGTGTGGATCGAAGAAGGCTGCATCATGTGCAACGCCTGCGATGCCGAGTGCCCAGAGGTATTCCTGGTCACGGACAACACCTGCATGATCAAGCCTGATGTTCGCGAGGACGGCATCGAGAGCGAGAACCGTGACGAGAAGTCGCCTCTCAAGGCTGACGCCCAGACTGCCCTGGCCGATGCCATCAAGGCCGCCGCAGGCGGCTGCCCCGTCGAAGTCATCCAGTTCGAAGAGGCCTAGATTGTTTGCTTAAACAATGGACGAGGCGCCCATTCGGGC
>CAIPUA010000385.1 GCA_903868115.1 uncultured Holophagaceae bacterium
CGTTTGGTGGGCAGCGCCCGCGTGGAACTCGAAGGTCGCTGGACGGGGAGGCTCTTGAAGACGGCCGAACCGCTGAGCCGGAAAACCGTTCCCACGGATGCCCAACTGGAGGAGTTTCCCTTCGAGGGCAACCCACCCCCCGGCGCGCTCACGCATTTCCCCGCCGGGTTCCGACTGCGGGCCAACCTAATCTCCGGCCACACGCTCACCCAGGCGGATCTGGAACCCATCCCCCTGGTGAACGCCGGGGAGCGGGTGCGGCTCACCGTCAGGTCAGGTTGCCTGATCATTTCGGCGGATGCCACGGCCAGGGGTCCAGGAGCCCTGGGTGACAAGGTCCGAGTCGAGCTTCCCACCCGAAAATGGGTCCAGGCCGTAGTGACAGGCATCTGCGAGGCCAGCGTGGACTGGGGCGCCTAAGGGTCTGTCTTCAAAATGGATGCGAGCCGCGACGGGTCCAGCCGCGTGATCCAGCAAGGATGTGGCCGCAGGGCGATGTGGTGCATCGTTCAAGGCCGCAGACGCCGCTGGGCGCGCGGCTGGCCCCGTCCCGGAGGGCAAGGGGCAGCACCCGGCGGGATACTGCGTCAAGCTCCTCGTCAATAGTGCCGCTATTGTCATCGTCGCCTTCCTTGTCTCCCTTGGGTGGTGCCCCTTGCGCGGCCACACCCCATTTTGAAAACCGACCCTAGGACCCCTGGGGATTTCCCTTGGAAGGCGAGGGGTCATGCCTTAGTCTGGAACCCTTGCAAGGAGCCCCGGAATGGCCCACGAGAAGCACGTCCACGGACCTGACTGTGACCACAATCACGACGACGAGGAGCAGGATATCGAGGTCGTCGAACTCGAGGACGAGAATGGCGAAAAGGAAGAGTTCGCCATCCTCGATGAGCTCGATTTCGAGGGTCGGCACTTCTGCATCATGGCCCCGCTCGCCGAGGTCCAGGCCTTCACCGAGGGCGAGGAAGCCCAGGAAGAGCCCAATCTCAGCATCGAGATCTTCGAGGTGAAGGACGACGACTTCTCCATCCTCGAGGACGAGGACATGGCCAAGCGCCTCCTCGCCCATCTCGACGCGCTCTCCGATAAGCTCGAGAGCGAAGGGGAATAGCCTCTAACATTCGCACCGAAGGCCTCCCGACCCGGAGGCCTTCGGTGCGTACTGGCGGGCGTTTGTGCGATCCTGGAAGCATGGCGGATGCGGTGAGTTTCCCTGGGCGGGTGCTCTTCCTTTGCGAAGATCCTGACAAGCTCCAGCGACAATTGGCCGGCGAGGATCTCTCGCTGGAGCAGGCCCTGCCGCTGAGGGACCAAATCAGCACGGACGAAATCACGCCGGGGTGGGTCTGCTACTTCTTTGACGCCCGACTTGGCGACTTCCCTTACCTCGGGCTCAAGTGCGGCGACCGGTTCCCGTTGATCGAGGGTTCGGTGAAACGGGGCAACTTCGCGGTGAGCGTGGCCGGCACGAGGCGCGGGAAGGGCTCCAGCCGAGAGGCCAGCCCCTACGCCGAGTGGTGCGCGGGCATCCGCCTGGTCATCGCCGAAAGCTTCGAGCGCATCTATCAGCAGAACTGCCAGAATCTGGGCCTGCTCACGAGCACAGACTTCGGCTTGATCGAACGCATCCGGAGCGGCGAAGCCATACCGCTTGCCGAGTTCACTGTGAATCTCGATCCCATCACCCGCGCCATCGTAGAGAAGGGCGGCCTGTTCGCCTTTAACCGCGCCCGCCTCGCGGGCGAACTGCAGGTTCCTCTCCCTCGCCATGGCAAGCGTCCCATGACCCTCGTGGAGAAGATCCTGGCCCGGAATACTGTCATCGACGCGGTTGCGGGCAGGCTCGGCGTGGATTCCGTCAGGCCCGGCGACGGGATCTTCGTGCAGGCCCACTGGCGCTTTTCCCATGAATACGTGACGCCCATGGCAGAGAGCTTCCTGAAGGAGGCCGTCGGCGAGCAAGTGCGGATGAAAGACCCCGAGCGGATCCTCGCCTTCCGGGACCATCTGAACTTCCTGGATCGTGTGATGACCGATGAACGCCGAAGTCAGGGACTCCTGGAAGTCGCCCAGCGCCTCAAGCATTCTCAGGAGAGTTTCTGTCAGCGCCACGGCATCCGGCTCCACGGAGAGCAGCCCGACGGCAGCGCGGAGGGCATCTGCCATGTCCTGATGGCCGAACGCTATGCCAGGCCTGGCCAGGTGATCATCGGCACGGATTCGCACACGCCCCACAGCGGAGCCCTGGGTTGCCTAGCTTTCGGCGTGGGTACTACGGAAATCGCCAACGCCTTCATCACGGGAGATGTCCGGGTGACGGTGCCGCCCACGCTGCGTGTGCGCCTGCACCGCCGCCTGCGGTCGGGCATCTCTGCCAAGGACCTGGCTCTGCATCTGCTGTGCCTCCCCTTTGTTCGGGAAGGGGGCGCCATCGGCCATGTGGTCGAGTACACGGGCGAGGCCCTGGAATTCCTCAATATCGACGAACGCGCGACCCTCACGAACATGGCCGCGGAGATTGGGGGTTTCACCGGCATCGTGGCCCCGGACGCCCAGACGGTGCGCTTCCTCTGGGAGCGCCGCCACGCGGATGTTCCCCTCGAGGACTGGATGCAGAGCGACCCGGATGCCGAATTCGCGCACACACTCGAGGTGGATTGCGACGAGATTCCCGCCATGGTCGCCCGTCCAGGCGATCCCGGGAATGGGCTGGCCCTGCGGGATCTGCAGGTACCGGTCCGCATCGACCTTGCCTATGCGGGCAGCTGCACCGGCGGGAAGCGTGAGGACCTGGAGCGGGTCTACGAAGTCGTCCGCTGGGCCCTCGATCACGGGTGCACGGTCCCGCTCCATGTCCAGTTCTTCATCCAGTTCGGTAGCGAGGATGTCCGGCGCCATGCCCTGCAGATGGGCTGGATCAGCGCCCTGGAAGAGGCGGGGGCCCGCATCCTGGGTCCCGGCTGCGGTGCCTGCATCAACGCCGGCCCCGGCGTCAGCACCCGCGCCGACCAGGTCACGGTCTCCGCCGTGAACCGCAACTTCCCGGGCCGCAGCGGCCCCGGTCAAGTCTGGCTCGCCAGCCCTGCCACCGTTGCCGCCAGCGCCTTCGCGGGGCGACTGTGCAGCTTCGAGGAACTGAATTTTATGTGATCTTGTGATCGGAGAATGACATGCGCTACCACTGGTTTTCTCCGGTGTTGCTTCTGACGTTGCTCAGCTGTGGCCATCACACCCCGGAAACGCCTCCTGTGGATCCAGTCCAACTGAGGCAGCTTCCGCCAGAATTCCAGGCTGAAGCCGCGAGCCTCGTTGCGGGCAACACGGCCTTCGCCCTGGATCTCTACAATCAAATCCGCAGGACCCCGGGCAACCTTGTCCTCTCGCCCTACAGTATCTCCACGGCCCTGGCCATGACCTGGGCGGGGGCCCGCACCGAAACCGCGACCGAGATGGCTTCGGTCCTCCACTTCAGCGCAGGCCAGCCGCGCCTGCACAGCCTCTTCGGCGCCCTCCAGAAAAGCCTGGATACAGGGGTCGGGCTGCGGGGCTACCGCCTGGACATCGCCAATCGCCTGTGGGGCCAGCAGGGTCGGGCCTGGCTCACGCCTTTCCTGACTCTCACCCGGGAACAGTACGGGGCCGAACTGCAGCCTCTGGACTTCTGGCAGAACACTGAGGGCTCCCGGCAGACCATCAACGCCTGGGTATCGCAGCGCACCGCAGGTGAGATTCCCCAACTCCTCGCCCCAGGCAGCCTTGACCCCAACACCCAGTTGGTGCTCACCAATGCAATCTACTTCAAGGGCACGTGGCAAACCCGCTTCGACGCCGCCCTCACCACCAATGCGGCCTTCCAATTGGAGGACGGTTCCAGCGTTCAGGTTCCCTTCATGCACCAGAACGCCAGTTTTGCCGCAGCAAATCTTGCGACAGTGCGCCTCGTGGAACTGCCCTTCAAGGGCGCGGATATCGGGATGGTCTTCCTCGTGCCAGCCTCCGGTCGCAGCCTGGGGGACCTGGAGGCTGAACTCAGCCCCGCCAGGCTCACGGAATGGTTCGCCGCCATGCACGAGGGCACTATCAGCCTCGCTCTGCCGCGCTTCCGATACAGCGCCGCCTTCGGGTTGAAGGAAGACCTGTCCAAAATGGGCATGTCTCGAGCCTTCGAACCTGCGCAGGCTGACTTTTCAGGCATGGACGGCAACGGCAATCTCTTCCTCGCAGCCGCGGTTCACAAGGCAAGGGTGGCCGTGGATGAAGAAGGCGCCACCGCCGCCGCTGCCACCGGCATCCTCGTCGGACCCACCGCCGCCCTCCCTCTCAACCTGGACCGTCCCTTCCTGTTTTTCATCCGGGACAAAGTCACCGGCAGTATCCTCTTCCTCGGCCGGGTCGCAGACCCTTCGCGGATGGACTGAGGTTCACCGACCTTTCCATCGTCGGAGCCTTCGTGCTCCCGGGGGATGCCAACGACACGCGCACCCTCATCGACACCGCTGTCTACGATGTGGCCAGCCATACCTTCCTGCTCCGTTCGCCGGGCCAGAGGCAGCTTTGATTGGTTCGAACTCCTGGGCAGGCCTTCTGATGCTCGGTGCCCCGGCCCTGAAACTTGCCGTGGAGACACTTTTGGGGAAGAGGGTTAAGCATTCCCTCAGAATGGCGTCCCCTTCCCGTGGCCCACTTATGGGGAACTCTGCTGGGCCTCCTCGCGGGTATCACATGGAATGCCGAAAGGGTGAAAACCCTCGGGAGCGGCGCAGGTAAACTTGGGGCATGAAACCCACGACGCTCGCCGCCATCATGTCCGCACTCCGGCAACCGGGCAGCGGCTGCCCCTGGGATCTGAAGCAGGATCACCAGACCCTGGCCAAATATCTGCGGGAGGAGGCCGGCGAAACGCTGGACGCTCTGGCGAACCATGTCCCCGGCGATCCGGAAAAGGAGCGTCACCTCTGCGAAGAACTGGGAGATCTCTGGCTCCAGGTGGTCTTCCACGCTCAACTCGCCCAGGAGCGCGGTGCCTGGGATATCTGTGATGTCGAACGGATGATCGTGGAGAAACTCATCCGGCGCCATCCTCACATCTTCGGGACCTGCGATGTGGCCGACGCGGATGAGGTTCTCGTCAACTGGAAGGCGATCAAGCGCGAGGAGAAGGCCGAACTTGGGCACGACCTTTCGCCTCGCCTGATGGATGGCATCGCCAAGGCGCTCTCGCCCCTCGAAGAGGCCATGGAGATCGGGAAACGCTGCGCGAAGGTGGGCTTTGAATGGCCCGACCTGGAAGGCGTGCTCGACAAGGTGAAGGAGGAGATCGGCGAATTGCAGGCGGAGGACAGCCCGGAGCGGGTGGAAGAGGAATTCGGCGATGTCCTCTTCTCCCTCGTTCAGTGGGCCCGCAAGATGGGCGTGGATCCCGATCGCGCGCTGCGCCGCCAGATGCAGCGCTTCAAGGGCCGCTTCCAGAAGGTGGAGGATTTCGCCCTCGGAAACGGCGGCTGGGAGGCACAGGATCTGGACCTCCTGGAGGCCGTCTGGCAGAAGGCCAAGCAGGCTCCCGAATGAGGAGACCTTGAACGCGCTTCCCTTTTTCGTCGTCACCCTCACGCACGCCACCTGGGAGGAGGCGGTGCGTTGTGTGGAGGGTCTTCCATCCGAAGCCATTCCAGAACTGCGCCTCGATCTCTTTCCGGACTATGAAGCTCCCGCGCTGGTGCATTCCCTGGCGCGACGCTGCCTCGTAAGCTGCCGCCGAAGTGAAGAAGGTGGCCGCTGGGAAGGCACCGAAACGGAGCGCCTCGCCAGGCTCCTTTCAGCTCTTGAAGCTCGCCCTGTTTGGCTGGATCTCGAGTGGGACATCGCACCTTCGGAGGCAATCCGCCAACACGGCCCACACACCCGCCTACTGCGCAGCGTGCATGTCCCGGAAGGCGTCTTCGACCTGGAGGCGCGCATGGACCAACTTCCCGAGGGCGATGCCTACAAGTGGGTGGGCGTCGCCTCCCGCCTCTCGGAAAATGCGAGGCTGAAGCCTGCACTAGCCAGGGCCAGGAACCACGGAATCCAGCTCTCGGCCTTCCTCATGGGCCCCAAGGGCTTACCCAGCCGCTGCCTTCAGAGGGCCTGGGGAGGGGCCTTCACCTTTGCAGCACCCGATGATGGACCGCCCGCCGCCCCGGGCCAATTGCCTTTTTCGACCCTCTGGAATTGGCGGCTTCACCGGCTGAATCCCAATTTCGCGCTGTGTGGCGTGCTCGGAGAACCCGTGCTGCACTCACGCGGCCCCGCCTATCACAACGCTCGGTTCCAGAGGAATTTCAAGGATCTGCTCTACCTTCCCCTCCAGACGGGAGACGCCCAGGAGGCCTGCGAGGCCATGGAAGAGCTGGGCATCCTGGGGGCCAGCCTCACGGCGCCCCTCAAGGCAACGCTCCCGGCGCGACTCCACCTGCCGGGTCCCCTCAATACCCTCTGGCGCCGAACTCCGAGCGAACCTTGGGAGGGCGCGAACACGGACGCCGAGGCGCTTGGACAGTTCGTGTCCAGCAGGCCGAAGGGAGTCGTGCTGATCCTTGGGGATGGAGGTGTCGCCGCGACCTCCCGCGTCACGCTCGAGGGGCAAGGCTTCACTTGTATTCAGGCTTCTCGCCGTCACCCGATGACACCCGGCGCAATCGTGTCCTCGGCTCCGGTGGGGGTGGTGCAGGCCACGAGTCTGGGCATGGATGCGGCTGACCCGGCACCTTTCCCGGAACTCCTGGAGGCGGCCCTGCCATCCCTGCGCTGGGCCGCAGAATGGATCTACAAGTCTGATTCGGCCTTCGCGCAGTGGGCGCGAATACAGGAACTGCCCCTGATCGAAGGCGCGGAGCTCTTCGAAGCCCAGGCCGAAGCCCAGGCCCGCCGCTTCATCGAGGGCTGCGGCTAGGTGATAGCCTATGGGCATGCGCCTCCTCATTGTGGAAGACAAAGACAGCTTCCGGCGTCTGCTGGTCCGGGCCCTGGAGGGCTCGGCCTGGGAGGTGACGGCGGTGGGCAACCCCGCCGAGGCCTTCGAGATGCTCCGCCACGACAGCTTCGAGGCCATGGTAACCGATCTGCGCCTACCTGAATTCAGCGGCCTGGAACTGCTGAAGCGGGCCAAACGGCTGCAGCCTGGGTTGCGTGTCGTGCTGATGAGCGCCTTCGGGGAACCCAGGGACATCGTCGAGGCCATGCGCCACGGCGCCGATGACTTCCTGGGCAAGCCCTTCGATCTCGATTTGTTCCATGAGGTCCTCGAGCGCCTGGGGTCCCTTGTGGGCGCCCCGCCACCGGATCCCCGGGAACCCTGGATCGCTCAGAGTCCCGCGATGCGGGCGCTGGACGAAGGCCTTTCCCGGGCTGCTGAAAGTGATGTCAACACCCTCTTCCTGGGGGAGCGCGGCGTCGGGAAGGTCCGCGCGGCCCGCCGACTCCACAGCCTCCGCCATACTGCCGCCCCTTTCCTTGCGCTCGCTTCGGAAACCGTGGGCCCGGAAGGGCCTGAGCCTTCACGGCTGAAACTCCTCAAGGGTGGCAGCCTTTTCCTGGCGAACCTCGAGACCCTTTCAGTGACCGCCGTCCCTGGCCTCCTGCAGGCCATGGAAAGTGAAGCGGGCCAGAGGATTCACTGGATGGCTGGCGCCCGGGACTTGGTCTCGCTGCTACCGGCTGTGCGAGATCGCCTGGGGGTTCTCTGCTTCCCACTACCGCCCCTGCGGGAACGGAAGGAGGACATCCTGCCCTTGTTCAGGATGCTCCTAGAGGCGGGTGCGCGGCGAGAAGGACGGCCGACCCCTCTCATGGAACGGACGGCCGAGCGGGATTTGCTCACACGCGACTGGCGAGGGAATGTGCGTGAGTTGGCCTGGTGCGTTTCCCAGGCCCTGCGGACTCAGGAGGGTGCGGTGCTCGGGGCCTTGCCCCACCTGTCGTCCGGAGCCGTCACTGCGCCACTCTGCATTTCCTGGCCCGAGCCCGATACCCTCGAGGCGATGCAGGCCATCGTAGGAAAGGCCGCTGAAGCACTACTCCTGCGACGAGCCCTCCAGGCCCATGGGGGCGAGGTCGCCCACACCGCATCTGCCCTGGGCCTCACAGCCCGAACGCTCGCCCAGCGCCTGCGCGAGCACCGAATCTCCATCGACTAGGAACAGGAACCATGCCCCACGCTCAGGCCCCCTCCATTGGTCCCGAAGCCCTGCGAGGCGGCGCCCGTGCCGGCATCGAGGCCCTTTCCAAGGTCATTGTCGGCAAGCCGTCCCAGGTGCGCCGCGCCGTAGCCGTCCTGCTCTCCGAGGGACACCTGCTCCTGGAGGATCTGCCTGGGGTGGGCAAGACCACCCTGGCCAAAGGCCTCAGCCGTCTCATGGGCGGAAGCTACCAACGGATCCAGGGCACCAACGACCTGCTGCCTTCCGATCTCCTGGGGGTGAATCTCTGGGATGCACCCTCCCAATCCTTCCGCTTCCATCCTGGACCGGTGTTCGCGAATGTGCTGCTGCTCGACGAACTCAATCGCATCGGCCCGAAGACCCAGAGTTCCCTCCTGGAGATCATGGTCGAGGGGCAACTGACCCTGGACCGTAGCACCTACCGTCTTCCCGAGCCCTTCTTCGTTATCGCCACCCAGAATCCCATGGACCACGCCGGCACCTTCCCGCTGCCCGAGAGCCAACTCGA
>CAIPUA010000386.1 GCA_903868115.1 uncultured Holophagaceae bacterium
AAGGTTTGGCCTCCCCGTCCCTCAAAGTAGATCGGGAGTAGATCTGGGGAAGATAGAGGGGCTCCCAAATGTCCAGAAAACCCCGCAAATGCTTGACTCGATTGGTGCGCCCAGCTGGACTCGAACCAGCGACCCTCAGCTTAGAAGGCTGATGCTCTATCCACCTGAGCTATGGGCACCCAGGGGTATTTTCGCATGAAGGCCGGGCGTACGGGGGTTCAGGCGCGGAGGGGCTGGGGGCGGTAGAATAGAGCCCCCTGTCGGGGCTTTTCGTGTGAGCTGATGATTCTTCGCAAGGAATACGGTTTTGAGGCCGCCCACTTCATCTACAACCATCCAGGTAAGTGCCGGAATCTGCACGGGCATAGCTACAAGCTCTTCGTGTGCCTGGAGGGGACGGTAAACCCGGAGACGGGCATGATCATCGATTTCGATGATCTGTCCAAGGTTGTGGTGGAGAAGGTCATCAAGCGGCTCGATCACCACTTTCTCAACGACCTGATTCCTCTTTCCACGGCGGAGAACATCTCCGTGTGGATATGGGAGCAACTCAAACCGGAACTGCCGGAGCTTTGCCAGATCGAGGTCTTCGAGACCACTGACAACTGCGTCATCTATCGGGGTGCCTGATGCGGAAGGCCTGGCTGGCGCTTCCCGCCCTGGTCCTGCTCGCCAGCTGCGCAGGGCTGGACCCGGCGAGGAGGTATCAGGAGGCCGCGCGCCAATTGCGATTCAGTCTTGACCGCGTGGAACCCTCGATCCAGCTTGCCTTCCCGCTGGAGGATTCCCGCCTCGGGTTCCGCCTGCTGCTCGGCGTGGACAATCCCAGCCAGGTGCGCTTCCAGGCCCGCAGCCTGGCAGGGCGGATTCATCTGGAAGAGGGAACCCAGAGCCACCCCATCGGGCAGGTGGTTTTCAGCCGAGGCCTCGATCTTGCGCCCATGAGTCGTTCCCAGGTGCCCGTGGACCTCAGCTTCAGCTACCGGGAGTTACACCAGTCCTGGGGCGCGATCCAGTCCGCTGTCCGAGGTTACAAAGGCACGTGGCGCCTCGAGGGCCAGCTCCAGATGGAAGCCTTCGGGATTCCCTTCACGCTGCCGATCCGGGCCGTCAAGGCCATCGGGAACTGAGCCCTGAATGATCCGCGCCGTCGTCTTCGATCTCTGGAACACCCTGGTCCACAGTCGCGGGGGCGATCCCTTCCGTCATCTCAACGCGCTGATGACCGAGGCCCAGCGCCCCTTCTTCCCGCAGTTCAAGCGCGATGCCATGGATAAACCCCACGCCGACGCTCACACCCTCCTGGAGCGCTGGCGCCCATGCCTCGAACTGAGCGAGGCCCAGTGTAAGGCCATGGCCGAGGTCTTCCGGAATGCGGTAGAGGACACGCAATGCTTTCCGGAAACTTGCGATGCGCTTCTGGCCACCCGCAATCTCGCTCGCCTTGCCCTGCTGTCCAATACCCAGAGCTTCGATCTGGATTTCCTCGAGCGCCTGGAAATCACACAGCTGATTCCCGTCCGCTTCCTGAGCGCGGAGATGGGCGGCCTGAAACCCGAGCCCAGCGCCTTCGAGACCGTGCAGAAGCAACTCCACCTCTTTCCGGGCGACCTCGCCATGGTGGGCGACAGCTGGAACGACGATGTGCAGGGCGCGCTGAAGGCTGGCTGGACCGCGCTGTGGCTGAACCGCGACGGCAGGCCCCGCCCCGCGCACGACCCCGAGGCGGCCTTGGTGGAGATTCCCGATTTGTCTGCCGTCCCCACGATCATTGAGCGACTCCAGGCCGGGGCCCGCTGCAGTACCTGTCTGGGTTAGCCCCTGACGGATTTTTTTCAGAACGTGCAGGCAACCCCAGGCTCCGCACCCTACCACAGGGTGCTAAGGGTGCTCGCGGAAGGGACGGAGACCTGACTTGAGACACCCAGGAGACGCTCTCTAGAGAGAGGCTACGCCTCAACTAGCCTTTGCCCTACCGCACCAAGCCATGCCAAGCCCAGCCGAACCATGCGCGGCCACGCCCCGCAATGCCAAGCGGTGGGCATCGCATCTCGGATCGGCCCGGGCCACGGCCAAGGTGTCCACGGCGGAGTTGCGTAGTTGGGACTATCCTGATTCATCCCTCAAAGGCACACCTTGAATTCCGAAGACTCCTCCCCCTCGCCCCTCGTCCTGCGCTTGGCGCTGGGCGGCTTGGCTTGTGCAGCGGCCTACCCCCTGACGAAGTTCCTGATGGTCCACGCGCCGATCGCAGCCTTCATCCTTTTCCTAGCGATCTCCGGCGGCGCCGCACCGATCTTGAAGGCGCGGCGCACCGGGATGCCCTTCGCGATCCTCTCCGGCGCGCTCCTCGGCATCCTCGTCGCGTTGCTGCCGTGGTTCCTGCAGCAGTCGTCGGGCTGACCGGGGCTTCTTTCCCTCCCTGGCGGCTCTAACGGACGACCGCTACCAAACAAATGGCCCGTCATTCATAGACAGGCCTTGTTTTTTGTCCGCATGAGCCAATGGGACAGATCGCGTCGATTCGCTGAGGCTCCACAAGAAATTTGCGGTATCCATTGCCTCTTCGATTTTCGCTGTATTCCCAGGCAAGACCCCCAGCGGCACCAAGATTTCCCGGAGTGCCCCCTGTCCTTGCGGCAGCGGCAAGAAATACAAGCGGTGCTGCCTGGGCAAAGATTGAGGGCCATGCGGGGTCTCGTCTGACCGCTATCCCCAAGCGCCGGTCATTGCATCTCGGATCGACACAGAAAAAGCGCCAGAACCGAATGAAAAAGGCCGACCAACGGTCGGCCTTTCCATGGACGGAACTGAATCGATCTACTTCGCCATCACCTTGACCATCTCCAGCACCTTGCAGGAGTAGCCCCACTCGTTGTCGTACCAGGCCACGACCTTGACGAAGGTGGGATCCAGAGCCATGCCGGCATCCGCATCAAAAACGGAGGTGCAGCTCTCGCCGCGGAAATCCGTGGAGACGACTTTCTGGGTGGTGTAGCCGAGCACGCCCTTCATGGGGCCTTCGCTGGCGGCCTTCATGGCGGCGCAGATCTGCTCGTAGGTGGCGTCCTTGATGAGTTCCACCGTGAGATCCACCACGGAGACATCGGAGGTGGGCACGCGGAAGGCCATGCCCGTGAGTTTCTTGTTCAGCTCGGGGATGACCTTGCCCACGGCCTTGGCGGCGCCGGTGGAGCTGGGAATGATGTTTTCCAGGATGCCACGACCGCCGCGCCAGTCCTTGTTGGAGGGGCCGTCCACGGTCTTCTGAGTGGCCGTGGCGGCGTGCACGGTGGTCATGAGGCCGCGCTTGATGCCGAAGCTGTCATTGAGCACCTTGGCGATGGGCGCCAGGCAGTTGGTGGTGCAACTGGCGTTGCTGACGATCGCTTCGCCCGCATACTTGTCGTGGTTCACGCCGAAGACGAACATCGGGGTGTCGTCCTTGGAGGGCGCGGACAGGATGACCTTCTTCGCGCCGGCCTGGAGGTGCTTGTCGGCGCCCTTGGCCCCGGTGGTCTCCAGGAAGATGCCCGTGGATTCGACGATGATTTCGGCGCCCACTTCGCTCCAGTTCAGTTCGGCAGGGTCCTTCACGGCCGTGAGGCGGATCTTCTTGCCGTTGACGATCAGGTTCGTACCCTCGACCTTCACCTCGCCCTTGAAGCGGCCATGCACCGAGTCGAACTGGAGCATGTAGGCCAGGTAGTCGGGCTCGAGCAAATCATTGATACCCACGATCTCGAGGTCGGGGAAATGCTGGATGGCGGCGCGGAAGACCATGCGGCCGATGCGCCCGAATCCGTTGATGCCGATCTTGGTCATGCGAACCTCCGTTGAAACGCCAGGATTTCCAAGGGCTGGAACGGTTTTCGCGACGGCGCCGGAATCCTTAGCAGGCTTTTTCAGAATACCGCAGAGACGGCACCGCGGGCTCAAGCTTCTTGGACAGCGTATTGCGATGAATGCCCAGGCTGCGGGCCGCGGCGCTCTGGTTGCCCGCGTGGGCTTCCAGCACCTGCAGGAGGAACGCCCGCTCGAATTCGCGCTTGGCGAGTTCCAGAGGAATCTCCTTCTTCACCATTTCCACAACGAGTTCATGCAGCTGGTGGCGCATCGAAAATTCACTCCGAAAAGGTGAAGATCGAACGTATCACCGATAGAATCGAATACGAAGTCCCATTTCACGCGGGTGCCGTGCCTATTTATTGTGGAAAACCCTGCGGAATACCTGTGGAAAGGATGGAGGAAAACATGCGCAAGACCAAGCTTGTGATCACCGTGAGTCCGGAACTGGTGGCAGGTGAAAAGCTGCGAGAGATCCTGGAACTGGCGGATGCCGTCCGTCTCAACGCCAGTCATAGCTCGACGGCGGAACGAACTCAGGTCATCCAGGCCGTCCGGGCGATGGCCGAGGCGCTCAACCGTCGCATTCCAATTTTTCTGGATCTGCAGGGACCCAAATGGCGGGTGGGCCGCTTCGAGACGCCCGTCGAGCTGCCCGTGGGCTCCCAGGGCGTGCTCTATCCCGCCGATATGGCGGCCCCGGAAGGCTGTGCATGGGCGGTCCCGCTCCCGCATCCGGAACTGTTCCTCGGCGCGCGCAGCGGCCAATCCTGGCTGCTCGACGACGGGAACCTGGCCCTGGAAGTGGTGGACGTGAAGCCCGGCGGCATTCATGTGCGCGTGAAGGTGGGCGGCCTTCTCAAGCCCCGCAAGGGCGTGCATCCCATCGGGCTCGATGTGGCCTTCGATCCCCTCACGCCCAAAGATCTGGAGGACATCAAGTGGGGCATCGAACACGGCGTGGACCTCTTCGCCCAGAGCTTCGTCCGCCGGGCCTCGGATGTTCGGGCCCTCCAGGCGACCATCCGGGCCTATGGCGGCAACCAGCCTGTCATCGCCAAGATCGAGCACCCGCAGGCCCTCGAGAACATGGAACGGATCCTCGAGGCCTCCTGGGGCGTGATGGTCGCCCGCGGTGATCTGGGCGTGGAGTTCGGCGTGGAAAAGGTGCCGGCCCTGCAGAAACAGATCATCCGTCAGGCCCGGAACGCCATGAAGCCTGTGATCACGGCCACCCAGATGCTGGAGAGCATGATCGAGAACCCTCAGCCCACAAGGGCCGAGGCCAGCGATATCGCCAACGCGATCTGGGACGGCACCGATGCCGTGATGCTCAGTGCCGAGAGCGCGGCGGGCAAGTACCCCCTCGAGGCCGTCCAGTGGCTCGCCCGCATCGCCGAGGACGCCGACGAGCATGCGCCCGCATCCTCGGAGCGCCGAACCGACCGCCTGCCCGACTCTCTCAGCGGCCGCACGGATGTGGCCGTGGCGCTCGCCGCGTGCCGTGCAGGCGAGGATCTGAAGGCGCGGCTGATCGTGGTGTTCACGGAAGGCGGCGGCAGCGCCCGCATGGTGAGTCGCCTCGCGGGCAATACCTCCGTGGTGGGCGCGACCACCGACCTGACCAATGCCCGTCGCATGGGACTGCTGCGCGGCGTCTCCAGCATGCTGGTCCCCAAGGCCGGCCATCTCTCCGAGATGCTCGAATCCATCGAGCCTCAGTTGAAGGCCGACCACGGCCTGCTGCCCGGAGATCGCGTGGTGTTCACCCTGGGTCATCCCCTCTGGACTGCCGGCAGCACCAACACGATGCGGGTCCTGACCTATTGAACCGGACTGTGCGGCACGGAGAGGCGTCATGGAATGCACGCTGGAAGGAAACCGAAAAGGCTGCACCTGCACCTACGTCAGTTGTCCCCACCACGGGCGCTGCTGCGCCTGCGTGGCCAACCACCGCCCCAAGCATGAGGTCCCCGGATGCCTCTTCACCCCGGCGGGCGAGGCACTCTGGGATCGCAGTCTCGCCACCTTCCTGCGGGACCAGGGGAAGGCGTAAGCCGTGCGTCGCCTCTTCGGCTTCATCGGTCTCACTGCGGGCGGTTGGCTCGGATGGTGGGTGGGCTCCTTCGTGGGCATCACCACCGCCGTGGTGTTGAGCGGCATCTTTAGCGGTGCCGGGCTCTGGGCGGCGCGATGGATCGGGCAGGAATACATGGAATAGCGTCACCACCAGCAGCGGGACACTGTAGGTCCATGCCGAATGCCCTTCTTTTCCGATGCCAGTTTCGGAGGCACCATGATCATTCCCGATATTGATGACCTGATCCTGGAACACGACGACGACACAGGCCTGGAGGAACTGGGCCGCGAGGTGCTCAGCCGCGGCCCCTGGACCTCAGTCGCCTTTCTCGTGAAGACCCGGAGCGGACCCGAGGCCGCGTGGGAAGGCCCCTTCCTGTGGCTGCACCGCTACCAGAAGGTTGGCCAGGGTTGGAAACTCGTGAGCCGTTTCCACACGACGGAAACGGAGCAACTGGGGCGACTGCTGAAGGCCCTGGGGGATTGGGGATTGACCGGAGTCTGAACGACCCTGCTCTTCAGGTCTGTTTCTCGCGCGGCAGCTCCTATGCCTTTCATTTGCTTTCCCAGCGGGTGCCCCTTTGCGGTAGGCATCGTATTACGACATGCTTGTCCTTCCCCTTGGAGTTCCCATGCGCCTCTCTCCGCCCCTGGCCTTTCTGGTTCCTGCCCTGGTGGCTATCCCGCTCGTAGGCCAGGATGCGAGCCGACTCACCCTCGAGAAGCTCTTCCACCCCAAGCAGAAGGTGAGCTACCTGCCGATGCCAACCCTCCGGCTCTCCTGGTTGCCCGATGGCAACCTGCTCGAGAATCGCCAGGGTCAGCTTGTACGCATCGACCCCAAGAGCGGGAAAGCCGAGCCCTTCCTTGCGCCTGCCGCCCTGAAAGAGGCCCTGGTGAAGGCCGGTGCCGCCGAGGCCGCAGCCAAAACGGCCGCCGATAGAGGACCCGGACTGTGGACCGAGGCCATGGACGCCTTCCTCGTCATCGTCGGTGGGGACTTCTTTCATGTGCAGATGAAGGGGCTCACCGTGCGACGGCTCAGCACCGATGGGGGAGCGAAGGATGTGCCCACCTTCAGCCCGGATGCCTCGAAACTCGCCTACCTGCGGGGCAACGATCTCTACACGCTGGAGATCGCCACGGCCAAAGAGTCCCGGCTCACTCAGGGCGGCAGCGAAACGCGTCTGAACGGCCGCTTGGACTGGGTCTACGAAGAGGAGATCTACGGTCGGGGAAAACCCAGGGCCTTCTGGTGGGCCCCGGACTCCAGGCGTCTCGCCTACCTCAGTTCCGATGTCACCAAGGTGCCCGTGTTCACGCTCGTGGACGACCGGGTGCATCCCCAGAAGCTTCGCTCGCTGCGCTATCCCAAGGCCGGAGAGCCCAATGCGGAGGTGAAACTGGGCGTCGTGGATCTGAAGGGCCACACCACCTGGATGATGGATCCCTTCCCGGGCCAGGAGACCCTGATCGCGCGCGTGACCTGGGATCCCAAGGGGCGGCTCCTGGCCATCTTCGAAGACCGGATTCAAACTTGGCTGGAGCTGCGCCGTTTCGAGGGCACTACCAGCCAACTCCTGTTCCGGGAACAGAGTCAAGCCTGGCTGGAGACTAACAATCTCCAACTGCCCCGCTTCCTCAAGGACGGCAGCTTCCTCTGGCAGTCCGACCGCACCGGCTTCCGCCATCTCTATCACATCAATCCGGACGGCCAGATGATCCGACCTCTCACGGCCGGATCCTGGGATGTACGCGACCTGCACGCGGTGGACGAAGGGGCAGGCCGGGTCTTCTTGAGCGCCACGGAGCGCAGCCCCATCGGCCTGGATGCCTATGCCGTCGATCTGCAGGGCAAGGCGGCCAATGCCGGCCTGAAGCGCCTCTCCGAGCGGCCGGGCACCCACACGGCCACTGTCAGCCCCACAGGATCGGCCATCGTGGAGC
>CAIPUA010000387.1 GCA_903868115.1 uncultured Holophagaceae bacterium
GCTTTGAGGCGATCGAAAAGACGGCCGCCGCGGGCGGCAAAGTCATCGAGTTCATCCCCGGCCAGAAGCTCAGCAAAGAGGAGCCGAATCTCAAGGTGGACCACAACGCCTCGGATGAAGTCCTGGACAAGCTGAAGGCCAAGCTCGACAAACACGGGGTCAAAGCCGTCAATTACGGCGTGGTGGGCATCTCCGCCAAGGAGGACGAATGCCGCAAGGTCTTTGTTTTCGCCAAAAAAATGGGGCTGGATGCGGTGACCACCGAATCCGTGGACGCCCTGGACACCATCGAGAAATTCGTGAAGGAATACGACATCAAGGTCGCCATCCACAATCATCCCCGCCAGGAAAACAACCCCAACTACAAGGTCTGGAATCCTAATTACGTCCTCTCCGTGGTGAAGGATCGTGATTCCCGCATCGGCTCCGGCGCCGACACCGGCCATTGGCTGCGCTCGAACCTGAACCCGGTGGAATCGCTGAAGATTCTGGAAGGCCATATCATCAGCAGCCATCTCAAGGATCTCAACGTCATGGGGCCGGCCGGCCATGATGTCCCCTATGGCACCGGCGTGGCCAACATCCCGGGCATCCTGAACGAACTGCGCCGCCAGCAGTTCAAGGGCAATATCTCCATCGAATACGAGCACAACTGGGACAACTCGGTGCCGGATATCGCCCAGTGCATCGGCTACGTGCGCGGATTCAGCACCCCCCGCGGCAACCGCCGCGCCCAGCAGCAGCAATAGCCGCGCTGAACCAGGATTCTTGCATCAGACGAGCCGTGCCCCAGTGGCACGGCTTTTTGCTGTACGCCGGACATGACTCAGGGCTTGTGGGGTTGAAGTCCCCTGTAGGCCGAACAAGCGGAACTACGAGCCAAAGGCAACTGCGGAGTAAACACCCGTGGGAAGGAAACCGGAGGCAAGGCACAGACACGAACCGAATCGAAGGCCGAGACTGGCCGGGCGAGGGAGCAATGGATTCCGAGGCCCAAAACTTGTGCGGAGACCGGCACGGTAAATTCGGCGCGACCTGTAGGGCAGCACTGAGCCTTATTCCGGGAGGCCCGACCAACGGCCAGCAATGGCTATGGACGCTGCGAAGCGTTCGGAAGGAAGGTTGGGAGTCAGCCGAGGGCATAGTAGCGGGAGCGAACCTTTGACCCGCCAAGGCCCGAACCGAAAGACAAAAAGGAGAAGCGAGCTGGAGGGCATGAAGCACCAGTCAAGCAACGGACTACCGGAACAACTCAGTATCGACTGGGAAGGGCCGGGAGGCGTTGGCCACGGTACCCACAGTGACGCCGTAAGCGGAGCTGGGGGACAGGTGGTGGGGCAAGTGCCAGCGGCGGAAGAAAGTGTACGCGCCTTGAAGCAAGACCTCATGGAGAGGGTGGCTGAGGCAGCCAACCTCGTGGAAGCCCTGGGCAGGGTGTGCGCCAACAAAGGCAGCGCGGGAGTAGACGGGATGAACGTCACCGAACTGTGGTCAAGGGATTCTGGCAGAGGCACGGGGGGCGGCTTGCGCTTTGCATTACGACTCATTCCCGGAGAGCAAACCAAAGAAATGGCGGAGGGTCAGTAGTAAAGTGGTCGGCAGCAA
>CAIPUA010000388.1 GCA_903868115.1 uncultured Holophagaceae bacterium
CCATGGGTGGCCCAGCGGGTGTGGCCGATGCCCAGCGTTGTGGGATCGTTGGAATCCAATTTGTTCTGGAGGTTCACCAGCTTGCCCGAGGCCCGTGTGACACGAAAGGCCCCGTCCCCGGGGGCCAGCGCGATGCCCGCGCTATCGTAGCCCCGGTATTCGAGGGTCTTGAGTCCCTCCAGCAGCAGCGCTGCCGCCGATTGGTGACCGATGTAGCCGACGATTCCGCACATGGGGATCCTGTGAATGAGATACCGAGCATAGCCCCTGGTGGCCCAACGACCAATATGGCAACGCCATCACAGGGTGTGGTAGAGAAATGAGGCGCCGGATGCCGGACTGTTGTATGGTTTTGTCATGGCCCCCTAGATCGTCAATTTCCCTCCAATATCTAATCAGGCCATGAACCAAGGAGGCAAAATGTCACATGCATCACTGCGCTGGCTCACGCTATCGCTCTCGCTGGTCGCAACCGGGCAGGCCCAGGAAAAGCCACCGCTTTTCGGAAAGTGGCCCATCGAACTGCAGGGTGGTCTGTCCCTGACAGGCTATGGCAGCCACGAAGGCACGGGTCTGGGCGCGACGACCATGACCGTAAACGTCGACCCGCGCACAAACCTGAATGGCCGCCTTTCGGTCGAACCCTTCTGCATTCCAAAGGGTCGGTTGCAGGTTTCCTTCGCCTACAACTTTGGTGGCGATGCCACGGTGGGAGGCAGGCTCTTCAACCTGAAGGACGAAGGGGGGGTGGCCTTTGGCGCTCTCTACCTCTACCCCGTGTTCGGCCGATGGGAACTCGGCGCCGGCCTCGATGCGCGCCATGACAATATGCGCGGCACAGGCGTTGGCACCCTGACCGAAAGCCATAGCTGGAACACCTGGCTGCGCGGCGTCGCGCGCCACAATTTCCCCTGGGCTGGAAACCGCAGCTGGTTCGTGGCCCTGGAAGGCGGCTTGGCCCTTGGTAAACCTGGGCTCAACAACCAGAACTACTACCAGGACTTCACGAATCTGACGCACACCTATCCTGCGGGCGTCATGCCCAGCGTGGCGAGCCCCGCGAGTCTGGCGCGCGGTCACATGCCCAGTGGTACGGTCTCCCTGGCTGTGGGTGTCCGCTGGGGCAACTATGCCAAGCCCTGCGGTGGCAAGGTGGCGCCTCTGCTGCCTCCGCCGACACCGGCTCCCAAGCCCCAACCCGAGGCTGTTCCTCCTCCGCCTCCGGCCGTTCCGGCTTCCCAACCCGAGGTTGCTCCACCACCGCCCTCTGTTCCGTCTGTTGCTCCCGCGCCTGCCGCGACTCGCGCTGTCACGGCGGATGAGACCAAGAAGGGGCCTGAATTCAAGGAAGTGGAAGGTCTCGTCGTGCGATTTGCCCTGAACCGACACGACCAGGGCAAGGATGCCCTGGCGATCGTGAAGGCCTGGGCGAAGGCCAACAAGGACAAGGTGGATGCCGGCGCCCTTACGGTAACTGGCCACTGTGATGAGTCCGGCGGACGCACCTTCAACGAAAAGCTGAGCCAGCGCCGTGCCAAGGCCGTCGTCGCAGTCCTCCGCAAAGAAGGCATCCTGGTGGAAGAAAGCCAGATCTCCGGCCAGTGCTGGGATATTCCCGAGGTGCCCAACACCACCGAAGAGAACCGCGCCAAGAACCGCCGCGGTGTCATCGGTGTCAAGGAGGGCACGCCCTTCAAGGTCGTCCGCGTCAAGGAGACGCCGGTGATCGTCACGGTGCAGATCGGGACCGTCAAGAAAAAGTAGGCGGCGTGTAGTTCGTTCAAAGAAAGGGGAGCCTGAGGCTCCCCTTTTTGGGGCTTCTGGCGACTCCTTCAGGAGCCCAGTCCTGGGCTCAATTCGGGTCGAAAATTCCGCATCTTCAGGCCTTCTCGGCAGGTGCAGGCATCCGCATGAGTGCCAACTGGATCACCTCGTCCATGTGGTTCACGAGGTGGATGCTCATCTGTTCACGGACCTCGGCGGGGACTTCCTCCAGGTGGCGGGCATTCTCGGCGGGGATGAGCACGGCCCTGCAGCCCAGACGATGGGCCGCGAGGAGCTTCTCTTTGAGGCCGCCGATGGGCAGCACCATGCCCCGCAGGGTGAGTTCGCCGGTCATGGCGAGCTGGCTGCGGACCGGGATGCCGGTGAGCACGGAGATGAGCGCCATGGCCATGGTGATGCCCGCGCTGGGGCCATCCTTGGGAATGGCGCCCTCGGGCACATGGACATGGAGATCCTGCGTTTCCATGAAGTCCGCCGCGAGGCCCAACCGCTCGGCTCGGGCCCGCACGAAGCTCAGGGCGATCTGGGCGCTCTCCTGCATGACCTCGCCGAGTTTGCCGGTGAGCTTGAGGTTGCCCTTGCCGGGCAGGGTGGCGGCCTCGATGGTGAGCAGATCCCCGCCGGTAGGTGTCCACGCCAAGCCGTTAACGACGCCAGGCAGGGCCTGTTCCTCGCGGCGCGTTTCCAGATATTTTTCGGGGCCGATGAGCTTGGGCAAACGCTCCGAGGTGACGAGAGCCTCGAAGGTTTCGCCCGCCAGCTCCCCCTTTTCAGGCTGCAGACTGTGGCGGGCCAGCTTGCGCAGCACCCCGCTGATCTCGCGTTCCAGCTGCCGGACCCCAGCCTCCTTCGTGTAGGCCTGGATGATCTTCTCGAGGGCGCTGTCCCGGAAGACGATGTCCAGATCCTTCATGCCGTGCCGCTCCAGGGCCTTGGGAACTAAGTGGCGCTGGGCGATGGCAAGCTTTTCCTTCAGCGTATAGCCGGAGAGTTCGATCACTTCCAGGCGGTCCTCCAGCGGCTGGGGGATGGCGTGGCGCACATTCGCCGTGCAGAGAAAGAGTACCTGGCTGAGGTCGTAGCCAAGGTCCAGGTAGTGGTCCTGGAAGGCCTGGTTCTGCTCGGGATCGAGGACTTCCAGCAGCGCCGAGGCAGGGTCGCCTCGCCAGTCCGAGGCCATCTTGTCGATCTCGTCCAGGAGCATGAGGGGATTCTTCACCCCCGACTTCTTCATCAACGAAAGGATGCGCCCAGGCATCGCGCCGATGTAGGTGCGCCGATGGCCGCGGATCTCCGCCTCGTCGCGCAGCCCCCCCAACGAGAACCGCAGGAAGGGACGATTGAGGGCTCGGGCGATACTGCGGGCCAGGGAGGTCTTGCCGACGCCCGGGGGGCCTACGAGGCAGAGAATCGGCCCCCGGAGCGCCGCATCGCCGCCGGTGTCCTTCAGCCGCCGCATGACGGCAAGGTATTCCAGGATGCGTGCCTTCACGTGTTCAAGACCCGCATGGTCTTCTTCCAGAATGATTTCGGCCTCGTCCAGATCCAGGTGCTCGTCGGCCAGTTTCTGCCAGGGCAGCGCCAGCAGCCAGTCGAGGTAGGTGCGACTCACGGTGCTTTCCGCGCTCTGAGGGGGCATCGACTCCAGGCGCTCGAGTTCTTCCAGGGCCTTTTGCTCGGCCTCTTCACTCATGCAGGCCGCGAGAATCTGGCTTTTGAGGCGACCGAATTCATCCTGTTCGCCCTTCTTGCCCCCCGGTTGCTGGATCACCCGCGCCTTTTCGCTGAGGCTGTGCGGCTTGGGCTCCTCATCGAGGTGTTGCGGGGCCTTGCCCTCCAGCACCTGATCCTCCGCGTGGCGGGCGGCGTCCACTTCCAGGAGCTTCAGTACCGTGTGGAGTCGCGGTTCGATCTCGAGTTGTTCGAGCACCCCCTGCTTCTCCCGAACCTCGGAGGGCAGGAGTCCCGCCACGGTATCGATGGCTTTCCCCAGCGGAAGCTCGCGAAGATGGTCGATCGACATGAGCCGGGAAGCATCGGGGCTCCATCCCAGAAATTGTTCAACCGCGCGGTGAAAGGTGGGTAGCAGAGCCGCTTCACCGGCGGGCGCCGCCGGTTCCGCGAACATGCTCACATCGGCCTGGATCACCTCGCCTTCATCCGCGTAGCGCTCCAGCTTCACCCGGGCGATACCCTTGACGCCGACCTTGTAGTAGTCCTTGGGCAGCATCATGAGTGATTCCACCAGCGCCAGCGTGCCCGTGGGGTAGAGGCTCTCCTGCTTGGGTTCGTCCTCCTTCGATTCCTTCTGGGTCAGCAGTACGAGGTGATCCCCAGCCTTGATGGCCAACTCCAGCGTGCGTACCGAACCCTTGCGCCCCACGATGAAGGGCACCCGGGAACCGGGGAAAAGCACCATGTCCCGGATGGGAATGGCTGGAAGGGTCAAGATCTTCGGGGTAGGGCCGCTCACTAGAGGTCTCCCGCGCGACGAGAATGCCGTGCTCCTCCGAATTCTACGCCCCATTGGCGCGGCACCCGTGGCTATCCGCGTGGATTGCATGGTTTTCAAAAAATTGGAACATGCAATGAACACCTGAAGCGCCAACACAAAATAATCGGGCGCCAAGGCGCCCGATTATTTAAATGGGAAAGCCCAAAAAGCTTAGGCCTGGAGGGCCTTCTTCACGGCTTCGGCCAGCTGGCCGACCTTGACTTCGGCCAGCTCGTAGGTGGCGCGCACCATGGGCTTGTTGACCTTGAGAACGCGGGTGATGTCGATGGGGGTCGCGGAGAGCACCACATCGCAGGGGGTCGCGTCGATAGTCATCTCCAGATCCTTCACCTGGGCATCGCCATAACCCATGGCCGGCAGGATGCCCTGGGCATTGGGGTACTTCTTGTAGGTGGCGGCGATGGAGGCCACGGCGTAGGGCGTGGGATCTACGATCTGGGCCGCGCCGCAGTTCTTGGCGGCCACCACACCCGCGCCCATGCTCATGGAACCGTGGGTGAGCGTAGGACCGTCCTCGATGATGAGAACGTTCTTGCCCTTGACCATCTCGGGCTTCTCGCAGGTGACGGGGCTGTTGGCGCGGATGACCACGGCCTTGGGATTGAACTTCTTGGCGTTCTCCTCGATAGCCACGATGTCCGCTTCCTTGGCGCTATCGCACTTGTTGATGACAATGACATCGGCGCGGCGGAAATTGGCTTCGCCGGGGTGGTACATCATCTCGTGGCCCGAGCGGAGAGGATCGGCGATGCAGATGTGCAGGGCACAGGCGTAGAAGGGCAGATCGTTGTTGCCGCCGTCCCAGAGGATGACATCGGCTTCCTTCTCGGCATTGCGCACGATCTGCTCGTAGTCCACGCCCGAGTAGATGATGAAACCGTTGTCGATGTGCGGCTCGTACTCCTCGCGCTCTTCGATGGTGCACTTGTGCTTGTCGAGGTCGGCGTATTCGGCGAAGCGCTGACAGGCCTGGATGGCGAGATCGCCGTAGGGCATGGGATGGCGGATGGCCACGACCTTCTTGCCCATGGCCTTCAGGATGTGGCTGATGTAGCGCGTAGTCTGGCTCTTGCCTGCACCGGTGCGGACGGCGGTGATGGCGATCACGGGCTTGGTGGACTTGACCATGGTCTTGTCGGCGCCCAGCAGCTCAAAATCCACGCCCATGGCGATGCAGAGGCTCGCCAGGTGCATCACCGTCGCGTGGGTGACATCGGAGTAAGAGAACACGGCCACATCGGGCTTGTGGGTCTTGATGACCTCCACCAGTTCCGTTTCGTCGAAGATGGGGATACCGGCGGGGTAGAGCTTCCCGGCCAGGACGGCCGGATAGGCACGGCCCGCGATATCGGGAATCTGGGTCGCCGTGAAGGCCACGACCTTGTAGGCCGGGTTGTCACGGTAAACCGTATTGAAGTTGTGGAAGTCGCGACCAGCGGCTCCCAGGATGAGTACGCGACGGGGCTCGGACATTGAAACTCCTCATTGAGAAGGCGTCGACCGATTAACCGACACACCCGAAATGGGTAGTCATGGCCTCGGGACCATGGTTGATAGGCCCATCTTAGCCCAGAACAGACGCCCTTCCCATACCAGGCATTTCGGCCTCGCGATTATCCAATTCCCGCGCTATTCTGTTGGACCGGTCTCAGAGAGCTTTCGGTCTCTGGGGCGATTTGACTGAAGAAGGGGGGGATACATACATGCCACTGGTCAAGATCAAAGAAGACGAGACCTTCGAGAACGCGCTACGTCGCTTCAAGCGAAAGTGCGAAAAGTCCGGCATCCTGAGTGAGCTGAAGAAGCGTCAGCACTTTGAAAAGCCCAGCGCCAAGCGCAAGCGGAAGATGCTTGCCGCCCGCAAGAAGTCCCTCAAG
>CAIPUA010000389.1 GCA_903868115.1 uncultured Holophagaceae bacterium
ATCTCCGCGACGATCGCCGGCAGGATGAATTCGGCCGCGCCTGCCAAGCCACCACCCACCACCACCAGACAGTCCAAAAGGGCGCAGGCATTGGCCAGCGTCTCGCCCGCCACCTCTCCCAGGCGGCGGAAGGCTTCCTGCGCGGCCGCGCGATCCCCTTCTCGCTCACCCCGCGCGATTTGGAAGATCTGGTGGGGCTCTGGCGCAGCTTCTTCGATAAATCCCGTCAGGCTGGCATAGGAACGCTTCACGGCACGAATGCTCGCACCCTCCTCGGCGGTGCAGGAGGGATCCAGCTTGTTGCGCGTGCACCAGATCTCTGCGGCGGCGGCATTATCCCCCCGATAGAGCCGCCCTTCATAGACCAACCCGCCGCCGAAGCCCGTGCCCAGCGTGATGCCAAAGAGATTCCGGAAGCGCTTCGGGTTGCCAGCCTGCTCCAAGGCAAGGTTCACCTCCGGCAATAGGCCCGCGATGGCTTCCCCGTAGACGAAAAGATCGCCGTCGTTGTTGATGTAGGCGGGAATGCCGAAGTGGTCCTCAAGCATGGGCCCCAACGCCACGCCGCCCCGGAAGGCGGGAAGGTTGTTCAGGTCCCCGATGATTCCATTGGGGTAGTCCGCGGGCCCAGGGAAGGCGAAGCTGATGGCGACTGGCGTCTGCCCCAACTGCTCGCGAACCGACTGGAATCCTTTCAGGATGTTGCGCAGGCAAGCCTCGAGATCATGACCCTCCGAAGGCAGCGTGATGGGAGCGATGGTCTCCCCCCCCCCCTGTATGGCGCTGAAAACGAGGTTCGTGCCTCCGGCGTCTAGGGTCATGACGGTGCGCGGATCGTGATGGATATCCATGGGAAGTGTCTTTCAGCAAAAAAGTAATCCGGATTCCAATGGCCTTGGCAGTAATCAAGGCGATAAGAGCGGAGACGGATCTCCTGGGCAGAACGGGGGTGGGGCTTAAAAGAGGACAGTGAGGATGGAATGGGCGGGGCTCTCGACGCGAGCGGCCTTCCCGTTGCTCCATACCTGGAAGGGCAGCCCTGCATCCCCAAGATTCAGCACCACCACCGCCACACGACCATCGGGATTGCGGAAGGCCACGGTCTGAAGGCTGTCGTGGCTGGAACTCGCGGCGATGCGGCAGGCTCCCGGGCGGACGAAGCGGGAAAAATGGCCGATGTAGTAGTACGAATTCATGTAGTGCAGGCTACCCGTGCGGGTGTCCGCGTGGATGGGCGCATAACAGAAGTTTCCCACATGGTTTGGCCCGCCGCGTTCATCCAGCAGGACATTCCAGTCCACCCAGCCCGCCGCCCAGTTGCTCATGTCCTGCACCATGGAGCGGCCATATTTCTCGCCCCACTGCCAGTCATCGATGCGGGCCGCATCGAAGGATTCTGCGCAGCCTTCGGTGAAGAGGAGTTGCTTGTCGGGCCAGGCATCATGCACTTGGCGCACGTTGTCGAAGTGATCGCCCACATACCAATGGAAGGCCGCACCCCAGACGAACCTGGAAGTCTTGGGATCGTCGTACACCACCTTGGCCCTCTGGTAGAGCAGGCCACGGTTGTGATCCCACACCATGAGCTTCAACTTGGACTGCCCGGCCTTTTCCAGGGTCGGCCCCAGGTGGTCCCGCACGAAATCGCGCTCCTGCTCGGCGGTGTAGACACAGGATTCCCAGGTCTGGATGGCCATGGGTTCGTTCTGCACGGTCAGTCCCCAGATGGGCACACCCTCTCGGGTATAGGCCTGGACAAAACGGGTGAGGTAGCGCGCCCAGACATCCGCAGCCTCCCGCTTCAGCGATCCACCCTTGAGCATGTTGCCGTTGGTCTTCATCCAGCCGGGTGGGCTCCAGGGCGAGGCGAGGAGCTTGAGAGGTTCCTTCGCAGTGGCCATGGCCGCCTGGATAAAGGGCAGGCGGAATTGGCGGTCATGCTCGATGGAGAAACGCTTCAGTTCTGGATCGGAAGGCCCGGCATCGTAGGTGTAGCTGGCGCTGGAGAAATCGCAGCTGTGGATGTTCGTCCGGCAAAGGGAGTAGCCGATGCCCTCATCCGTGGAGAAGTAGGCCTTCAGTAGCGCTTGCCGAGCGTTAGGGGGAAGCTTGGCCCAGGTTTCCGCCGCCGAATCCGTCAGGGCGCCCCCGAAGCCCTCGATTGTCTGGTAGCGCTTCGAGGAATCGACAATAACGGTCGCGATCTGTTCGTCATTGGGTTGGGGCAGCGGTTCGAACGCAAGATCCGCCTTCCGGGTCAGGCGATCCCTGCTGCCCTTCGCTGTAAGGTACAGCTCCCCGGATCGCCCCTGGGCTGCCAACGGAAGCCCCAAGCAGCAAAGCAGAGCCAGCAGCAATGGAGGTGCGTGCATGGGTCCCCCTAGTTCGCCCGCAGAATGAATTCGCCTACCTTGGGTGCGCGGGAGTCGCCACCCAGGAAAACATCGAAGCTGCCCGCCTCTGGCTTGAAACTCATGTCCGCGTGACTGAAGGCCAGATCCGCCGCACTCAGTTCGAAGCGCAGCGTCTTGGCTTCGCCTTTCCGGAGGAAGACCTTCTGGAAGCCCTTGAGTTCCCTGACAGGCCGCGTGACGGAACCCACGCGATCCCGCACATAGAGCTGGACCACTTCCTCGCCGTCCCGGTCCCCCTGGTTCACCAGACTCACGGAAATGCCGACCCTGCCGCCCATCGAGATTTCCGGTGCGTCCAGCCCAGCGTTCTTGTAGGCGAAGCGGGTATAGCTGAGGCCGAAGCCAAAGGGGAACATGGGCGTGTTGGCTACATCCAGGTAGTTCGATTTGTATTGTTCGCGAACCACCCCTTCCGGTTGCGGACGGCCGCTCGGCTTGTGAGCGTAAAAGATCGGGATCTGGCCGACATTCCTGGGGAAGGTAACGGGCAGTTTGCCCGACGGGTTCGCCACGCCTGTCAGCAGATCCGCCAGGGCCGGCCCCGCCATGGTTCCGGGCAGCCAACCCAGCAGCAGCGCTTCGCAGGCTGGCAGCACATTTTCCAAAACCAGGGGACGCCCCGAGAACAGCACCAGGACTACAGGCTTGCCTGTGCGATGGAGGGCTTCCAGCAATTCCTGCTGAATGCCTGGCAGTCCCAGACTGCTGCGGGTGTGGCCCTCGCCACTGTGCTCCCGGGATTCCCCCAGAGCCGCGACGATGACATCGGCTTCCTGCGCGATTTCAAGCGCCTTGGTGAAGCCGTCGCGCTGACGCCCTTCGATGGAGCAGCCTTCCGCGAATTGAACTTTCCCGGGGGCCACCTGCTCCAGGGCTGCCTTGAGGGTGCGGGTTTCAGCAGGCAGGCCGCGGGCTTCCCAGGAACCCAGCATGTCATGGCGCGCATCGGAGAGCGGCCCCACCAGGGCGATCCTCTGGCCTGCGCGGAGGGGCAGTGCGCCCTCGTTCTTCAAAAGCACACAGGATTTCGTCGCCAGGTTCCGGGCGGCATCCAGGTGCTCTGGCCGGAGTTGCGCCTGCTTTTCGCGAGCCTCATCGCAGTAGCGATAGGGGTCCTCGAAAAGTCCAAGGCGTGCCTTGGCCGTCAGAATGGCCTTCACCGCCTCGTCCAGTCGTTCGGGTTTCAGCACACCCTTCCGGATGAGATCGGGCAAGTATTTCAGGTAGGCGCGCCCCTCCATGTCCATGTCCACGCCGGCGCGATAGGAGAGGATTGCAGCCTCCCGGTCATCGGCAGCGTTGCCGTGGGATACCATTTCGATGATGGAACCCCAGTCCGAGACGACGAAGCCCTTGAAGCCCCATTCTTTTCGCAGTATCTGATCCATTAGGAAACCATTGGCGGTGCACGGAATCCCATTGAGGTCATTGAAGGCGCTCATGAGAGTGACCGCGCCCGCATCCACAGCGGCCTTGAAGGGTGGCAGATACACGTCCCGGAGGGTGATTTCGGGCACCTCAGTGGTCCAGTAGTCCCGGCCCGCCTGGGCGGCACCGTAGGCTGCGAAATGTTTGACACAGGCCAGAATGTTGCTGGGTTGATCCAGATTGCCCTGAAAGCCCCGCACTCGGGCCTTGGCGATGGCGGAGCCCAGGAAGGGATCCTCCCCCGCTCCTTCGGCGATGCGTCCCCAGCGGGGATCCCGGGCGATATCGACCATGGGCGCAAAGGTCCAGTGGATCCCTGCCGCAGAGGCTTCCGTGGCGGCGATGCGCTCGGATCCTTCGATGGCCACAAGGTCCCAACTGGCCGCCTGCCCGAGATTGATCGGAAAGATCGTGCGGAAACCGTGGATCACATCCAGACCGAAGAGCAGGGGGACGCCCAGACGGGATTCCTTGACGGCGATCTCCTGCAGGTTGCGCGTAGCCTTCGCTCCTACCACATTGAGCAGGCTGCCCACGCGACCGGCCTTCAGTTCAGCCAGGGTGGGATTCTTTCCGAGGAGCGGGCCTGTCAACTCCTCGCTGGAGGAATATTGAACCAGCTGTCCCACTTTTTCTTCGAGGGTCATTCGGCCGAGGAGGGCCGAGACCTTCGCTTCGATTTGGCTATTCGTCACCGGGGGAGCAGCGAATAGCATTGCCGAAGTTCCAAGCAGTTGAAGGGTTGAAAGTGATCCCGAGAATCTCATGACAGGTATCTCCCAAAAGTCCTTGCCAAGTGGGTTTCTGGTTGCAGGCATATGCCGAGCACGGGCTGCAACACAGGTGGTCTTAGCTATCAGGTTGCGCTGACGAAAATTGACATGTAAATAGTCCCTTTTCGCAAGAGTCGACCAATTCTCGTAGAAGCTAACGGACGGTCTTTTTTGTTCGGTAGAGAACCGGAGGGAGCCCTGTTTCTCGCTTAAAGAAGCGGCAGAAGTAGCTCACGGACTGGAAGCCGCAATTTTGCGCGATCCCCTCCACTGGCAGATCCGTGTCCTCCAGGAGTCGCATGGCTCGGTTGAGGCGGATCCGCAGCATTTCCCCGGCCACTGATCGCCCGAGATGCTGCTTAAAAAGACCGTCCAGGGTCGAGCGTGAACAGTTCACAAGGTCGCAGACCTGCTCTACGGATATCCCCCGACACGCTCTGTCCCGGATGATGCGGGACGCGGCCAGGGTGATGGGGTCCTGCGCGGTGGTGGTGTCTGTGGATTGGCGTTCCATCACTCTCAGTGGGTGGATGTTATGCATGCCTGGTTCCGCGGCCTCACCATCCATCATTCGGGTCAGCATCTCGGCGGCCAGCTTGCCGATCCGTTCGCTGTCAGGCGCGATGCTGGAGAGGGTCGGGCGGCAAAGGCGGCAGATGATCTCGTCGTTATCCACCCCCATCACTGAAACATCTGAAGGCATGGCGATACCAAGCGTTCTGCAGGCAGTAATGACCTGTTGCCCGCGAATATCGTTGCAGGCCAGAATCGCCACGGGTTTCTGCACCTTACCCAGCCATGCGGAGAG
>CAIPUA010000390.1 GCA_903868115.1 uncultured Holophagaceae bacterium
ACCACCCAGGCCCGCCAGCAGTATTTCGCCAACCCCGTCCCGGATGGTTTCTACACCGGGGATAGCACAGTGGAACCCCTTGTCGGGAAGCGCGCGGCCTACTACGCCTGGAACTGGGGCAGTGCCCTTTTCGTCGTGCTCGATCCCTACTGGCCCACGAAAAGCCTGGGCAGCGATGGCTGGGGCCTCACCCTTGGGAAAACGCAGTATGACTGGCTAACGGCCACCCTGGCCGCCAGCACGGCCACCTTCAAGTTTGTTTTCATCCACAACCTGGTGGGCGGGGTCGATCTCGATGGCCAATGGCGGGGCGGCATCGAGGCGGCGCCCTACTTTGAATGGGGCGGCAAGAGCCTGAACGGCCTCAGCGAATTCGCCTCCAAGCGGCCGGGCTGGAGCCTGCCCATCCACGAACTTCTGGTCCAGAACAAGGTGACAGCTGTCTTTCACGGTCACGACCATCTGTACGCCAAGCAGGAATTGGATGGCATCGTCTACCAGGAGGTGCCCCAGCCCAGTTCCAGTAGCTTCCTGAGTGGACCGACCCTGGCGACGCAATACGGCTACACCAGCGGAACCCTCCTCGGCAGTCCCGGCCATCTGCGGGTAAGCGTAGGTCCGGAGCATGCCACGGTTCAGTATGTGCGGTCCTTCCTGCCGACAAGCGAAACGACCCTGCGGCAAAACGCCCAGGTGGACGATACCTGGAGCGTGGCGGCGCCGGGATGGCCCACAGCCGCCTTCAGTTTCTCGCCCGCCACACCGTTGATTGCCCAGGCCATCAACTTTACGAATCTCTCCACGGGCACGCCCACCTCCTGGTCCTGGGACTTCGGCGATGGCGGCACCAGCACCCTCCAGAGCCCCACCCACAGCTTCACCAAGGCCGACACCTACACCGTCAGCCTCACGGCCCGCAACGCGATTGGTTCCCACACAACTACGAAAAGCATCCTCGTGAGCGCGGGCCTCGCGCCGGTTGCCGCCTTCAGCTTCGCTCCAAGCGCGCCGGTCACTGGCCAGACCGTGGCCTTCACGGATACTTCCACGAACGCGCCCACCGCCTGGTCTTGGGACTTCGGTGATAGCACGACGAAAAGCACGATCCAGAACCCCTCCCATGCCTATTCAACGGCAGGAGCCTTCATCGTTTCCCTCAAGGCCACCAATGCCTTCGGCAACACCACTCGAAAACAGACCGTGACGGTGACGACCTCCGATGCCGCGACCACCTTCAACGGCAACATCGTGTTGGGCTCTCCGACCCAGACCGCCCTCAAGGCCAATGTCTTTTCGGCCACCCAGAGCGGCACGGTGCGTCTCGCCTATGGCACGACTTCGGGCACCAGCTACTCCCTGCAAACCCCTGCAACCGCCCTCTCGGCGGCGACCCCGGTGGAGCTCTCTCTGGAGGGGTTGAGCGCGGACACCCAGTACTACTATCGGATGCACTTCATGGCGACGAATGGCACCACCTTCGTCCCCACGGACGAAAACTCCT
>CAIPUA010000391.1 GCA_903868115.1 uncultured Holophagaceae bacterium
CCAGTGCGCGCTGTAGATCACCGCCTCGCCCTGGCGAGCCGGATCGGTACCCGGCAGCAGACCCGCCACGTTGAACTGGGAGAAGGTCCGCACCGCGCAGGCCAGATGGCCCTTGGCCCTCAGCTCCAGGGGCACAGGGCGAAAGTCCTTGCGTTCGGCCGCCGTCCGCAGGGCCTCCAGATCCTGGCCTCCGGCCTGCAGCAACGCCCGGGCGCTGTCCTGATGGAGCCAGCCCACCAGGGCCGCGCCGCCCTGACCCGCCAGGGCAAAGCGCTCGCCCTCGAAGCCGTTGCGCGCCACGGACCAGTCGTACGAGGCCCCCTCGGGGTCGTGGATCACCACTACCCCGGCGGCGCCACGCCTGCCAGCCTCCTCGAATTTCGTGCGCCAGCGGCCGTGGATGGTCAGGTTGGTACCGTCGAAGCGGAAGGGGTCTGCGGTCGTGGGTCGCGGCTCGTTCACCAGCATGATCAGGAACTTGCCCTTGCAGTCCAGGCCCTTGAAGTCATCCCAGCCCTCGCCTTTCGCATCGATGCCGTAGCCGACGAAAACCACCGGCGCGTCGAAGCCAGCCGAGGCCTTGCCGTCGCCGCAACTGAAGACCACATCCTTCCAGAAAGCGGGCGCCAGGGAGCCCTTCGGACCGACAAAGGCCAGCGTACTCTCGCGTTGAAGCAGTTTCGCTCCCTGGACCTCCACCCGCTGAAGATAGCTCCCCCCCGCCAAGGGCTTCAGCCCCAGGGCCCGGAGCTGGGCCTCCAAATACCTCACCGCCAGATCGCCGCCCCGCTGGCCCGTGCCCCGGCCCTCCAGCAGGGGGTCCGCCAGGAAGGCCATGTGCGCCCGGATCGGCGCCTCCTGCACCACCGGAGGAACAGCCAGCAATGCCGTCAGAGAGGCGAAACAAAGGGCCAGCGCGCGCATGGGAACTCCTGAAAGGTCCAGTCAGCCTATCGCGGAACCGCACCCAGGGCGTGCGGGTAGAGCCGCACGCCCTGGCCGGAATTGGAGCATGGTGAGCGATGTAGCCCGCTGAAGGAGAAAGACCTGTTTGACACTCAATACGACCGGTCGTACTGTCATTTTCATGGTCGCCACCCCCCGCAGCCTGGACACCCGCACCCGCCTCCTGGAGGCCGGGCTCGTTTGTTTTTCGGCCCGGGGTTTCCACGGCACGGGCATCCAGGAGATCGTCGCGGCCGCGGGGATTCCCAAGGGTTCCTTCTACAACCACTACCCGAGCAAGGAGGATTTCGGCGCAGCCATCATCCGCCACTACGGCGAGGCCTTCCTGCGGCAATGGGGGGCGGATCTCGAGGGGGCCGAAGGTCCGTCGCCCCTCGCGACCCTGCGGCAAAGCTACGAATTCCTGATCGACGCCCACGAAGGCTGCCAGCCCAAAGTCGGTTGCCTCCTGGGCAATCTGGCGGCGGAGATCGGCGGCTCCAGTCCAGCCTGTCAGGCGGCCTTGGCCTCCGTCATCGCCGTCTGGCGCGACCGCTTCACCGGCTACCTGCGCCGGGGCCAGGCCCTGGGCGAGGTGCGGACCGATGTCGAGGCCGAAGCCCTGGCAGCCTTTTTCTGGTGCGCCTGGGAGGGCAGCCTCCTGGCCATGAAGATCCAAGGCAGCACCGAACCCGTGCGGCAATGTCTGGCGTTTCTTTTCAACGATGTCTTCCCACCGCGAGGCTGAAATGCAGAACTTCACCTTCCACAACCCCACGAAAATCATCTTCGGCAAGGGCCGCATTGCGGACCTCGGCGCAGAGGTCCCGGCGGGTCAGCGCGTGCTGGTCACCTACGGCGGCGGCAGCGTTCTCAAGAACGGCACGCTGGACGAAGTGCGCGCCGCGCTGAAACACTCGGTGGTCACGGAATTCGGCGGCATCGAGCCCAACCCCAGCTTCGAGACGCTGATGGAGGCCGTGAAATTGGCGCGGGAAACCCGGACTGAGTTCATCCTGGCGGTGGGTGGCGGCTCCGTGATGGACGGCACCAAGTTCATCGCCGCCGCCGTGCCCTTTCCCGGGGAAGATCCGTGGGATCTCGTCATCCGCAAGGCACCCGTGAAGAAGGCCCTACCCTTTGGCACGGTGCTGACGCTGCCCGCCACGGGCTCCGAAATGAACAGCGGTGCGGTCATCACCCGGAAATCCATTGGCGCCAAGCTGGCCTTCGGCAGCCCCCTGCTCTTCCCGCGCTTCTCGGTGCTGGACCCCACCAAGACCTATTCCCTGCCCCCACGCCAAGTCGCGAACGGCGTGGTGGACGCCTTCGTCCATACCCTGGAGCAGTACCTCACCTATCCCGCGGATGCGCCGATGCAGGACCGTTTCTCCGAAGGTCTGCTGCGGACGCTGATCGAGGTGGGACCCGTGACGCTGCGTGAACCGGAGCAGTACGAGGCCCGAGCCGCCTTCGTGTGGAGCGCGACGCTGGCCCTCAACGGTCTCATCGGCGCGGGCGTGCCCCAGGATTGGGCTACGCACATGATCGGCCACGAACTGACCGCCAAGTTTGGCTTGGATCACGCACAGAGCCTTGCCGTGGTGCTGCCCGCCCTGCTGACCGAATGCTTCGAGGCCAAACGCGCCAAGCTGGTTCAGTACGCGGAACGCGTCTGGGATCTGCGGGATGGCGATGCGGAGAGCCGCGCCCGGCAGGCCATCGAACTCACCCGCACCTTCTTCGAGAGCCTGGGCGTGAAGACGCGCCTGAGCGAATACGGCATCGGCGCCGGGGCCATTCCTGGCCTCGTCGAAGCCCTGGAAGCCCATGGCATGAAGGCCCTGGGCGAGCACCGGGACATCACCCTGGACGTGTCGCGCCGGATACTGGAACGGGCACAGTGAACCCAGGCATGACGCACCTCTTCGAACCCTTGACCCTGCGGGGAATCACCTTCCCCAACCGCATCGCCGTCTCACCCATGTGCCAGTATTCGGCCGAGGCGGGTTGCGCCACGGATTGGCATCTCGTCCACTACGGCGGTCTCGCCCAGGGCGGCGCGGGGCTGGTCCTCACGGAAGCGATCGCCATTGCGCCCGAGGGCCGCATCAGCCCTCAGGATCTGGGGCTGTGGGAGGATGCCCAGATCGAACCCCTGGCCCGCGTCACTCGGTTCATCGCCTCCCAGGGCGCCGTGCCCGGCATCCAGTTGGCCCATGCAGGACGCAAGGCCTGCACGCCTGCGCCCTGGCGGGGCGCCTCCAGGACGATGCCCCTTGCCGAGGGTGGCTGGCTTCCCGTGGGTCCCAGTGCCCTGGCCTTCGACGAGGGCTGGGCCGTACCCACAGTGCTAGATGAAGCCGAAATCGCAGAGATCATCCACGCCTTCACCGAAGCCACCCGACGCGCCCTGGACGCGGGTTTCCAGGTGGTTGAGCTGCACGCGGCCCACGGGTATCTGCTGCACCAATTCCTTTCGCCACTCACGAACCAGCGAACCGACCGCTACGGCGGCTCGTTCGAAAACCGCACGCGTCTGCTGCGGGAGGTCACCCAGTCGGTTCGCGCGGTCTGGCCCGAACACCTGCCCCTTTTCGTGCGCATCTCCGCCACGGACTGGGCCGAGGGTGGTTGGAACCTGGGGGAATCCGTGGAGCTCTGCAAGGAGCTTCGCAAGCTGGGGGTGGATCTGGTGGATGTCTCCAGCGGCGGCCAGATTCCCCGGGCCACCATCCCCCTGGGACCCGGCTACCAGGTGCCCTTCGCCCAGGCCATCCGGACGGGAGCCGGGATGCCCACCAGTGCCGTGGGTCTCATCACCGAGCCGGCACAGGCGGAGAAGATCCTTGCCGAAGACCAGGCCGACCTCGTCTTCCTGGGCCGCGAGCTGCTCCGCGATCCCCGCTGGCCCCTGCGCGCCGCGCGGGACCTGGGCGCCGAAACTCCCTGGCCCGCCCAGTACGCGAGGGCGGCGGAAGGACAGGTGCCGGTGAGGTAAAAGTCAGGCGCCGGTGGGCGCCTGATTTTTAAATTTTGTGGCTTCAAAATCAATAATTCCCTGTACCCGGACCTTCGTCCGGCGGTTCCTCGTCGAGTCCCTCGAACAGGCTTCCTGCGGGCAGCGCGGGTTCGAGCTGGGCGAGGGCCATGGCCTCGAGGTTGCCTTCGCCGAAGTCGGTGAGTTTGGGGAGATCTTGCAGGCACTTGAGGCCGAAGTGCAGAAGG
>CAIPUA010000392.1 GCA_903868115.1 uncultured Holophagaceae bacterium
TCATGGGGGTGCGGATCTCGTGGCTCATGTTGGCCAGGAAATCACTCTTGGCCCGGCTGGCCAGCTCGGCCTGATAGGCCAATTCGTTGGCCTGGGCCGTGGTTTCTTCCAGCTCCTGGTTGAGGTCGCGAAGTGCCTTCTCCGCCAGCTTGCGCTCGGTGTCGTCGCGCAGTACTCCTACGGCATGCCAGGCATCGTTGAAATAAATCGCCGAAAGCGCAAGCTGGACCGAGATCTCCTTGCCATCTTTTCGGCGGGCTTCCAGCTCGAGCGTTTGCCCAATCGCGGCCCCCTGTCCCGTCTGCGAGAACAGCGGGAAGGCGGCGTGGTGCGCTTCGTGATATCGCGAGGGTACGATGAGCAGATGCAGGTTTTGGCCCATGGCCTCGGCGCTGGTGTATCCGAAAACGCGCTCGGCGGCCGGGTTCCAGTACGCGATGCTGCCGTGCTGATCCATCATGAGAATGGCGTCCTGAGCTGCGTCGGTGATGGCGCGTATCCGGGTTTCGCTTCCCAGGAGCGCCGCCTCTGCCCGCTTGCGCTTGGTGATGTCGATCATCACGGTGAGCAGGTATTGCTGTCCCTGACTGCCGATGACCTCGCCCGAGAAGAGACCGTCGAGGAGCGCCCCGTCCTTGCGCCGGGCCTGCAACTCGAAGTCGATGATGCGCCCCTCCGCCTGCAGCTTTTCCGCCACCACGGCCTGCTGCTCGGGGTTCACGAACAGAGCCAACTCTCCGGTGGTTTTGCCGATGATCTCGCCCCTGGTATAGCCGAACGCCTTCAGGAAGGCATCGTTGACATCCGTGAAGCGCCGCTCCGGCAGGCTGGAGAGCGCCATCAGGGCGGGATTGTTGCGGAACAGGCGCTCGAAACGCTGCTGCGCTTCGTGTTCGGCGGTCAGGTTCTTGGAGATGCCGAAGATGCACTCCGCGCCATTCCACTGGCCGAACCAGACGCGGGTCTCCACTGGAATGAGCGCCCCGCTCTTGGCGGCCAGCGGCAGGGGGCAGGCCTCCAATTCGCCCCGGAACATGGCGGCGAAGATGTCCCCGGCTTCCCGGCGCCTATCCGCCGGATGCACATCCAGAATGTGCATGGTGGCGAGTTCCTCCAGGCTGTAGCCCAGCGTCTGGGTAACGGCGGCATTGCTGAAGAGCAGTCCGCCCTCCGGCGTGCCCACCATGATCATGTCGGTCATCGTGTCGAAGAAGGTGCGGAAATTGGCCTCGTTCGATTGAAGCTTTTCTTCCAGGTGTTTCTGCTCGGTGATGTCGTGGAAAGACCAAACGCGGCCCACGATTTCGGTGCCTATCTTTTGGGGTTGGGAATAGCGCTGGAACACATGTCCATCGGCAAGCTGGAGGATGTCTGAACTCGATTTCTCCGGTTGTTTGTACAACTCCATGACCTGGGTGAGGAAATCCTCAGGCTTCGTCATCCGGGAGAGGACATGGTCGAGCAGCAGTGCGTCCACCGCTTTGACGAGAATCTCCTGCGGGATCTGCCATAGGTCGACAAACTTACGGTTGTAGCGGGTGATGTTGCCGTTTCGGTCCACTACGAGAATGCCATCGGCAGTGGATTCCAACGCAGCGTTCAGCAAAGACATGGAGGCTGACAGCGAAGCCTCGGCCCGCTTGCGCGCGGTGATGTCCTGGACGATCGTGTGCAGCACGGTGCGGCCGCCGAACTGGATGTTGCTGGCCGAGGTTTCCACCTCCCGCAGGGAACCATCCGCTAGGCGGTGCTGGAACTCGAAATGCTCACCAATGCCCTCTGAGACGGAAGCCATGGCCCGGAGGACTTCCGGGGCGGGCAGCGTGTTGATGTCGGTGATGCGCAGGGCCAGGATCTGTTCTTGCGTGTAGCCGTAGAACGCCAGCGCAGCTGTGTTGGCGTCGAGGATCGCGGCGTCGGTGGGATCGATCAGCAGCATCACCGAGGAATTGGCCGCGAATTGATTGCGGTAGGAAGCCTCGCTCTCCCTCAGTTCACGGGTCCGCTCGGAAACCATGCGCTCCAGCTCCTCGTGCCGGCGGAGGGTCATGCGGATGACGACAGCTACCGCGGCCGTGAGGCCCAGGCCGATCAAGGCGGCCAGCCAGCCCGCGCGTTGCGGGTGCATCTTCAGGAACTGGGGCCCAGCATGGGCGGTGACCCCAAACACCTTGCTGAAGGCAAAGACGGGACGGGTGAGGGAAAGCCTCGAGTTCGGGTGATTGCCAACATTCCAGGTGGTGGCGAGGAGTTCGGGCGCTGCATCCTTGCGCAGGAGGGAAAGCGCCAGGGGTGCCGAGCCCGGCAGCCCGCCGCTCAGCAGGGTGTTCATCCGCAGTACGGCGGCGACGAAACCTCGCAGGCGCCCGGAACCATCGCGGGCCAGGATGGGCCGATAGATCACCATGGCCTTGGGGCCATCCGTTTCCTGCGCCAGCGTGATGGGGTTGGTACCGGTGGTGCGCCCGGTGCGGATCGCCTCTTGGAGAGCGGCACGGGGCAGCGGGGCCGAACCGGGGTCGTAACCCAAGGCCTGTTCATTGCCTGCAAGCGGTGCCACCCGGAAGACCGGGTAGTAGACCGGGCGTCCCGACGCTGGCACCCGCTTCCCCTGGGCGTCCTTCTGCCAGATCTCAAAGTTGGCCAGGCCCGCGGCGCGCGCCGCCGCTTCGAATTGAGCCTTGTCCGCCGCAGCTACGGCCGGCATCCATTCCCAGGCCGAGACCGCTAGGTTATTCGTCAGGTAGGTCGTGAACTGCCGGAATTCCTCGAAGGAAACATTTTCGCTGTCCTCGTAGAAGTGCGCCAGACCCTCTATTTCGGAGTTGCGAATATCGCGCAGTCTTTCGGCCAGGGGCTCAGTCTGGCTTGCCGCCAGTTGCACGAAAGCCTGGTTGCGGTCCCGGGACTCCGCCGAGTGGGCCATCCACGCCCAAAACATCGTCAGGCTCAGCCCGAGCCCGACCGCGAAAACGGATTCGAGTTGCCGCATCCAGGGGGATGGCACCCCGGCGCACCGGGAGCGCCGGGCCAGCAGCGCTTGGCCCAACAACAGCATCGCAATAAGGGCCAGGGTGCAAAGCCCGGATGGCAGGGCGGCGCGAGCCAGCCTCCCGTTCCAGGCGCGGGCGTCGATATCCATGCCCAGCACGGCGACCACCGCCCCGGTGCCCTTGTAGGCCCCGGCGCAGACGATCAGATCGTCCACCCTCTCGACATAGGTCGTCTTGGGTTCGATGATCTTCCGGGCGGGGTTCTCGTATTCGTAGTCCACCCAGCCGCTGCCCTTGGCTAGGGCGACCTGCTGGATCTCTCGGCGGAAAAACTTCCCGCCGACCCAATCCTTCTTGTCGAGCAGATTCTGGCCGACCAGTTCGGGTTTCACGGGATGGGCCCGCATGGTCATGTCCCGGTCGTAGACGAAGGTGTAGAGTTCGCCCTGGTGGAAGGCTCCCTGGGGCTGGTTGATCTCTTTCAGGAATTGCTCGCGGCCGTCCCGGCGGTAGGCGTCCACCGCCTTGCGCACCATCGCCCGGGCGTCATCCGGGGTGGCAAGGCTCTGCATCGCCATTTGCGGGTCCAGGATCGGTTCCAGTCCCGTGACCCAGGTGCCCCAGCGATCGGTGGTGGGCCCTTCAACCAGCGCAGGCTGCCCGGCGAAGACGCGGCGAACCCCTTCGGTGACCTCCGCATAGACCTGCCCGGGTGGGGAATAGTCCTTCGAGTCGCTCGCCTCGCTATCCACGAAGAAAAATACCGAGCCGTCGACCTTGCGACCCATGAGGTAGACGAAACGGCATTGCGGGTTGGCCGCACGGACGGTGGCGAGTTGTTCCTTGATGCGCTGGTAGCCAGGAGTCGCCAGATCGGCTTCCGTGCCGGCAAGAGTCTTGATGCGTTCGACGGTCAGGGCCCGCCCCACCATCTGGGTGGACTGCAGCAGATCCGCGCGCATCTCGCGGTCGGCCAGTCCCACCATCCACCACGAGAGCAGCGAGCCAGTGGCCAGGACGCAGAGGAGGGCCGCCAGCAGGCGGGTTCTGGACGGGGCGTGCACACTCGCTTGAATCCCCATATCCATCATTTCCTCGAAGACAAGGGCGCCCAAAATGGCTCAACCGTTCATCGGTACCGCGCGGGCTGGGACACGAAATGGCATTTATAGCTTTCCGACTTGCCTGAGTATGAACAGCCCCAACCAAAAAGCGAACCGCGAATCCGCGTCTGAATGGCTACGAATCGCGCAATCCCGAAAAAAACAGAAATCTTTGCCACCGATGCACACCGATGGACACTGATGAAAAGGGGAAAGAGAAAGACATGAAACCACTGATGAACTCAGCGCGGCCGCGATACCTTCCGGTTTGCTTGCGGCTGACGCCGCGCTGAGTGTTTTCGTGGCTCATGCCAGAATGGCCTCTGACCACTGCGCGCAATGGGGCGATGCTCCTTGGCCGGAATAGTCTGCGAAAGTTCGTCCACAGACCGGAGTATTTCCAATGCCCTTCCTTCCCCCCGAATGGCCTGAGCGCGTGGTTTTCGACCGCGCCCATGTCTGGCATCCCTTCACCCAGGAGAAGGAGCATGTGGCGGCTCCGCCGGTGCCGGTGATCGGCGCCGAGGGCGTGGACTATCTGCTGGCCGACGGTCGCCGCGTGCTGGATGGCATTTCGAGCTGGTGGTGCAATGTCCACGGCCATGGGCATCCGCGGCTGGTGGGCGCTCTTGAGCGCCAGGCGGGCAGGCTCGACCATGTGATGTTCGCGGGCTTCACTCACGAGCCCGCCCTGGCCCTGGTGGCGCGGTTGCGGCCCCGGCTGCCCGCCCAGCTCACCCGCGCCTTCTTCTCGGATAATGGTTCCACAGCGGTGGAGGTGGCGCTGAAGATGGCCTTCCAGGCCAAGTTGCAGAAAGGGGAATCGCAGCGCCAGCGTTTCGGCGCGCTGCGGCATGGCTACCACGGCGACACCCTGGGGGCCGTGGGCGTGGGCGAACTGGAGAACTGGCTCACGGGCCTCTTCAAGCCCCTGTTGCTGGCCTGCGACCGGGTGGAGGTGCCCGAGGATCCTCGCTTGGAGATCCACCCGGAACTCCCGGGCTGGGAAGCACGCCTCGATGCGGCCCGCGCCGAGATCCGCGCCTTCTTCGAGGCCCACGGGGAGCGCCTCGTCGCCTTTCTCGCGGAACCGCGGGTGCAGGGTGCGGGAGGCATGCGCTTCTGGCCTCCCGAACTGCTTCAGGAGATCCGCTTGCAATGCGATCGCTTCGGCGTCTACCTCATCCTGGACGAAGTGATGACAGGCTTCGGGCGCACCGGGACCTTCCTGGCTCTGGACGCCTGTGGCGTGGTGCCGGATTTTCTCTGCCTCTCCAAGGGCCTCACCAACGGCATGCTGCCCCTCGCCATGACCTGGACCACCGAGGAGGTCTACGGTTGTTTCTGGGGCGAGATCTCCGAGGGCAAGACCTTCTTCCACGGCCACACCTTCACCGCCAATCCCATGGCCTGCGCGGTGGCCCACGCAAGCTTGGCCCTCTTCGACGAGGAGCCCGTGCTGGCCCGCACTCAGGCCCTCGCGACCGTCCTGCGCGAAGCCTGGACGGACCTGGCCGAGCACCCCGCGATCCGCCGCGCCCGCACCCTGGGCCCCATCGCCGCCGCGCAAATCATCGACCCGAAAACAGGCAAGTCTCATCCGCCCGCACTGCGCTTCGGTTGGCAACTGCACCGCCGCGCCTTGGACCACGGCCTGCTGGTGCGCCCCATGGGCGATTGCCTCTACCTCATGCCACCCCTGGCCACGCCGCCCGAGCGGGTGCGGGAGGCCGTGAAAACCCTGGCCGCACTGCTTTCGTGATCCCTACAAATGGGTATCAGCAGGTCTGAAGGTCATTTCGCAGGGGGTCATTCCAGAACGGATAAAAACAGTACCACTGGTCCGGATGCTCCCGGATGAGGGCCTCCAGGTCGCGGATGTAGCTGCGCATGCCCGCTTCGATGGCGGCCTGGCGCATACCGCGCTCGCCGGTGATGAAGATGGGTTCCAGGAACCGGGCGCGGAACCGGGCCTCCTCGTCCATGTAGAAAAAGGAACAGAGGATCGGGGCACCGGTCATGGCGGCCAGTTCCCAGGGGCCCCGGGGGAAATAGGTCTCCCGCCCGAAGAAGGGCAGGCGCAGGCCGTGCAGGCTGAAATCCCGATCTCCCTGCATGCCCACCAGATGACCTTCCCGCAGGAGCTTGACCAGCGGCAGGGTCGAAAAACCGACGCCATCGACTGGTACGCCCACGACACCGCCCTGGCGGCGAATGCGCGTCCTCAGGCGCTCCACGGCCTCGAAGCGATCCGGTTTGTAGACGATGTGGAGCTCCATGCCCTTTGCGCGGAGCAGCAAGCCGCCGAGTTCAAAGTTGCCGGCGTGGGCCGTCAGCAGAATGCCCCCGCGTCCTTCCCGGACCACGCGTTCAGCGTGTTCAAGGCCTTGGACTTCAGTAAAGTTTTTCATCGCCTCTTCCGGCGGCCGCTGCCCGAAATAGAAAAGGTCCACCCAGGCATGGGCGTGATGCCGGATGACGGTGCGGGCGATGCGTGTCACCTCGGGGTGCGATGGCGACAGGCCCAGCACCTGGGCGACATTGCCTTTCACGGCATCAAGGTATTTGGGGCGCAGGGCCATGAAGGCGCCGATGATATCGTCCGAAATTTCGAAGGCCCGGCTGCGTCGGGCGATGCTGCGAGCCACGAGCAGGAAGAGCGGGAATAGACTTTCGAAGATCCCGGCGTAGGCCAAGTCCAGAAGCTTCGATTGGCTTTGCATGCGGTCCTGCAACATATCCCCTATCGGTAGCTGCTTTGGTTGGGGTTTCGCTCGCCCATCTCTTCCCAGAGGCGCTGAAGGCTCTGGAGGCGCTCCGGATAGTCGAGCCCCAAATCCTCATTTTCGGGATCCAGACCCGTGGGGTCTTCCACCCACTCCGGGGGCAGTTCGGGGAAGACCCCGGAGAGCAGCGCCCGATCCAGGCCACGCACGCTGAGCGTGCGGATGCCGGGCGTATCGATGAGGGTGCCGCCGAAGGGGGTGGGCAGCCAGCGGGCCGCTGTGGTGGTCTGGCGCCCCGTGCCGTAGCGGCTCATGTCGCCGGTCTTGAGGGCGAATTCCGGCATCAGGGCGTTCACCAGCGTGCTCTTCCCGACCCCGCTGTGACCCACCAGGACGACCACCCGATTCCGGAGCAGCTCCTTCAATGTCTCCAGGCCGGAGGCCTGCTGTGCACTCGTCTCCACGATGGGGACGCCCTGTTCCCGCAGCGGGTCCAGTTCCGGGAGCAGGTCCTTGGGACTTGCCTTGTCGCGCTTGGTCACCACGATGCGAAAGGCCAGGCCGGCGGCGAGTGCGAGCGTTTGGGCGCGTTCCAGCAAGCCTGGACGCAGCGGGGGGTCCAGCACGCTGGCGCAGGCCCAGAGTTCGTCGGCATTGGCGGCGATAAGCTGCCATGGCTCGCGGTCATCGATGCCGCCCCGTTTGAGCAGCGTCCGCCGAGGCATGACGGCCACCACCTGAGCCTGGGGATTCGTTTCCGAATAGCCTGGTCGATTGCCGGGGTTCGGCGTGGGATCCTCCGCGTCAAGCGGCACGGGGGAGTAGCGCACCCGGTCGCCCACCACCAGTTTCACGCCCTTGAGCTTGCCAGCAAGTGTGGCCCGAAGCAGGCTTCTGTCTGCCAACTCCAGGTTCACCCACTGGCTGTGCCGTTGGATGAGCGTGGCCTCCGCATAGTGCATCCACGGCTCGGGATCGGGCAGAAACAGCATGGCATCGCCATCGTGCGCCTCGATACCCGTCTGGGAGCGTTCGGCGCTCTGCTGACGACGCTTGCTCTGGGCCCGCCCCTCCCGGGCATAGGCATCCGGGCTGTCCAGATCTTGGGCCTCGCGGCTCTGGCCCAGGCGGAATTTCCTCATGCCCGCCCCGCAAACTCCCGGGTCTCGGTCGCCACTTTCACCTTTTCGCCCTCTTTGATGAAGAGGGGCACGCGGATCTCGATGCCGGTCTCGAGCTTGGCGGGCTTGGTGACATTGCCGGAGGCCGTGTCGCCACGGGCGCCGGGCTCGGTGTAGGTGACCGTGAGTTCCACATGGGTGGGAAGCTGGAGGCCGATGGGGTTGCCGTTGTATTTCTGGAGCTGGATGATCTGGCCGTCCACCAGGAAATCCAGGGCATCACCCGTCATCTCCGCGTTCAGGGTGTGGGTCTCGTAGCTCTCCTGGTCCATGAAGTGGGCGCCCTGACCATCGGCATAGAGAAAGCTGGCGGGCACTACGGCGAGATCGGGCTCGGCGAACTTGTCCCCCGCCTTGAAGGTCTTGTCGAAGACGGCGCGGGTAAGCAGGTTGCGCATCTTGAGGCGCACCAGCGTCTGGCCGCCGCGGGCCGTAGGGGTGGAGATCTCTACATCCAGGCAGTGGTAGGGGGTTCCTTCGAGTTCGAAGTACATCTTGCGCTTGATGCTGATGGCTTCAATGAGGGCGGCCATGGGGGCTCCTTGCAGGGGTGTGTCCACCCCGATGGGGCCGGGGCGGCCCTGGACAGGATAACGCCCCGCTTTGGGGGAAAGGTATGACCCCTTGGTCCTCGGGCACGGCTATCATTGGGAATCGGTTGACTCATGGCTGAACACCCCAGAAACATCGGTCGGTACCAGGTCATTCGTCCCCTGGGTCAGGGGGCGATGGGCACGGTCTACCTCGCCGAGGATCCGCTCCTGAAGCGCCGTCTGGCCATCAAGGTGGTTCGCGCGATCGGCGAGGAGCGCGATATCGCCCTCGAACGCTTCAAGCGCGAGGCGGAGATCTCCGCGCAGTTGAACCATCCCAACATCGTCACCATCTACGATGTGGGCGAGGAACATAGCTTCGGCCCTTTCCTGGCCATGGAACTCGTCGAAGGGCATAACCTTGGCAAGCTCATTCGGGACGGGAACCTGGACCCGGAGACGCGCCTCGGGATTCTCATACAGGCCATGCGAGCCCTGCGGGCCGCCCACCGCCATGCGATCATCCACCGGGATGTGAAGCCCGACAACATTCTCGTGAGCGAGGATGGCCGCGTGAAGCTCATGGATTTCGGCATCGCCAAGACCATGGCGCCACGCCTCACGACCCAGGGTGAATTTCTGGGCAGCCCGGCCTATAGTGCGCCGGAGCTGCTGAAGGGCGCCGATCCGACCCCCAGTTCCGACCGCTATGCGTTCGGTGTCACCGCGTTCGAACTGATGACGGGACAACTGCCGCATCCGGGTTCCAATGTGGCGGCGGTGATCACCCATGTGCTCCACGAACCCATCGCCATTCCCCAGGGTCTCTCCGGGGACTTGGGCAATGTCTTCCGCAAGGCCCTGAACTTCGATCCGGACGAACGGTTCGAGACGCTCATGGAATTCCTGACGGCGCTCATTGACGCCTATCCGCTTGAAACCTCAGCGCGGGACCGCGTGGAAGACCTGTTCGGTCATGATGATCACGCCGGGGGCATCGTTCCCTTGCGGCGCACCCGCCCCCGTGCTTCGGCCGGGATGGATTCCGGGCCGGGCACGACGGTGCCGGGCACTACGGGCCGATCGGTCGCGGCACGGCCCACCCTGTCGCCGACGGGGTCCGCGGTCCGCATCGAATTGGAATCAGAGCAGATCAATCCCGGCTACCGGCCCCTGCCCGTCGCTCGCGGCGGCCCCACACCCCACGCCCGCCTGAACGAAGGCGAAATCAACCCCAAGACCCTCATCAAGTGGATTCTGGTCGTCCTGGTTTGCGGGCAACTCGCTTTCTGGGTCTACACCTACCTGCAGCCCTACATGTTCGGGGCAGGACAGCCCTAGGGTTCAGGCTAGGACCCGCACGAACAGGAAGACGCTTGCATTCCAACAGGCGTGGACTGCGACTGCGGTCCAGAGGTTGCCCGTGCGAAAGAAGGCCCAGCCCAGCACCCAGCCCAGCGTGGCCAAGGTGGGAAGCCCGACAGGCTGGAGATGCATGGCACCAAAAGCGAGGCCGGACAGGAGGATCGCGAGCCCCCAACCACGGCGCTCTCCGAGTCTCGCGGCGAGGCGCGGCCCGAGCCACGGCAGGATGACGCCGCGGAAGACCCATTCCTCGAAGAGGGGCGCGAGTCCGGCGATGGTGAGCAGGAGCAGCAGCACCGTGAGCGGGTTCTGGAACCCGGCCACGAGTTCCAGCAGTTCGCGCTGGGGTGGCTCGGAGCCCCGCACCAGGGGACTGGCGAGAATCCCGACGAGAAAGACCGAAGCCACGGCGATGCCCAGGAAGGCGACCGCCCAGCCGAGGGCTCTGGGGAGCGGTCCGGGGGTGGCGCGACACCAAGCCTCCCGCAGCGTGAGACCTTCCGCGCGGAGCAGGAGCGCGGCACCCACGCAAACATGGAAGCCGTAGGCGATGGGGAGTGCCATGGCCTTCGGGAAGGGCAGGATGCTGAGGCAAAGCACGGCTACGGTGCCGGAGAACCGCAGCGCCACGAACCAGCCCAGCAGGGCCAGCAGTAAGGCACGCCCGGGCATGGCGAAGGCGGACAGGGGGGCGGGTGGGTGAGGGCCTTTCCGGGTCAAGAGCAGGGTCGCGCCGGCCACCAAGCCCAGGAACCCCAGGGACAGCGCGGCGAAACCTCCCAACCCCAGGGCGACCAGGCGAGGAAGTGCCCAGGCGCGAGCCTGGGCCCGAAAGGGTTCCGGGTCCTGGGAGGCCCGGCCGGCGAGGCGGGCTCGGAGCCTCGAGTAGGCAAAACCTCCGCCGAGGGGTTCCCGGAGCTGGTCGATCTCTCCGGGCGTTGGCACTGTTCCCAGGTCATATGCGGCCTGCCAACTCCGGCGGAATATCGCTTCGGTCGAGCCCGGCGGCACATGGCCCTGGAGGGCGAGCCGTCGGCTGGTCGTGAGGTCACCCTGGTCCCCCGCGAGGATCGAGAACAGGGCGCGATCCCAGAAGGCGGCACCGGGGGTTTCCAGCAGCGGTCGCGGGGTCGCCAAAGTGGGTATCAGGCTATGGGCGGCCTGGACGAGTTCCTGGACCCGTGCCTGCAGGCCGGGCCGCTGGGGTTCTGGGCGAGGGCCTCGCCGCGTCGCCACGGCTCCCCAAGCTGTGAGCAGCGCAAGCAGCACCAGCAGGGTGATGAGCGGATCGGCCCAGCGGCGATCCGGATTCCAGGGCCTGGCTTGGGCTGCATCCATCCCCCAGGATGACGCTTGCGCTAGGCTCTTTGGAAGAGCCCCTCGGAACCCTGCATGCCTTTTTCCCGAAATTTCAACGCAGACCTCGACCCGTTTCGGCGATGGTCATGATCCCGCTGCGATTGGGCACGGCCTCGTGGATGGAAGGCTCCGCCGTACGCCAGGCCCTGGTGGCGCCCCTGCCATCCGATCCGAATCGGGTCGTGGACCTCAACAGGATGGAACGCGCACGGCAGACCAAGCTTGGGGAAGGGCGACCCGAGCGGCTGGCCGAAGTGCTGGTGGCCTCGACCCTACGGGAAACGCTGGAGGCGGGACCCCGGGCCCTCCAGCGCTTGCGCCATACGCTGGCCTATGCGGAAAAGTGGAATCACCGGGGCGATCTGCCGGAGGATCTGGCCCCTCGCTTGGCGCAGATTCATCTGCTGCCCTGCCTGCCGCGCCCCAGCCTGCTCTGCCGGGCCGATGGGCTGCACCTGGATCGGCTGGCCGTGCAGGGGCCGGGTGGTGTGCTGCATCGGCTGCCCCAGCCGACCCTGGCGGCCGTGGGGCAGTACGGCGGTCAGCCCGCCGGCTTCTGCCTTGCCGTGGAAGATATCCATGGCGCGATTCTGGGGGGCTGGCTGGAGGTGGACTTTGCCTGGCAGGGCTTTCTGGAACTGAGGGCCAACGGCCACCCGCGCAAGGCGCCCCTCGAAGCCTGGGACGGGATCGCCCTGCCGACGCTGCGCCCCGCGGAGGTGCTCCTCCTCCCACACCCCCGGCTGAAGCCCTTGCCCGAACTGATGCCTGGCGCGGAATTCACTCTGTGCGCCGGGGCGGAAGTGCTCTGTCTTTCGCTCGGCAAGGAACTCCTCCACCCGACGGTTCAGTGAGGGTCCCCAACCGAAGTGGAAGGCGGCTACTCCACCACGATCCAGATCTTGCGATCATCCTTGACGGCCTGCACCAACACCATCATGGCTTCCGAGATCTGCCTGCCCCTGGAGGTGCCATCGAGGAGATCGACGATGGCGATGGGGTCCTCGAGCCCTCCGGGCAGGCTCACGCTGCGGAGCGCCGGGCGTGCGATTTTCTTGGAGATCGGTGCCCGGGAGGGCGGATCTGGAAGGACGAACCCCTTCCCCTTTTCCAGGGACTCGAGGCTGGTGCGGAACAGCGCGGCCAGGGCGACCAACGCACTGCCGGAGGGCCTGATCTTGTCGCGCTCCCAGAAGGAGATCGAAGCCTGATCGACGCGCAAGGTTTCGGCCATCTCTTCTTGCGACCACCCCCAGGCCATGCGCACGGCCTTGATGCGATCTCCCAGCGTCTTGAGGGAAGGTTTAGAATCAGAAGGAACTTCGGAACGCTTCATGAAAATCTCCCGTGATGTGAGGCTGGAGGTTGGCTACTAGGAACAACCTTAGGCCGGTCAAAATCCATATTCAAGAAGATTCATAGGCAAATTCATTAAATTCTTTCATGAGGAAGCGTGGGCACCGGTGCGTAAATGGCCACAGTGGGGTCAACCAAATATAGGTTGCTAATCCGTCCCGTGTAAGCGCTGGCGTACTGCTGAATCTGATCCGCGAAGCGGGTCTGTTGGTAGCCGTCACGGAAGATACTGCCCCACCTTGAGTTGAACGCGGCCTCCAATTGGGTGCCCAGATCTGCCGCGGAGGTTTCCTGCCCCATGAGGCGCTCTTGGCTGGAGTCCCTTTCGTCCCGCAACTGGCCCGCTTCGAGATCCAGGGCCTGTAGGGCTTCAGGGCTCAGCCGGGCGGCCAGGATATGGCGGTGCTCTCGGTTGCGCGTGAGTTTGTCCTCCAGGAGTGAGACTCGAATTTCGCTGCGGCGGCGCTGGGTCTCCGTGCGCAGGAAAAGCTGGAGATCATCGGCGAGATCCTCGAGTCGCTGGAGGGTGGCCCCGAGTTCCGGAATCAGGAGCAGGGTCTGCCAGGAAACGCTTTTCTTAGAGCGGAGGATATCGCCGTAGATGTGGTCCCCGACATAGAGAATTTCCTCGCCGAAGGCTTGGAGTTGGTTCTCGAGCCAGCCGGCATTGCTGCCGGTGAAGGCCTTGGGGTGCCCCTCGGTGGGCAGGGCGGGCTGCGGTTCCTCGAAGAAGATGGGCTTTCGGGAACTCGTCACCACGAGATCAAAATAGTCTTCCCAACTGGGCCGTGCGGGATCCTGACCGTCCAGCAGGAAACTCAGGACGCCGTTCGTGAAGTGCCACTCGCTGTTGGAGACGACGAAGAGCTTCTTGCCGGCGCGCTTCCAGCGGTCCAGGGCGGCCGCGAGTTCAGGGTCCTGGAGGATGTAGAACTCCCGGTTGGCCAGAATTTCCGCCTTCATATCGCCATTGCGGTGGGCGGTATCGATGGCCCAGCGCACATCATGGAAGAGTTCCAGGCAATCCTTCCCGGCGATCCAGCCCCGCTCCTTGCCGTCCACCATCACGGCGTAGAGGTAGCTTTCGGGGATTTCGAAGAGCGTGTCGATGCTGCGGAAACCCTTGGCGCTGGCCGCGAGCCGCCGTCGTCCGTAGGCCGCATCGATGGCCTCGCGTTCCATGGGCTGACTGCCGTGGCAGGCGCGTACCACCATGCGTTCCGTATTGAGCTTGAGGAGATTGCCGCGCAGCCCATCGAGCACCAAACCGCGGATGGCGAACTCGGGATCGTAGGGAATGCCCAACAGCCTTTCGTCGTAGCCGCGTTCCCTCACCAGCAGCTGACTCGATTTGCGAAAGGCCAGTTCATCGATTTCCGGCGACCGATAGTGGCTCAGCGTGTAGTCCATATCGAAGCCCACGGCCTTGATGTCCCGGAAATGGATATCGCGGAGCGCGAAGATCTTGCGGGCGTGCGGCAGGTGAGCCTCATCTTCGAGCCCGCGGAAGCGGGGCACGGGGAGCAGGGCCGGAACGACATTCTTGATGGGCATCCAGGATCCTCGGGTGGGGGTATTAAAGAAACAGCATACGCCCAAGGCCCTGCAACCAACCCGCGAGCCATCAAAGGTCGCGCTGTGCCGTCCGTGGTCTTCTTTGCGGGTGAATCAAAGCATCCCGAAAGAGTGATCCTCGGGGCTGACGATTCGCAAGTGGGTTTCCTCACCCTCCACGAAGAGCAGGGCCTGGCAGGGCCATTCGGGAAGGACGCAGGCCAGGTCCTCAAGCTCGGTGATGCCGGCTTGGAGCTGCTCCAGCAGGGCCCGGGGATCGTGGTGGAAGGTGGCCGTGCGGGTGGGCGCAGCCTCCTGCGAAGTCCGCGCAGCCACCTCGACCAGCGCTCCGGAATAGCCGAAGTAGGTGACAATATCGGCGGCCACGGCGGCTTCCTTCGGAATCGCGAAGCATGACGCGAAGAAGGCTGCTTGAAGGGCCGTGATATCGGGGTTGTCGTGGGTATCCAGATACTCCGCGAAGCGTCCGAACAGCTCGGAAGGCGCCACCGAGAGCCAATCCAGCAGCATGGCGAACCAGGGCACGGCCTTGCCCTGGTTGTACATCACATCGCAGGCATGGGCCGTCCGGGCCGCTGTACGCATATCGGTTTCGCTGAAGCCGGGCGAGGCGATCACGGTGTAGGGAATCTCCTTCAGATGCTGGAGGCCGAAGTCGGGTGCCGTTGCCTGGAGGCGCGTGCCTGGCAGCACCGACAGGGGAAAGATATCCAGGTGATTGGGGGCCAAACCGAGGGCAAAGTCGAGGCTATCCCGGAACCCTTGAAGGGAATCCCCCGGCAGGCCATAGATTAGGTCGAAGCCATAGGTGGCGCCCGCCTTGTGCAGCAGGAGGATCTTGGCCTCGAAGTCCGCCCGATCGAGGCTCCGGTTGATCTTGCGCAGCACCGCATCATCGGCACTCTGCAATCCGATCTGCAGGGAACAGCGGATGGAAGTGAAGAGCCGGGCCAGTTCCCGGTCGATGAACTCGCTGCGGATCTCGAAGAAGAAGTGGATGGCCGGCGCCTCCTCGGCGATCAACCGCAGGATAGCTTTCGCCTGGCGCTTGTCGAAATTGAAGGTGGGGTCCAGCACGAAGACCTGGCTGACCCCGCAGGCCTCGAAGCGCTGCAGTTCGGCCTTCACGCGTTCCATGGGCACGCGCCGGGTACCCGCCGTGCCCCGGGATTCGAAGCAAAAATCGCAACGGAAGGGACAGCCCCGGGACAATTCCCAGAGCATGCCCGGATAGGCGGTCGGATCCAGGCTGCCGTCCAGGTAGGGCGAGGGCAGGGTCGCCAGATCCTTCACGGGGGCGGGTCGGATGCCCTGGCGGATTTCGGCGGTGGAGGCTCCCCGCAGCAGGTGTTCGATCACCTCCACGAGGAGCTCTTCGCCCTCGCCCGGCAGGACCAAATCCAGGAAGCCCTCGGCGAGCATGCCCTCTGGATCCGCCGTGGCCTCGGATCCGCCCGCGAAGAGCAGAAGCGAGGGATTCTCGCGCCGGAGGATCTCAGCGACTTCCCGGGCCAGGGCCCGGTTCCAGACGTAGATGGAAAAACCCACCCAGGCTGGATCCGTGGCCAGGATCTGCTCCGCGCAGGCCTGGGCGGACTGTTGCAGGAAGAGGTCCAGGACGCGCGTTTGGACGGCCTCCGGAAAGGCCCGCTTCAGCACCGAGGCCAGCATGGCCGGTCCCAGCGGCACCGCCCGCGCCGAGGCTTCGATGTGAATGGCGACCAGGGTGAGGTTCATCAGCGGTTCCATCAGCCTGCCGGATAGACCCGAAGGCTCTTGTAGGTCTTCAGCATGACCTTGCCGGGGGCGAAGCCCCGGGGCTTGGAGACATCGGCCACGCGGCACCAGTGGACTTCCACCTTGCCGCCGTCCCGGGCCTTGGAGAAGAAGGCGGCCAGCTGGGCGGCGCGCTCCAGGACTTCCCGGGGCGGCTCGCTGATCTTGTCCGGGTTGCGGATGATGACGTGGCTGCCCGGCACGCTGGCCACGTGAAGCCAGAAATCCAGGCCCGTGGCCACCTTGAAGGTGAGGGTGTCGTTGTCCGCGTCGCCCTTGCCGATGATGACTTCCCAGCCGTCCACCATCACGCTGCGGAAGGCCTTGCCCTTGCCATCGGAGCGCTTGTCATCCCGCTTAGCGTCTGCTTCCATACGCTTCCCGTCCTTTTTCGAGTGGACCGTTCCTGTCGTTATTTTCGGTGAGGGTGGAGGCGGAGGTGCGGCCAGCCGCACCTCCAGTTCCAGGACCTGGCGCGCCCGTTCCCGCTCCAGTTCCGCTATGCGCTGAAGGCCCCGCTCGGCGCGTTTCACGGCGGAGAACCACTTCTGGGCGGCCACCTCGGCCCGAAGCCCCTGGGGCAGTTCGATCACGGAGCCATCCGCGAGTTCGATCCGTCCCTGGGCGCCCTTGATGCGCCACAGCTCCGAGGACAAGGCCTGGGCCTTGGTCCGCAGCTGAAGGGCCGTCTCGTGGCGCAGGCGATCCCCATGCAGGGCCTCACCATACCGCGCGAGACGCTCCCGCTCCCGCACCAGTTTGCGGTCCACGGTCGCCTGCCGAGGCGCGAGGATCAGCTTCTGGGCTCGTTCCAGGGACCAGGCACGGTGGCGCGCGAAGATCGTTCCATCCCCGGGCAGCACTTCCGGGACTTCGCCTGCCAGTGCCGCTTCCAGACGGTCTCCGTAGGTCTCGCGCCAGCGCTTCAGCGGCGGGGGCTCGCCCAGGAATTCGGGGGCCGTGGCGGGAAAGACTCCGCCCAGGCCCATTCGGGCAGGATTCAGATCCAGGCCGTCCAGCCGGAGGCCGCTGCGTCCCGGAATGGCCTGGAAGCAGAAGCGCATCAGTTCGATCCGTCCCGTCACGGCCCGGCGCCGGAACGTCAGGCCCAGCCAGCGTTCCCGGGGATCACCCTCGATGTCTTCGAGATGCGCGCCTTTCAACTCCTGGCCCCAGCGTCGGGAGAGATCGCCCTTGGCTTCGGCCTTCAGCGCCTCCAGAGCGGGGTCCTTCTCGTGGAGCAGCCAGAGTTCCGGCGCGGGATTCAGGAGGAAGACCCAAGCCAGACCGGGACCGAGCCCCGCCCTGCGCTCCGGCGCCCAGGTGAGCGCCACCGCCCGGGGTGACACCCACACCGCCTGCACGGAGGCCTCCCCGGCGCGCAGACGCGCACGGGCCAGGGCGAGCAGCAGCGGAGCCTCCATCGCACGAGGATACTCGACCATCTGGCCCGGATTCCGGTCCTGCTCGGTCGCCGAACTGGGGTACCTGAACATCAAGCCCGAGCAGACCAACATCTTTTTCAAGCTCATGGAGGAGCGCTACAACCGCCTCCCCACGATCATCACCACCAACCTGGACTACCCGGAATGGCAGAACTTCCTGGGCAACGCGGGGATCGTAAATTCCCAATCCTTCCTGCGGAGGGAAGCTTGCGCGATCGCCTCCCGCCTGCGTGCTTCTTCCTCGATGGCTCGCTGTTTGATCCAGGCCTGCCGCTCAGCTTTCGTCCTTGAGCTATTGAAAATCTAACTCTGAAAAACGGATTTTCAATGTGATCGCCCCCCACATCACGGGGTGCAAGAACACCAAAGCGGGCCCAGCAGATGTCTATCTCCGAGGGCTGATTCCGAAAGGGAGCCACGGTCCGATACGAGTGGACCAGCGCGGGTGGACCCGTGAACCACGACACTCACGGGGACGGTGCCGGACAAAGCCATCGCTACAAGAAGGAACTCCAGGTAAACGGAGACAAGGGGGATCTGACAGCCGTCTTCACCGGGAAACACGGCTGGTTCTGGCGGAATAGGAATGCCACCGATGTCTCTGTCGCCTTGCGGTGCTCGGGTGTCTACCAGGGTCTCAAACGGATGCCCTGACTCTCGCCACAGCGATGTGGCAGCTTCCACAGTCCCATTCATCGGGTGCCCTCTGTCGCCTTGGCCATGAAGTCTCGACTTCGGTGAACCTCTTCTCGCGGAAGAAACCCCTCCAGCAGACGGTCGAAATGGCAAATTTCCGGCCGTACCGGACTTCCTACACCACCTGACGGAACACCGGCATCGCCACGGGTTCGATCAGTTCCGGATCGTCATTCTGGACATTTCCGACGCGTGAGGAGACTGGATGGGCTTCCATCCACGCGGGTGGGCAGCCTCCGAAACTCGAAGCCCGCATTCTGGCGGCAGCGCACGAACCTAGTCGGATGACACCAGAGGAGGTTCAGCAGGCCCGCCGAATCCGAGCGATGCTGACTTACGGAACTGAAGACGAAGACCCTGACGAAGTGGCACTCCTAACGGTAGAAGAGCGTGAACGCCTGGAGCCAATTGCCATTCAACGAAGGTGGGCGCGTTTTCGGTCAACGCAGCGAAGGTGAGCTTCCCAATTGCACGGTGGTGACCACCACTCCTAACGACCTGATGGCGCCAATCCACAACCAGTTCCCGTGATCCTTGCTCCACAGGCTAAGGAGGCCCACCTAGCTTGCTCCTAAGGACCGCCACGCCACAGCACTCCTGCGTCCTTGCGCTTCCGAAGAGATGGAGGCCGATCCAGTGGGGAATCCCAGGAACAACGGGCGCGAACTCATACGGCCGACTGTTGATTACGAATGAGGCGAGATTGCCTCAGGAATTACGAGCGTTCAGTTGGTTCTCTGCCGCTGCAAGCTGCCGAAGAAGCTCCGGAAAGCTAGGCGGTGCCTGAAGGAACATCGGCCCCATCGCCTCCAGATCCCGCGCCAATTCCGCATGCCTGTGCGAAGGCGGTGCCAAGTGGAAGGTGCCTGGGATCGCAGTGTCATAGCTGGCCCAGGCAGAGGCGAAGAACCGCGATTTGTGGCGGACTACGTCCCGCAGGAGATCCAGGCGGGCGAGCGCCTTCACACGAGTCGGATGCTGCCAGAGGGACGCCATGTCCGCGAAGTGGCGCGCAGAGCGATCCCGCATCGGTTGGGATGCAGGTCGATGAAATTCCGCGTGAAGGATGGTGGCCTTCTCCCAGAAGGTGCGTTCCAGCTCCAGGGCCACAATAGGGAACTGGAAATCGCTGAAGGCATCGCCGACCACGTCCGCCAGCATGGGTTTGATCACGTGGTTTCCGGTGGGTTGCTGGTCGGTCAGGGCTCCGAGTTCCAGCTTCACCTGCTTGGCGATGTAGCCCCCTGCCTGAGGCAGCACTGAGGGGTATCGGAACCAGAGGTTGGGTGTCGCGGCCTGAGAGTCGATTTCGTATTTCAGCCAGGTGGGATGCTGAGAAGACGCTCCCAGTATCTCGGCCACCGCCGCCTCCAGCGCGGGTTGGAATCGCTCTTCGACGCAGACTTCGCAGGCCTTCGCCAGCGCCTTCATCCGCTTGCTCCGCTGAGTCGCCGAAGGCGCGTCGTCCAGGTCGGTATCTGAAAATCCGATCGACGCGGGAGTCACGGACAGGTCGGCATCTTCGGAAAAGCGCTGGATCACACCGAAGACCTTCGACAAGGACGTGCCACCCTTGAAAACCACGCTGGTAGCCATCTCCGGCGTTGCGTAGATCCGTCCGAGGATCCAGCACACCCAGAAATCCTTCTCGACAATCACTGGCAAGATGCCACGCCGAGCGGCGACCTGCTCGATGATCAGGCGGCGCTCGGAGGCTGGAAGAACAGCGAAGGCACTCATGCGTTTTCTCCCGCGATGAAACGCAGAAAGGGATGCATCCATACGGGAGCGAGAGGCAGGTCCTTGAGGAGGCGTTTCCTGTCCTCTGGGCTCAGGGTCTCCCGGAGGTGGGCTATGCGGGCGGTGGTGACGTGGTCCCTCCCCACGCTCCGCAGAGCCGCGAAGACAAGACTGCTGGTCGGGGCAGCGCTACCCACCTTGCGCAGGGGGCGCTGCTTGAGCTGCACCGTCAGCGGGCCCACCTTCACGAGACGGTCCGGTCCATCCGTCAGGAAGACCGCCTTGACCGGGACCTGCTCCGAAAGCCCCAACAGATTCGCAGCCATGGCCTCCATAGGCTGGATCTTGGCCCCGTCACGCCGTGCCAGCGCCTGGGCGATGGCCTCTGCCGTTGGCAGCAGTTCGCCGAGCAGGGGATGGCTTCGCGGGACATCGTAGAGCCCACGCGTCAAGTGCCTGAGCTGGCCGTTCCGAACGAGGCGCAGCAAGGTCATCCCCACGCTATGCGGAGAACCGAGATCCAGGAAATCGAAGGGCGTGAACACACGCTCCGGCTCCTTCTGCACCTGCCGTGCGATCCGCTGCGCGAGCTTCTGGCTTAGGGGCGCTGACCTTGCCCTCTCCGAGGGCGAAACGCTAGGCGTCCTTCTCGGGGACGAGTCCGATCGGCGAGGCATGATGGAAGGGTGAGTCCATCGAGTTAAAAAAACAAGGTGCTTTTTTTTAACACATCCATCTCAAAAGCAAGATGGAAAGGTTGATTCAATTGATGATGACCCGAATGGCGAGCGGAGTCCGCCATGGGTCTGCAATGAGGAATTGGACGGTAGTGGGGGCGAGAAGGGTGTCGTGAAAATCTGCCACGTCGTGGCAAATATTCACGACCCGACCCCGAAGTCCATGTCGCCCATTGATGGCGAGGGAGGCTCGGTGTGATCACAGGGGGATGTGTCGAGCAGGCTCAGGCAGGATTCGAGCGGTTGTGATCCACACCTCATCTGTGTCGCCAGAAACGCCTGAGATCCTTGGCCGATCGGTGCATTAGGCCGTGCGTTCAACGAGCGTGACCCTCTGTCGTTGGGTTCGAAGCATGCCGCTTTTTTGCAAAGTCCAACTGCTAACATTTCGTCCTCATTCTTGTGAACCGGCGGGTGAAACATTGGACTTACGAGGACATCTCGGGACATCCGCCTCAAAGCGAAGAGCCCGGCCACTTTCGTGACCGGGCTCCCAGGTGTTGCCAGTGTTGATGTTGCGACTGGCTTGTTGGTCGGGGCGAGAAGATTCGAACTTCCGACCCTCTGCTCCCAAAGCAGATGCGCTACCAGGCTGCGCTACGCCCCGATTGGTTTCTAGTGTAGCGTGGGTTCACTTGGCTGCGAGGGACACACTGCGGAGGTTCAAGCCGACGCGCTGGAGTTCGAGGATGTTCTGGGCGAGGCCGGTGAGCAAGGCGATCTCGAGATCCTCGCTGCTGCGCTTGCTGGCGGTGGGGGGAGGCACGCTCTGGATGGAACTCGTCTTCTTGCCCTTGGCCCAAGCTAGGTTCAAGTCGAAGCCAACCTTCTTGTCCTGGCCGTTCAACTCACCGGAAACACTACTCATTAGGCCGTTCGCACCGTACCCGACCTTGAGGAAGCCGGGGCCTTCCATGCCGCGGCTTTGATTGCTGATGTTGATCGATAGCGGATGGCCCTTGTCGTCGTAGGTGAAATCCATCTGGGTGCGGATGCCTTGGCCATCGTTGGTGAAGTTCATGCGCTGGGGCAATCGGGTGGTTTTGTCCACCTGGACTGCTAGGCGACCTCGCTTCCAGAAACCCATGCTGTCGGCGAGGCTCTGTTCGCGTTTCTTGGGATCGTAGACGGAGGTGGGGGCGCTGAAGACCAGGGTCTGTAGACTCTTCCCGCCCACACTTTCTTCCTTCCCGAAACTGGCTTTGAACACGGGGCCATCGACATAGACGGCCTTGATATCGTTCAGCATTGAGCGGAACCAGCCGAGGTAGCTGAGCGGTGCATCGCTCGGACCCGGTTCCACGCGGGTGGTGTACGCGTTCTGGGTCTGGCTATAGAGGAAGCCACGGTTCCCCACGCGCGTATAGAGCAGGTTACCAAAGCTGCCGGTCATCTCGGTTTTGAAATCGGCATTGGCGAAGTAGGTGCTCTTGACCTGCAGGGTGGCCTTGCCGTTCTGGGCGATGCCGCCCTTCAGCGCGCCCTGGCTGAGTTGGTCGACTTTGGCATTGAGGGCGGCAGCGGAAACCTGGATGGAGAGGCTGCCCTGGATATCGACGGCGTTGATATCCTGGTAAGCCTTGCCGAACCAGTTGTCATTGATAGAGTTAAGGACGATTTGAAGGGTCTGCCGGGCAGCCTGGGCTTCAGGGCTCTCCTTGGCGGGGGCGGTGACCTTGGGCTGGGGTGTCGTCTGGGGCTTGGGCGTCGACTGAGCGGACAGGGTCAAGGCGAGGGGGAGGGGCAATGAAAGGACCAGGGCAAGACGCATGGGGTATGACTCCTTAACGATTAGTGTAGTCCGGCGAGGCGAGCTTTTGTTCCCGTTTTTGTCTCGAGAAACAGGTTCGGCACAGCACAGTCTTGGGATCCGTGGGTGCGAAACTCAGGAATTCCTTGGTTCCGCATTCGACGCATTCGATCTGGACCAGGACTTGGGCCTCGCCTCGCTTCTTGGATTTGTGGGGGGGCAGGCTCTTCCGATAGCAGTCGGGGCAAGTGAAGAACTTCTGTTCGGGTGTCACTTTGAAGGGTTTGCCACAGGTGGCGCAAAGCTTCTCTCGCAGGGCGGAAGCTGCCGCAGAGTCGCGCTTCTGCACCCGCACGGTTCCCGGGGCACCGGCCTGAAGGGGAACCGAGGGTTCCTCCTTGGGGGGCCGAGTCGGTTTGGGCTTCGGAAGGGGCATGCGCACCTCAGATTGCCTGGAAAGCAAAAGAAAAGCCTACCATCGGCAAGAAAGAGCCCGAAGTGTGGAGATGCTGAGGCCCGGACCTCCTGGCATTCTGGTCCCATGGAATTTGCCCAGGATCTCCTCCGTCCCCTCCTGGATGGCCAATTTCGGGCCCTTGCCCGGGCCATCTCCTGGATGGAGAACGGCCACCCCCAGGCCCGCGAACTCATGGCCAGGGTCTGGCCCCATATGGGTCGCGCGGCCGTCATCGGGCTCACCGGAGCCCCTGGGGCGGGCAAGTCCACTCTCACGGACCAACTGGCCCGAGCGCTGCGAGCCGAAGGCAAGAGGGTGGGCATCCTGGCCGTGGATCCCACATCGCCCTTCAGTGGGGGCGCCATTCTGGGCGACCGCATCCGCATGAACCACATTGCCGACGACCCTGGCATCTTCATCCGGTCCATGGCCACGCGAGGTGCACTGGGGGGCTTGGCCCGTGCCACCCAGGACGCCATCGACCTGCTGGATGCGGCAGGCTTCGATGTGGTGCTGGTGGAAACCGTGGGCGTGGGCCAGGACGAGGTGGATGTCGTGAGCTGCGTCCAGACCTGCGTGGTGGTGCTCATCCCCGGCATGGGGGACGAGATCCAGGCCCTCAAGGCCGGGATCATCGAAGTGGCGGATCTTTTCGTCATCAACAAGGCCGACCGGGATGGCGTGGAAAAGGTGGAACGGGAGATCGAAGGCATGAAATCCCTGTCGCCCACCCGGTCTTGGGACCCCCCCCTCCTCCGCACCGTGGCCGCTCAGGGCGAAGGCATCGCGGAGGTGCTCACGAAGGTCCGCGAACATGGCGTCTGGTTGCGGGCACACGGCGGGTTGCAACGGAAGGCGTGGGAACGGGCGCGGTTGCGCTTCTCCTGTCTGCTGGCGGAGGAGGCCTCCCGCCGCGCCTGTGCCCGGGCGGGGCAGGCGAAGGTGGAAAGTCTCATTGCCGCCATCGCCGAGCGCCATCTGGATCCGTACGCCGCAGTGGCAGAGGTGCTGGATTCCGCATAGAGTTGACTTCGCCAAGTTGCGGCCGATGGAGGATAGGTGCCACCCAAACACGCCCCCTCCAGCGACGATGCCCGGGCCGTTCGCATGGCCTTCCAGAGGCTATGCCGAGAGGGGGCGAATCTCTTCCTGCGGAAGGGCACACGCCGGGGGCTCTTTCCTCTCCTGGCGGAATCGGAGGGTCGGATTGCCGTGGCCATCACGGAACGGGAGCGCCAGCAATGGAACCTCCAACCCGGCGGGCATCTCAACGCCTTCTTTCTAGACCGGGGCCAACGATTCGAGGCGACCCTTGCCCTGGTGGAGCCGGGCTGCCTGGAGGGCATCGCGTGCTACTACTTCGAACAACCCCGGTTGTTGGTCTGTTTGGACGACCGCCGCTTCACGGACTTCGTGCCGCACAATCCCGTCACCTGCGTGTTTTCAACCCCGAGCCACGATGTTTGCGAGGGGCGCATTCGTGCGATGGGGGCCGAGGGGATCGAATTGCGCCCTGAGGGGAAAGATCTCTCCCGGCTGGACCTGCTCCGGGTGGAGGGTACCAGCACGATCGAACTCTCCCTGGGGCCTGACACGCGACTCCGCCTCGAGGGGACCGTGTTTTATTTCCGCGAGGGCATGGCCGGGATCGTGTTCAAAGAGGAGGGGACCGAGGGCGTTCTGCGCACCTATCGAGCCTGGCTGATGGATTCCCTCCTGACTCAACTGCAGCAGGACCGGGAGGCCTTCAGTCCAGGTGGGGCTAAAACGGTCCGCAACCTGGGCCCCAGCGGGGAGAAACCGGGTTCCCGGGCCAAGGTGCTGGAGGACCGGGATCCCATGGTCCTCGTGATTTCCGAAGGTGAGGCCTTGCCCCAACGCTTGGCCCGCGCCCTGGGCCGAGTCTTCGGTATTGCCGCGTTGGACTACCTGCAGGGCCCCGTGCAACCCCTCGCCGCTGCCCTGGCCGGAGAGGTCCATGGTTGGGGGCGCGTCCGGTTGATTCTGGTGCACCATCGCCTGCGGTTGCTCAGCGGGATGGAACTGCTTCGCAAGCTCGTGGACGAAGAAAATTGCCCCCTCCCGATCCTGGTGGCAGGCGGTGAGGACGATCTGGAGCTCAAGCGGGAGAGGGCCCGATCCCTCGGAGCCTTGGATTATGTTTCTGTTCAGCCCTTCCAGATCCTGACCCTCAAGCTCGCCTTGGAAGAAGCGCTTCGCCTGCCGGGATCCCCGAACGGAACTTCCGTTTCCGGTCAGCCTGGCCGATGAGGAGAAAATGGCACCGCGAAACCTTCACCTCGAAGAGTCCGAAGACATCCGTAGGGTGTTCCAACGGGTCTGCCGTTCCGGGGGGGGCCTGCGTCTGAAGTTTGGCCAATTTGAGCAGGAATTCCCGCTCCTGGCTGAGGAACAGGACCGGATCACCGTGGGGATCACCGACATGGAGCGGGGTCAGTGGGACCTGAAGTCCGGCGCCCGGGTCCTGATGCGGGTGGAGGACCGGGGGCGGAAGTTCGAGGCCGTCGTGGAATTTTCTGCCCACGGGCGGCTCGAGGGCGTGGAGTGCTGCCACTTCGGCTCTCCCCGGATGCTCAAGTGCATCGACGAGCGGCGGATGGCGGACTTCCTTCCGGAGCGGCCCCTCCCCTGCACTTTCACCACCCATACTCTCGATATCCGGGATGGACTCATCCGCGCCTTCGGGAACGAGGGTGTGGAACTGGCGCCGAGGCCCGGAGAACCTGCTCGGGGGGAGACCTTGCGTCTGGGCTCGGGCACGGTGGTGGAATGCTCTCTGGATAAGGAGACCAAGCTGGTCCTTCCCTCGGTGGTGGACCATTTCGGAGAGGGTTATACCGGGCTGCGTTTCAAGGATGAATGCGACCCTCAAGCTCTTCGAACTTACCGAGGGTGGCTGGGCGAGATGCTGCGTTCCCAGAGCCAGCGGGACAAGCAGGACTTCGACCCCAAAGGGGTCCGCACCCGGAGCAAGGAGGAGGCCGAGGCTGCAAGGCCGGGATCCCAGGCTCGCATCCTGCTGGCTCATGATCCTATGTTGCTGGTGATCGCTGAGGGTGATGCCTTCCCTAGTCGGATCGTGGAGTCCCTGGGGCGGAAGTTCGGGGTGGCCTCCCTCGACTATGTAAAGGGCCTTGTACGGCCGACTCTGGAGGGCCTCGGCCCCGGAGACTGGGGTTCTGTGAAGCTCATTTTGGTCCACCAGCGGCTTCGCGTGGGCAGCGGCCTGGAACTCACCCACCAGATGGTGGAAAGCGAAGGCTGTATGTTGCCCATCCTGGTGGCGGGTATCGAGGACGATGTGGCCCTCAAGCGCAACCGGGCCATCGCAGCCGGGGCCGTGGATTTCATATCCGTGGATCCCTTCCACGTCCTTTTAGTGATGAGGGCCATCGAGGACACCCTGAAGATGTTTGGGTGATCACTTGTGGTAGGTCTTCCCCTTAAGGATCGTGAAGGCCCGGTATAGCTGTTCCAGGAACAAAATTCGACTGAGGTCGTGGGGAAAGGTCATGGGGGAGAGGCTGAGGTGTTCCCGGATATCCGCCTTGAGGTCCAGGTCGAAGCCATGGCTGGACCCTACGGCAAAGGCCAGACTCTCGCCCCGGTCCATTCGGGCACCCAGCCAAGCCGCAAAATCTTCCGAACTGCGGCGGGGGCCCTCGGCGCTCAGGAGGACCGGGCAACGAACGTTGCCGAGATGGGCTCTCAGGCGAACGGCCTCCTCCGAGAGTTGGCGGGTGGGTGTGCCACGGCCCTCGGGGATTTCCAGGAGGTCAAACCGGGCGAAGGCCTTCAGGAGGTCCCGATAGTGGGCCTCCAATTGCCGAACACCTTCCAGCTTCGGCTTGCCGATGGCGATGAGACGGATGGGATACACTTGGACCTGTTTTGGTAGAATCACGGACGAATCGGAACCCATTCTGTCAGATCTCAAAGGAGGCTTCATGTCTTTCCACCGTGCTTGGATTCCGGCCGTTGCCGGCATCGCCCTCATCCTTGGCTGTGATAGCAAGCCAGCGGACAAGATTCCCGCGACGGCCCCCACCGCCATCAAGGAACCCCATGAAGTGCTTCAGCACCTCCAGTACATGGCGGTCCGCAAGGATCTGAAGCACACCAGCCTGATCGTTCCGGTCGACCCCGAGATCATCTACGGCTGCGCCTGGTGGTTCAACAAGCACGCTGGCGCACATGGCATTCCATACACCGAGGAAGAGATCAAGGCCTTCGGTCTCGAGCCCCTCCAAGCATTGGGCTACATCGGTACCGCCACCAGCAAGGAACTGCAGGAGGCCTTGGACAAGGTTGCCGCCGCCGCCCAACAGGCAGGTCCCAAGAAGAACAAGGCCGACAAGCCTGCCCTTCCAGAGAACCTCGCCAAGTACGACAAGAACAAGTTGGATGAACTCCCGGGGCCGAAATTTCCCGATGGCCGTCCCAACCCTGATAGCGAGTCGGTCAAGACCAATTCCACGCTGGTGCGCGCGGCCCTCGCGGGTGGCCTGTACCGCCTCATGAAGGGCGTGCCCGCCTCAATCTGGCCCGAGGTCTCCGTGATGGAAGTCAAGGCGAATGCCACCAACACCAAGATGAAGGATGTCTATCTGGGCTTCCAGGGCACGCCCATCATGCAGGTGAGTGTGTACCAGCCGGAAGTCGGCAAGCCCTGGACGGTCGCCTATGTCTATTTCAAGGTCAACGCCAGGAAGCTCTCCTTGGTCGCCGAGAAGCTCAAGGAACAGCAACAGGCCAAGTAGGCCTTCCGTAGTGCAAACGGTCACGACTCGCCACTCGGTCGCCTTGAGTCACTGACTCGGCGCTAGAGTAATCGCGTCAGGCGGATGCTCTGACCGGCCTGGCTGCCAGGCTCAAATCCATCCATCCAACCTCAAGGAGTTCTTCAATGGCTGACATGGCCTTCAACCCGTTTGAAATGGCCCAGAAGCAGTTCGATGCCGTGGCCGAGAAGCTCGACCTCGACCAGGGTTCCCGCGACTTCCTGCGCACGCCCATGCGCGAGTACCACTTCAACATTCCCGTTCGCATGGACAGCGGGACGACGAAGGTGTTCAAGGGCTTCCGCGTGCAGCACAATGATGCCCGCGGCCCCGCGAAGGGTGGCATCCGCTTTCATCCTCACGAGACCGTCGACACCGTTCGTGCGCTCGCGACCTGGATGACCTGGAAGTGCGCTGTGGTCGATATTCCCCTGGGCGGTGGCAAGGGTGGCGTGATCTGCGATCCCCGCGAACTCTCCGACCGTGAGCAGGAGCAGATTTGCCGTGGTTGGATGCGCAGCGTGGCTCGGAATGTCGGCCCCGTGCAGGATGTGCCGGCGCCGGATGTCATGACCCACGGCCAGCACATGTTGTGGATGATGGACGAGTACGAGCACCTGATGGGCGGCCAGTATCCAGGCGTCATCACTGGCAAGCCCGTGGGCATGGGCGGCTCCCTGGGCCGTACGGAGGCAACCGGCTACGGTGTCGTCTATACCATCCGCGAAGCCCTCAAGGAACTTGGCATTGACATCAAGACCGCCACCGCCTCGGTCCAGGGCGCCGGCAATGTGGGCCAGTACACCGTCGATCTCCTCCAGAAGTATGGCGCCAAGACCATCGCCATCTCCTGCTGGGACAACAACGACAAGAAGGCCTACACCTACCGCTGCATGGGCGGTATCGACTTCCAGAAACTGCTGGCCGCCATCGACAAGTTCGGAACTGTGGATCCTGCCAAGGCCAAGAGCTATGGCTGGGAGCAACTGGACGGCGATGCCTGGGTGGAGCAGGAAGTGACCGTGCTGGTGCCTGCCGCTCAGGAGAACATGCTGAATGGCAGCAACGTTCACAAGATGAAGGCCTCCGTCAAGGTCATCGCCGAGGGTGCCAACGGCCCCACGACCCCCGAAGCCGACGCCGAGATCTGCAAGCGCGGCATCTTCATGATCCCTGACTTCCTCTGCAACGCCGGTGGTGTCACCTGTTCCTATTTCGAGCAGGTACAGAACAACATGAATTATTACTGGGAAAAAGAAGAAGTTCTCAACAAGCTCGATCAAAAAATGACCAACGCCTTCAAGGCCGTATCTGCAATGGCCCGCGAGAAAAAGGTCTACATGCGCGATGCTGCCTACATGATCTCCATCAAGCGCGTGGCCGAAGCCTGCCACTTGCGCGGCTGGGTGTAATTTACCCGAAGTTGTCTGCATCAAAAACGACGGCCCGCATCCGCGGGCCGTTGTTTTTGTCCGGTAAACTGCCCGGGACCCTCCTTCGCGGAATGCTGCCATGACTTTGCAAACCTTCGGCCAGTCCCGAGAACTCCAGACCATCTTCCAGATCGCCAAGCTACTGGCCCATCACGAGCTTGCCTTAGGCCAGATCCTGCAACGGGTGGCAGAGGAACTGCCCAAGGGCTTCAAGTATGAGGAGGTCTGCCGCGCCTGCATCCACTTTGGGGATGCGGTCTACCAGAGCCCGGATTTCCGGGTCAGCACCTGGACCCTGCGGGCCCCCATCCTGGTGAAGGGCGAAGCCGTGGGAGAAGTGGAGGTTGTCTATCTGGAGAACCGCTCCAGCCGTGCTCCGGACAGTCCCTTTCATCTGGACCAGAGGAAGCTGGTGGATCTCACCGCGCTCAAGCTCGGGCAGGATGCGGAAGCGCGGCAGGAAGGCCCTTCAGTCGGCAACCTGCCGGCGGTCTACATGGAGAAGAAGCCGGAGTGGCGCGCGATCCTCGATCTGCTTGGCGAGATCGATCCCAATCTGCATCATCGGCTGATTCGGCGCCTGATGAACCATGCAACCAAGCTCGGCGTGCCCGGCGTGCACAAAATGATCGCCCAATTCGACCCGGCCATCTACGCCCAGGGCGCTGCCTCCTCCCACGGCTCCAACGCGCCGCTGCCCAAGCGGGACATGGTCGTGCTGCGCAAGACCTTCGCGGAAATCCAGGATGTGGCCACCATCGTCTTCGAGGACGCGGAGCTGAACAGCCTCATCAAGCAGTGGATGAAGCAGGACAAGCTGGGTTTCCTCGCCCTCGCCACGGAGAAGCGCGATATTCCTTTGGTGGAAATCACGGAGATCGTGGATCGCTTCTGCCGCGAAACGCGCGAAGGCGAACCCGCGCTGTCGCCTGCGGATGACCAAAACGTTAGGGTGGCGCTCATCCGGCGCTTCCTCACGGACAATCTGAAGTTCATTGGCATCGCCAAGCGCCACCTCTCCATTTATGATTTCGGCAAGCTGCTTGGCCACGTGACGGGACCGGCTCAGGGCAACGGCAAGATGGGTGGCAAGGCCGCAGGTCTCATCCTGGCCTCGCGAATCCTCAAGCGCGAGGGCAAAGGAAAACCTCACATCGAGAGCATTCGCACGCCGCGCACTTGGTATTTCACATCGGACGGTATTTACAACTTTCTGCGCCACAACAGTCTCGAGGATCTCTGGAGCCTCAAGTTCGCGCCCCTCGACGAGGTGCGGCACACCTTTCCGTATCTGGAGCAGGTCTTCAAAAACTCCTTCTTTTCGCTGGAAATGTACCACCAGTTCCAGTTCGCGCTGGATGATCTCGGCGAGGGACCGTTGATCGTGCGCTCCTCGAGTCTGCTCGAGGACAGCGAGGGGACGGCCTTTTCTGGGAAGTACCGGAGTCTCTTCCTGGCCAACACCGGCACGCGTGAGCAGCGGCAGGAGGCGCTCATCGATGCGGTGGCAGAGGTGTATGCCTCCGTATTTGGACCCGATCCCATCGAGTATCGAGCGGAACGAGGACTCCTCGATTTCGTCGAGGAGATGGGCATCATCGTCCAGCGGGTGGTGGGTCAGAAGGTTGGCAAGTATTTCTTCCCAGCATTCGCGGGTGTGGCCTTCAGCCACAACGAGTTCCGCTGGTCGCCGCGCATCAAGCGCGAGGACGGTATTGTTCGGATGGTGGCAGGGCTCGGAACTCGCGCCGTCGACCGGGTCGGCAACGACTTCCCCTTCATGTTGAGCCCCGGACAACCCAACCTGCGCGTGAATGTGACCCCGGATCAGGTGCTGCATTACGCCCAGAACTACATCGATGTCATCAACCTGGAAACGGGCCGCTTCGAGACTTTGGCCATTCGGGATGTCCTCGAACAAACTGGAGAGGAGTTCCCCCTGCTCGAAAAGATCGTCTCGGTGAATGAGGACGGTTTTCTCAAAAAGCCGATGAAGGGCATGGTGAATGTGGCCACCGACGAACTGGTGGTCACCTTCGCTGGATTGTGCGAGCAGACGGAGTTCGTTGGTCAGATCCGGGAGATCCTCGGCATTCTCCAACAGGCAATGGGTTCGCCCGTGGACCTTGAGTTCGCCCACGATGGGCAGCATCTCCATCTGCTGCAGTGCAGGCCCCAGGCGCGGATGGAAGAGGACCACCACGTTTCTCTGCCCCACCGGATACCCTTCGAGCGGAAACTGTTCTCGGCGAGCAAGTTCGTCACCAACGGACAAATCTCCGACATCCGCTACCTCGTCTACGTGGATCCCGAGGAGTACCGAAAGCTGCCGGATCTCGCCGACCTGCTCGGTGTGGCTGAAGTGGTGAGTCGCCTCAACGCGCTGCTGCCCCGTCGGCAATTCATCCTGATGGGGCCTGGACGCTGGGGCAGTCGCGGCGATGTGACACTCGGCGTGGGCATCACCTATTCAGGCATCAACAACACGAAGTTATTGGTGGAGATCGCCCGCAAGAAAGGCAACTATGTGCCTGATCTTTCCTTCGGAACGCACTTTTTCCAGGATCTCGTGGAGGCCAAGATCCACTATCTGGCCCTCTATCCGGATGAGGAGGGAAACCTCTTCAACGAGGAGTTCTTCCTGAAGAGCCCCAATGCGTTGATCCGCTTCCTCCCGGAATACACCCGACTGGAGCGCTGTGTTCGCGTCATCGATCTGGAGGAGGTTCTGCCCGATTGCGAGCTGAATGTCGTCATGGACGGCGACAAGGACCGCGCCCTCGGCTACATCCGAGAGCGTCGCGAGCATCATCCCGACCACTGACCCTCAGCCAGGAAGCCATCTTGTTTTTTCGTGCCCACATTCTCAATTCAATTTCTCCAAGTGTTCTGGAAGACATTCCGGACGGTCTGATGCAGGTGGATGCGAAGGGCCGGATCGGTTGGATCGGGCCTTATGAACCGCTGGCATCGCGATGCGCCGACGAGCCCCTGGAGGATTTACGCCCACTTTGGATACTGCCCGGCATGGTCGATCTCCATGTACACCTGCCGCAGCATGAGGCGGTGGCGATGGATGGCCTGGAACTTTTGCCCTGGCTGGAAACCTTCATCTTTCCTGCCGAGGCACGCTTCGCGGATGCCGATGTTGCCCGCCGGGCGGCAGTGCGATTTTTCCGGGGCCTGCTCTATCGCGGTACCACCACCGCCGTCATCTACACCACCGTGCACGAGGCCGCCACGGATGCTGCGTTTCGGGAAGCGGAGCGCGTCGGTATCCGGGCCGTGATCGGCAAGGTGATGATGGATCGCCACGCGCCGACTTCACTTCAGGAGGACACGGTGGCGTCCCTGGCCCAGAGCGAGGCACTATGCCAGACCTGGCATGGCCGCGATCACGGCCGTCTGCTGTACGCCTTCACGCCCCGCTTCGCGCCCACCTGTTCCGCCGAACTGATGCGTGGTGTGGGCGTCCTGGCGGAAAAGTATGGTGCCTATGTCCAGACTCACCTTAGCGAGAACCTGCAGGAGTTGGATTGGGTCAAGGCTCTGTTCCCCGAGGCGGGCAGTTACACCGATGTCTACCGCCGCATGGGCATGCTGGGCCCCCGGACGCTGCTTGCGCACGGCATCCACTTGGACCCCCATGAACGCACCCTCATTCGGGAATCAGGAGCGACCATCGTGCACTGCCCCCGCTCCAACGCATTTCTCAAGAGCGGCATCATGCCGCTGCGCCGCTGGCTGGAGGAAGGATTGTGCCTGGGCCTGGGCACGGATGTGGGTGCGGGGCCGAGCCTCTCCATGTGGGCCGAAGCGGCCTTTGCCTGTACGGCCTCGAAACTGCGATGGTCGGAAAACCAGCACCTAGCTGATCGGTTGCAGCGCATGGAACTGCTCGGCGAGGCTCAGCGCGCCGAGGTTCTTCGGGCCCTGGCCCTTTCTGCGGGTGTGCCCGTGGATCCGGTCCACGCCTTTCACTTGGCCACACTGGGAGGCGCTCGGGCTCTTGGGTTGGAGGATCGCATCGGGAGTCTGGCGACGGGCAAGGAGGCGGACTTTGTGGTGGTGGATCCTCGCAGCGTCGACCCCGCCGAATCCCGGGGGGGCGAACCACCGGAGCGCACGCTTTCCCGTATGCTCTACCGGGAGCATCCGGGCATGGTGCGGGCCACCTACATTCGCGGCAGACGGTGTTTCGCCGCGGATTCGTAACTCCTCGGTGGTCCTTTTTGTGCGAGTGTGAGGATGCGGCGCAAATTTTCTGCGAGAGGCTTGAACGCGGCAAGAGGTCATGGCGTCAAAATAAAAGACAGGAATTTGTGATTTGATGAGGGGTTCCCATGGGCAACGGCCCGATGAAGATCAAGAAGCGTTTCCCTTGGGGCTGGGTGCTGCTGGTCGGCGCGGGCGCCATGGCTTTGGCCTTTTCCTGGGTGCAGAAGCATGCTCCCGTTCCCCTCGGCCTGGGCCGGCCTACGGCGATGAAAGCTGGGGAGCGCAATCCGTTGCACTCGGCCTCGGGCTATATCGTGGCGCGGCGTCGGGCGACCCTTTCCGCCAAGGTGCCAGGCCGCGTCGCGTGGTTGGGTGTGGAGGAAGGCACCCGCGTATCACAGGGACAGATCATCGCGAGGCTGGAGGCTGCGGATATGCAGGCCAGCCGCGATCAGACGGAGGCCTTACTGCAACAGGCGGAGCTTGATCTGAAGCGGGCGGAGGCCCTGGTGAAGGACGGCGTCCTGGACCGGGCCAGCCTCGACAAACTGCGCAGTTCGGCCATGGTGCTCAAGGCTCAGCTCCGCTACCAGGACGCTACGTTGGAGAACATGGTGCTGCGCGCACCCTTCGCGGGTACCGTCACCCAGAAACTCACGGAACTTGGCGAGACGGTGAGCCCTGGTAGCGCGGGCGGCGCCAACGCCATCAATGCCATCGCCATCCTGGCGGACTTTGACAGCCTAGAAGTGGAGACTGAAGTGAGTGAAGGCGGCATCGCCAAGCTCAGGAAGGGCATGCCAGCGGAGATCCGTGTTGACGCCTTGGAAAACGATGCCAAGGGCCGAGTCCTCAAGGGTCAGCTGCGGGAAATCTACCCCACCTCGAACCGCCAGAAGGCCGTGGTGATTGTGCGCGTGGCCTTCAAGGATAAGCATCCCCTGCTGGTGCCGGACATGGGCGCCAAGGTGACCTTCCTGGGCGATCCCTTGCTGCAGGATGTGCTCATCCTCGGCCGGGAGCAGGTGGTGAAGCGCAAGGAGGGCAGCGCCGTGTGGGTCCTGGAAGGCGGGAAAGCGAGATTGAAACCCGTCCAGATCCGGGCCGAAAATCCGCTGGGCTACGAAGTGCAGGGACTCGCGCCGGATGAGCCCCTGCTGATGATCCCTGCCGACTTCAAGCTCGAGGAGGGCACCCGCGTGAAACCGAAGGACCGCTGATGGCCTTGGATTTCATCATCCGCTGTGAGGCCGTTGCCAAGAGTTACTGGCGCGGCACGTTGGAAATTCCGGTGCTCCAGGGGCTGGACCTGGAAATTCCCCGGGGTGGCTACTATGCGCTGATGGGGCCCAGCGGCAGTGGCAAGACGACGCTGCTCAACCTTATCGCGGGCATCGACCGCCCCACGGGCGGAAGCATTGAAGTCTGCGGCTATGACCTGAACGATCTGGACGATGACCAGCTCGCGGGATGGCGCAGTCAGCACGTGGGTTTCATCTTCCAGAACTACAACCTCGTGCCGGTGCTCAACGCCTTCGAGAATGTGGAGCTACCATTGCTCCTGACGCGGCTCTCCCGTCGGGAACGGCGCGAGAAGGTGCTCGAGGCGCTGGCCCTGGTGAACCTCACGGACCGCCTTGAGAACTATCCACGCCAGCTCTCCGGAGGTCAGGAACAGCGAGTGGCCATCGCCCGGGCCATCGTGACGGAGCCCGATATTCTTGTGGCCGACGAGCCTACCGGTGCGCTGGACGCGAAGAATGCCGAGGAGGTCATGGCCCTCCTGGAGCGGCTCAATTCGGAAGTCGGCAAGACCATCCTCCTCGTGACCCACGACCCCAAGGCCGCCCACCACGCCCGCATTCAGATCCATCTTGAGAAGGGCGTGCTGGATCGCACCGTCGAGGTGAACCGATGAGCCCGCGGGCCAGGTGCCCGTATTCGGCATGAGATATATCCACCTGATCCTTCGCTCGCTCTTCCGCTCCCGGCGGCGGACGATTCTCACCGTGCTCTTTCTCGCGGTGTCGGTCTTCCTGGTGGCCACCCTGCAGAGCATCCTCCTCACTCTGGATGCCTTTGCGAACAATCCAAACTCGTCGAATCGCATAGCCGTGCGCCACAAGGTATCTCTCACGAACCTGCTGCCCCTGCGCTACGCGGACTGGATCCGACAGCAGCCGGAAGTGGAGGAGGTCATGGCCCTCCAATGGTTCGGCGGGATCTACCAGGATCCGCGAAATTTCTTCCCGAACTTCGCCGCGGAGCCCGAGCCCATCGTGCGGATCTTCAAGGAGGAGATTGTCGAATACTCCGAGACGCAGTGGCGGGATTTCCTGCGGGACCGCAACGGCTGCATCGTGGGTGAGGCCCTGGCGAAAAAATACGGTTGGAAAGTGGGGGATGTGATCCCGATGCAAGGCACGATCTTTCCCATCAACCCCAGGCTCAACCTTCGGTTGATCTACCGGAGTCGACGACTCACGGACGAACAGGCGATGTACTTCCACTTCAAGCTGGTGGAAGAGGGCGTGCCCTTCATGCAGGGGCGAGTCGGCAACCTCTGGGTGCGCGCCAAGCATCCCGACGAGGTGCCCCGACTCATCGAGCGTATCGACCGGCACTTCGCGGACGCCGTGGAGCCCACCCTGAGTGAGACGGAGAATGCCTTCCAGTTGGAGTTCCTGAAGATGATGGGCAATCTGGCTACGATCATCCACGCCATTACCGGTGCGGTGCTGGTGGCCATCCTCATCGTTACGGCCAACACAATGGCCATGGCTATTCGGGAGCGCACCACCGAAGTGGCGGTCTTCCGCGCCATGGGCTTCACGGGTTCTCGCATGTTGGGCATCCTCATGGCGGAGGGCATTCTGCTGGCGATCATGGGCGGAATGGCGGGCCTGGGACTTGCTTGGCTTGCGGCGGGAGGCATCCGAGCCGCCTTGGGCTCGGTGATTCCCTGGCTCACCGATTTCACGATTCCCGTTGACACCCTGTTGTTCTGTCTTCACGCGTCGATGGGCCTGGGCATCCTGTCCACCTTCATTCCTGCCTACCGCGTCGTGCGACGGCCCATCGTGGAAGGCTTGAGGGCGCTCTGATGGTCTGGCTGGCCTTCCTGCCCCTGCTTCCCTATCTGGCTTGGCTGGTGTGGGCGGCGCTGCGGCATCCAATACCCCTGAGCTACAACTGGCGCTCACTGTGGCAGCGCAAGGTAAGCACGCTGTCCACGGCGGGTGCCATTGCCGTGGTGGTGGTCATCTTCGTAGTGGTGCTATCGCTTTCCCAAGGTATTTCAAGGGCGTTCGTCAGCAGTGGCCGCGCGGATCAGGTGGTGGTGCTGCGTCCCAATGCCCGCGTGGAACTGAATAGCAGCGTGGAGCGGGGTCAGGCGCGCATCCTAAAGACCAATCCGTTCCTGGTGCAAGACGCTGACGGGCCCTTGGCATCCTGCGAGTGCATGGTGGTGAAACTGCTGGAATTGGCGGATGGCAGTGGCTCCACGAATGTGGCCTTCCGGGGTCTCGAGCCGGCAGGCGTCCGCATGCGCAGCCAGGTGCGGTTGGTGACAGGGCGGTGGTTCAGGCCCGGTCTGCCGGAACTGGTGGTGCCGCAAAAAATGGTGGGGCGCTTTGCCAACCTTGGAATGGGCAAGTCCCTTTTCTTTTCGGGTCAGTCTTGGAACATTGTGGGAGTTTTCGAGGGTGGTGGTTCGGCATTCGATTCGGAAGTCTGGACGGATGTGGAAATGCTTATGCAGGCCCATCGTCGCACTACCTTTTCCTCCATGCTCGTCCGTCTGCACTCAGCGGAAAAGGTGCCAGGTTTCGTCAAGTTCCTGGACGATGACAAACGGCTGAAGTTGGAGGGTAAGCCCGAGACGGAGTACTACGCGCAGCAGACCGAGGCGGGGAAGCCGATCCAGGTTCTGGGCAACCTGATTACCGTCATCCTTACGGTGGGTGCCATCTTCGCGGCCATGAACACCATGTTCGCTGCGGTGGCCAGCCGTACCGCAGAGATAGGCACTCTGCGGGCCCTGGGCTACCGTCGGGTGGAAATCCTCGCCAGTTTCCAGTGGGAGGCCCTGATGCTCTGCACCTTGGGCGGTCTGTTGGGCGCGGGTATGGCGCTCGGCTTCAACGGCATCCAGACCGGCACCACCAATTTCGAGACCTTCTCCGATATCAGCTTCGCCTTCACGATCACGCCGAACCTCATGGGCCAAGGCGTGGCCTTCAGCCTCCTGATGGGCGTCCTGGGGGGCTTCTTTCCGGCCTGGCGGGCCAGCCGCATCCCGGTGACGGAAGCGATGAAGGGCGGATGAGGCTGGTCCTGCCGCGCGGCCTGCGCTGTGCTTGCCTTGCGGAGGCCTGAGTGATGCTCAGCCCGTCGGATCCTCGCTCGCACCCGCGCGCTGCGCGGGATGCTCGCGATCCGACTGGGCTTCGCCCTGGCGGGCCAGCCGTATCCCGGTGACGGAGGCGATGAAGGGTGGATGAGGCTTGACTCCCTCGCCTTGCGAGGTAAATATTGAGGCTAAACGGGAGGTTCCATGGACCGTGAACTGCTGAAGGGAAGCACACCGCTTCTTCTCCTCTCTTTGCTTGAGGACGGGCCCATGTACGGCTACCAGATCATCGAGACGGTCCGGCAGCGCACGGGAGGGACGTACACACTGAAAGAGGGCGCACTCTATCCGGCGTTGCACAAGCTCGAGGCGACCGAATTCATCACGTCCTACTGGCAGACCCAGCCCAATGGTCGCGATCGCCGCTACTATTCCCTCCAGCCTGCCGGGAAGGCCTTTCTTGAGGCCAAGAAGCAGGAGTGGAGCGCTTTCGTGGCGATGGTGGATGTCTTCGTGGGGCCCAAGGCATGACCTTTTTTCCCCCAGGAACCCTGGCCCGAGCATTCGAGCCCGAGAGAGCCCAGTCGTGAGCCAGGCTCTTGCCGCGTATCTCGACGAGGTGAGGCATGGTCTCTCCGGGCTCGGTTCGAGCCGTCGCCGCCTCCTGATCCGGGAACTGGAAGGACATCTGCTGGACGAGGCCGAGGCCCGAGGGATCCAGGACGAGGCGGGCATGCGCACCCTCATCGCGGGCAAGGAGGCCCCCGAGACCTTGGCCCGGGAGATCGCCAGCGGAGAGAGCGGCGACACTACCCATCGTTCGGAGACGGCCCTGCTGGCGGGTGCCCTGCTGGGACTGGCGACCGGCGGCTACCTCTGGCTGCAGGGCGATTGGCAGTGGTACTTCGCGCTGGTCTTCGGCACGGCCCACGGCTTTGCGGTGGGCACGGGCATCTTCCTCGTGCGCAGCCGCTGGCAGCGTTTCGGCGTCGCCATGCGGATCTTCCTCTCCGTCTTCTTCGGCGCCCTGCTGGCCATCCCGTTGGGCTTCACGGGCCAGCGGAGCTTCCTGTTTAGCCGTCTGATGTACGGCGCCTTCACGGGCTATCTGGTGGAACAGCATTCCGAGGGCCGCCCCGCCTGGCAGCCGGTCCTGGAAACGCTGAGTTTCACCGTTCTGGATTTTCTCCAGTTCCGGTTCTTCCATCCCAAATGGCACTACGACTGGGTGCTCGAGATGGCTTTCAATTTCACGCTCACCCTGGCCGTGCTCGTGGCGTTGAACCTGAGGCGGGTGCTGGCGGGTCGCTGGATCCTTGCGACCCGAGGCGAGCGCTAGTTCCTGCAATTATCGTTGAGCCCCAAACGTTCCCGGGGTAGACTATCTCTCTTATGCGTGAACAAGCCGCGGGCCTCGTTGCCTCCGGTCGGTTCCAGGAGGAAGCCATGAAATCCAAGATTCACCCCGAGCTGCACGAAGTGACAGCCCACTGCCAGTGCGGCAGCGAGTTCCAGACCCGCTCCACCAAGAAGGAGATGCGCGTTGAAGTTTGCTCGGCTTGCCACAATTTTTACACCGGCAAGCAGCGCGACATGACCATCACCGGCCGCGTCGAGAAATTCAACCGCAAATACGCCAAGAAGGAAGTGGCTCCTGTCGCCGAAATCACGGCCGAAACCA
>CAIPUA010000393.1 GCA_903868115.1 uncultured Holophagaceae bacterium
GCGAAAGCACGACGCCGCCGTTGCGCCCCCGACGGGTTTTAACGAGTCCATGAATGGCCAACTGGTGCACGACCTTGGCCAAAAAGGGTCCCGGAAGGCCCGTGGCTGCAACCACAGAAGCAACTGGCACGGGGTCGCCCCCCGGTGTGTCCAGGCAGTTGAGGGCTAATACCGCGTAACCGGTGGAGCGCGCGATGGGAAACATGAAGACATCTCCTTAATTTCGACCCTGGGATCCAGAAATTCTAAGGCCAGATGGTCGGTATTTCGGCACATTTCATGCTGAAATGAGTATCCTTTCCGGCATGTTCCGAGACCTTCGCACCCGTGTCACGTCCGGTCGGCGCCTACTGGCCTGGGCCCTTTTCCTGGCCCTCCTGGCGGCCGCAGGGATTTTGCTGGCCCGGGAACGCGCCCATTCCGAGCTGTATCGGTGGAGCAGGGTGCTGCTGAATGTGGCCGCGGCCTACTTGGCCATCCGACTGCTGGCCTTCTTCGTGCTCGACCCCATCCTCCGCGAGCGGAAGACCGCCACGCCGGGCTTCGCGCGAGATCTCATCGGGGTGGTCCTCTACGGCATCGCCGGATGGTTCATCCTGAAGGATGTCCTGGGTGTCAGCGTGGGCCAACTCCTGGGGACCGGCGCCATTGCGGCTGCGGTGATCGGCCTGTCCCTTCAGGAAACGCTGGGCAATCTCTTTGCCGGAATTTCCATGCGGCTCGATCCATCCTTCGAAGTGGGCGACTGGGTCGAGGTGTCCGGCAATCTACGCGGCGGCCCTGGGCGTGAGACCTTCATTGGCGAGGTGACCTCCATGACCTGGCGCACGGTGCAACTGTGCACGGAGAACGGGGACACGGATATTTTTCCCAATCGATCGATCGCCCTGGCCGTCGTCACCAATCTCTACGCGCCTTCCGGGCTGCACCGACGCACGGCGCGGCTGATCGTCGAACCCAACGCCGATCTGCACCTCGCTGTAGAGAAGCTCAATATCGCGCTGGCCGGCATTCCTCACTACCTGCATCATCGCCCCGAGGTCGTTGTGTGGGGTTTCGATATGGGCGGTGCGGTGCTGGAGATGCGCTGGTGGGCCCTGGGCTATCGCCATGGTCGTGCGGGGAATTTCCTCGCCATGCGGTTGGCCAACACGGTGCTGCCCCGCGAGGGCTTTCCGCTCCTGGGACCCCACGGCGCAACCACGCTGCATCTCCGCAATCGTGAACTGAGCGAGACGGCTCTGAGGGATCTGCTCGCCAAACTCCAGTTGCCCGTCGCCTGGGTCACGGAATTGCGCGGCCTCATCCACTTGTGTCATGTCGCGCCCGACGAAGGCCTGCTTCGCGAGGGGGATCCCGGCCAGAGTCTCTTTTCCGTGCTGGAGGGGCGCCTGCGGGTGGTGAAGCCCGTGGAACGCCTCGAGCCTCACACGGGTCTCTACTGGGAGACGGTGGCGGAGCTGGGACCGGGCGACTGGTTCGGAGAGGCTTCCCTGCTCACGGGTGCCCCCCGCAACGCCACAGTGGTGGCCATTACGGCCTGCGAACTGGTCGAGATTCCCAAGAGTGCCTTCGAGAAATGCATCCGACGCGAACCGCAGATCCTGGAACGCTTGGTGGATCTCATGGAGGTCCGTGCTCGCAGCCTCGGAGGTCCCGATACCGAATCCCATCCCGGGCGCCGGGAGCAGTGGCTGGCACAGATCCGGGGGTGGTTCGGAGTCTAGCGGTACAATCCCCCTTCGGAGGCGGTGATGGAAATCCCCGAGCGCTTGCACGAACTCGTCGACCAGCTTGGCCAGGCCCTCGTGCAGGCTCTGGCCTCTGATCCCGCCAGTCGGTCCCTGGCGCGAGCAATCCAGGGTGAGGGTTTCGAAGTGACGCTCATGCTGGAGGCCATCGTGGCGCTCCACAAACGGGAAGAGGAGAGCGAGGCCGAGATGCTTGAAGGCCCTGCGGGTCAGGCCTCGGAACTCGAGGCCGCGCCTGAGGCACGCCGCCCCCTCACCCAATCCGAACGCCCTTCGTCCCAGTGGTCCGAAGAGGATCGCGCCTTTCTGCGCACCTTCAAGATTTCCTTGGATTGATAGGGCTGCCTAACCCAGGCTGCAGTGTGGAGGATATCGAGTGATGCCTGAACGCAGCCGACCCGCTCCGCAACCCGCCTGGGCTTCGCCGGCCCCGGAGGCGAAGCCGTCCACCCGCCCCAATGCGGCGGGCATGTCCAAGACTTCGCTGAAGGATCTGCTGAAGGCCCTTGGCGAGCCCGCCTTCCGTGTGACACAAATTTTCGAGGGCCTCTACAAACACCGCTGGGCGACCTGGGAAGCCTTCACGAACCTCCCAAAGTCCCTGCGGGAACGCCTTCAGGACGATGTGGACCTAGCCTGGCCCGATATCGTCGAGGCGGTCACCAGCGAAGACGGCAGCACCAAGCACGCCTTTCGCCTGGCAGACGGCAAGCTGGTGGAGGGTGTCTACATGCCCTACACCAAACGCACGACGCTCTGCCTCTCGAGCCAAGTGGGCTGTGCCATGGGCTGCACCTTCTGCGCCACGGGTCAGATGGGCATCACCCGCAATCTCAGCGCCGCGGAAATTGTGGGTCAGGTAATGGCGATGCTGAATGCCCACGGTCACGCGACCGGGGCGCCGGTCAATCTCGTCTTCATGGGCAGGGGCGAACCTCTGCACAATTTGAACCAGGTCATGCGGGCCTTTGAATTACTCAGGGATGCGGCAGGCTTGGCCATTCCGCCCCGGCGCATCACGCTTTCGACTTCGGGGCTCGTGAGCGGCATCGAGACCCTGGCGAAGTCCAAGGTGCGCCCCCGTCTCGCCGTCAGCCTCAATGCCACCACCGATGGTTACCGTTCGAAGATCATGCCCGTGAATCGTGTGTGGAATCTGGAAGCACTGGCCAAGGTCCTGCAGTCCTTCCCTCTGGAGAGTGGCGAGCGCGTCACGCTGGAATATGTACTGCTGAAGGGCATGACGGACAGCCTGGAAGATGCTCGCCGCCTCGCCGCCTTCGCCCGCAAATTCCCCTGCAAGATCAACCTCATCCCCTTCAACCCGCATGAGGCCGGAGCAGGAGCGGAGGCCCACGGAACCGCAGGTTCCGCCCGAAGGGCGCGCGCCACGGAGGGCGCGCGTGATGAAGGAGCAGGAGCGGAGGCCCACCGTCGTGCGAAGCACGATGGCCCGGGTAACGAAGGCGGCTTCGAGCCCCCCACCGAGGAGCGCATCCATGAGCTTTGCAAGTACCTCGCGGCCAAGGATCTCACCGTGAGCGTTCGCCGCAGCCGGGGCCAGGATGTGGCGGGCGCCTGCGGGCAACTGGTGCGAGAAGGACAGAAGAAGTCCGAGACGCTTTGATCTCCACCCCTTGGCTCTGGGGGCCCGCAGATGGCAGGATGGGAGGAGTGGCCGCTCCGTGCCCCTTTTGAATAAGGCTGATGCCATGACCTCTCCCGCCGCGGAAACTCTGAACTTCAAGAGCGAACTGAAACAGGTGCTGCACCTGATCACGCACTCGCTTTACTCCCACAAGGAGATCTTCCTGCGTGAACTCTTGAGCAACGCCAGCGACGCCATTGACAGAGCCCGCTTCAACAGCCTCGAAAACGAGGCGCTCCTCGAGGGCGACCGGGACTGGACGATCCGGATCCAGGTCGACCTGGAGGCGGCCACTCTCACCGTGTCAGACAACGGGCTGGGGATGGACCGGGAGGGCATCATCGAGCACCTGGGCACCATCGCCAAGAGCGGCACCCGGGCCTTCCTGGAACGCCTCAAGGCGGCGGATACCGCCGTCCGACCTGAGTTGATCGGCCAGTTCGGCGTGGGCTTCTACAGCGCCTTCATGGTGGCCGACAAGGTCACGGTGGTCTCCCGCGCCGCGGGCAGCGCGGACGCCGTTCGCTGGGAGTCCGATGGCCAGGGCGAATTCACCGTGGCCTCCGCCGAACGGACCGGGCGAGGCACCGATGTGATCCTGCACCTGAAGGCCGACGAGCACGACTTCCTCGAGTCCTGGCGCCTGAAGGGGCTTGTGAAGCAGTTCTCCGACTTCATTGAACACCCAATCTTGATGACCGTGGAGAAGAAGAAAGAAGACGTTTCCACCTTCGAGGACGAAACCCTCAACAGCCGTAAGGCCCTGTGGCTGCGGAGCAAGACTGAAATCACGGAAGAGGAGTACCACACCTTTTACCGCCAGGTTTCCAACGACTTCGAAGCGCCGCTCAAGGTGATCCATGTGCAGGCCGAGGGCACCCCGAGCTTCCGGGCGCTGCTCTACCTTCCGAAGCGCCGAAGCATGGACCTGCAGTTCGGCGACGCCAAGGCCGGTCCCCGCCTCTACATCAACCGCGTGCTAATCCAGGATCCCTGCGAGGCACTGCTGCCGGCCTGGCTGCGCTTCGTGAAGGGCGTGGTGGACTGCCCGGACCTGCCCCTGAATGTCAGCCGCGAGATGCTGCAGCAGAATCCCCTGCTGGAAAAGATTCAGAAGAACCTTGTGAAACAGGTGCTGAAGGCTCTGGAGGAGCTGAAGACCGAGCAGCGGGAGACCTACGCCGAGTTCTTCAAGGAGTTGGGCCAGATCCTCAAGGAAGGGCTCAGCCGCGACTGGGAGCGCCGGGAAGCCATCGCCGACCTGCTGCTCTTCGAGCATCTGAAAGGAGAGCCCGGCAAGGGCATCACCCTGGCGGAGTATGTCGCAGCCCTGCCCGAGGAGCAGAAGGACATCTTTCATCTGGCCGGAGAAAACCGCGCCACGCTGGCCCACGCTCCGAGCCTGGAGGCCTTCAAGGCCAAGGGCTGGGATGTGCTCCTGCTTACCGACCCCATCGACCCCTTCGTCATCCCTGGCCTTCCCGAGTACAAGGGACATCCCCTGAAGGCGGCGGACCGTCACGTCCCGGAAATTCCCGAAGCGGAAAAACAGAAGGCCGAAGCCGCAGCAGGCGCCTTCCAGCCCTTGCTGGAGTTCTTCAAGACGAAGCTTACGGGACTCCAGAATGTGCGTCTCTCCAGCCGCCTCAAGGAGAGCGCCGCCTGTCTCGTGGCCGCCGAGGACGCCCTGGACCCCCACATGGAGCAGCTCCTGGCCCGCCTGGGTCAGGGCCGCGGTCCCAGCCCGAGAGTGCTGGAGCTGAACCCCGAGCACCCCACGATTCAGGCCCTGCTGGTTCGGTACCAGGCCGACCCCAAGGATGCGCGCCTGGAGGGCTACGCCCAACTCCTCCACGACCAGGCCCTCATCGCCGAAGGCTCCCGTCCCGAAGATCCCACCGCGTTCCTTGCGCGGATCAACGAACTGGCCAGGAAAGACCTAGCCTGAGGACCTTGCGTTTCTATCGGTGTGAATCGGTGTCCATCGGTGGCCAATACCTTTCCCCCTGGGTCTCTTCGGGGCTGAATTCCA
>CAIPUA010000394.1 GCA_903868115.1 uncultured Holophagaceae bacterium
CCACCAGGGGCCGCAGTTCGGGCAGCCAGAGATCCAGGAGGCCCGTCTGCTCCAGAAGCTGCAGCCCCCCGGAGGCATCCTTCCCGCAGAGCAGCTTGGTCGTTTCCTGGAAGACCCGCTCCACGGAAACCTTTCGGGCTACATCCGATCGTTGAGGAATGGCCGCCAGAGTGGAAGCCTCTATCTCGAAACCGAACTGGGCGGCGAAACGGCAGGCCCGCAGCGGCCGCAGGCCGTCCTCGGCGAAGCGCTGCAGGGGATCGCCCACGGCACGCAACAGGCGGGCCGCCAGGTCTCCCTTCCCGCCGAAGGGATCCAGGACGCGAGCCTGCCAATCCGGCGCCTCGAGGGCTTCAATGGGCAGGGCCATGGCATTAACGGTAAAATCCCGCCGGGCCAGATCCTCCTCCAGGGCCACCCCAAGACGCACCGAGACGGGTCGCCGACCATCCAGATAACCATCATCTCCACGATAGGTGGTGATCTCCACGGGACGCTCGCCGAGCATCACGGTGACGGTCCCATGCTGGAGCCCGGTGGGAACGACCTTCCAGCCAGCCTTGCGGGCGCGTTCCATGACATCCTGCGGGAGCAAAGCCGTCGCCAGATCCCAGTCGCCCTCAGGGCGCCCCAGGAGTCGGTCCCGGACCGCGCCGCCCACCAGCACCAGCCCTGCCCCAGGTTCGAGTGCCTCCTGAAGGTTCCGCAGGGTGACCTTCACGCGCCTTCCTCCGCGAGGCGCGCCAAAGCGTCGCCCTCCACGCGGCAGGTGAGCCATTCCTTCATGACCTCCGCCCCCATGGCCTTGTAGAACTCGATGCTGGGCGTGTTCCAATCCAGGACCTGCCACACATAGCGCGCGCAGCCACGCTCAAGTGCAATGGCCGCCAGGCGTTTGAGCAGGGCCTTCCCGATGCCCTTCCCACGGAATTCAGGACGGACCCAGAGATCTTCCAGATAAAGACCCGCCTTGCCTTCCCAGGTGGAAAAATTGAAGAAATACAGCGCGAACCCTGCGGGCCGGCCTGCCCATTCCGCCATCACGACAAAGGCCAGGGGCGCTTCCGAAAAGACGAAGTGCCGCAGATCGGCCTCGGTGGCCACCGCTTTCTCTGGGGCCCGCTCGTACTCGGCGAGCTCCCGGATGTAGCTCAGGATCAGGGGGGCGTCCTCGGGAAGAGCCTTGCGGAGTTTTAGCATGGGTGCATTCTATCCAACCCAAGCCCTCCCCAGGCTCCAAGGCCGACTACAAATGGCCGAGGGGAGCGGGCTTTCCCGCCAAGGACCACGCATAGAGGATCAGCTGCGCCACGTGCGTACCGGCCAGGGAAAGCTGTTTCTGGACCACGCCACCCTGCTGTGCCCAGAGGATCAGCCAGTAGGCCTCCCCCCGCCGCTTTCCGCGGGCACCCACTGGGCTCGTGCGATCCGCGGCGCGGTCATCCTCCAGAAGCTTCGGAACGAGAGCGTTGGCTTCCTTCATCCATTTCCAGGGGGCATAGATGAGCCCCGCCTCAAGGGTGGCAGGTTGGACTGCAAGCGAATCCGCACTGGCGAAGCGCTCCACCAAACCCGTCTCCCAGCGTGAATGGATGCCCTTCTGCCCGCTGTACTGACCGTTGTGATTCTTCGTGGTGTGCAAGGGCACATGAATATCCGCCACATAGTGCCCCAGCACGCTGGCCACAAAGGCGACCTGGACCCGGTCCCCTTTTTTGAAGGCTTCCACCAGATCCCGCAGACGGTCCTGGATGATCCAGGGCACCTGCCCGCCCTTGGCGAAGGTCACCGCCCCCACTTTCTGCAGCGCCTCCGGCACCTCGAAGGGCACGCCCTCCGGGCCACCATACGCTTCGACGTTGAGGTAGTGCCGCGGTCCCTCTTTACGGTCCTGACGCCAGTGATCCGGGTCCGCACTGTGCGCCTCGAAGAAGGACTCCTGTCCCTTGAACCAGGCCGCGGCTGCGGGTGGGAGATCCTTGAGGGCGAGTCGGGAAACCTGCGCGTGGCCCACCCGCCCCCATGCCGAAAGGGGCGCAGCCATGGTGAGCAGCATCACGGGGACAACCAAGCTACTGCGCATGGCTTTCATCCATTCGGCCCAGATAAGGACTTTCTGATGCAAGCATGAGCCCCTATTTCGGGATGGTGCCGGTGCGCTCCCAGCGCGTGCGGACAAAGAAATAGCGGAAACCGTCGAAAAAGTTCTTGGCGACATCCGTGGGCCCATCAGGCACCGTGGCGTTGGTGTCGTCGTTCCCACCTTCCCGGAAACTCCACCACACAATGAAGGGCCGTCCTCGCAGATGATCCATGGGCACGAAACCCCAGTAGCGGCTGTCCGCGCTGTTCTCCCGGTTATCGCCCATGGCCATGACATGGCCCACCGGCACGACGAAGGAGCCAAGGTCGTCCCGGAAGTAGAAGGGTTCTTCACCCAGGGGCGCGAGCCCCTGTCGGTTCGTCTTGAGGGATTCCGGGTCGAGGAAGGGCCAGACGCCGCCCTGAAGAGGCAGGTGGCCCTCGTTGGTTGCGAACTCACTGGCCTGCTCCGCCCGCGTCTTGCCCACATCCCGGGAAAGGGGCCAAGGGCCTGGCTCCGGCTGCTCGGAACTCTTGACAACATGATGTTCGAATTCGCCTGTGATCTGCTTGCCATTCACATAAAGGCGCTTGCTCTTGATCTCCACCCGATCGCCCGGGACCGCCACACAGCGCTTCACGTAATCCATGTCGCGATTCAGGGGATACCGGAAGACGATGATGTCGCCGCGTTCCACCCCGCGCATGGGGAAGAACTTCTCCTCCCAGGACCACTGCGACTTTGCGAAGAGGAACTTGTTGACCAGCAAGTGGTCCCCGATCATCAGGGTGTTGCGCATGGAGGCACTGGGAATCGTGAACTGCTGCCCCACGAAGGTCTTGAAGAACATGATCAGAAGCACCGCAAAGCAGACCACCTCGAGATTGTCCCGGATCGCGCCCTTGGCCACCCCGGGGGGCAGTACGATTTCGTTCGTTGCATCGCTCATCGTCGGGCTCCGAAGGATTTGATCACGAGGGCATCACTCATGGACGACAGGGGCATCCGTGAAACCCCGAGAGACCAGTCGGTGGGTGCTGATCCAGGCCCCTTTATGCCATGTCAGGGTCTCCGCCTCCCCGATGTCCGGGAGCAGGAAGGTGCGCTGACGCAGGCCCTGGGCCGATTCGAATTCCACCCACACACCGACCCTGTCGGCGGTGTCGGGCAGCTTCAGGCCATGCAGATCCGCCACGGCTCGCCCCAACACGCGGAACTTCGTGCCACGAACTTCCCATTGAGAGATGCCGTCGGGAAACCCAGCCGGGTAGACCAGGAGCCCGGGAGTCTTGCCGTCCTGGCTGAGGAAGAGCCCCCCGTCCTTCTGGAAGAACAGGGCCGACGACTCGCCCCGCAGCGAGGTGTAGGTGATGCGAACAGCGCGTCCCTCCTCGACATCCTTGGAAGCAGCCACGCGCGCCTGGATGCGCTCGCCGAAGCGCGCTTCCGGCGCCAATTGGGGATTCTCATACTGAAGGGTGAGTCCTGCCTCATGGGCCGCGTAGACCTTTGCCCGCGCAGGTAGCCCGGCCCATTGGCAGGCCGTGCCGAGCAGGAGGGCGCCCAGGCAGACGACGCCAGTGAATCTCATCGGATTCCCTTGTTGAACTTGGACAGCAGGTCATCGAGGCTCGCGCCCTTCACCTCGGGCTTGGGCGGGACCTCCGGCTTCCGGACGGGCTCAGCCTTGCGCGCCTCGCGACGGGGTTCTTCGGGACGGGGTCGCGGCTTGCCGCCCTCCGGACGAGGTCGATGTCCTTCGGGACGGGGGGGCCTCACGCCCTCGGGCCGCCCGCTGCGAACAGGACGATCCGAGACTGGACGGGGCTCGCCGCGGGGAGTCTGCGCGTGGGGTGCGGCCCCGGGCAGGAGCGCCTTGACGGAAAGCCCGATGCGCTTGGCGACAAGGTCCACGGCGATGACCTTCACGCGCACCGCCTGGCCTACGCTGAGCGCCTGGGAGGCATTCTTCACGAAGGTGTGGCTGATCTCGGAAAGGTGGACCAATCCATCCTGGTGAACGCCCACATCCACGAAGGCACCGAAGTCCGTCACGTTCGTGACGATGCCCTGGAGCTCCATACCGATCTCCAGGTCCCCTGGTTTGTGAACGCCCTCCTTGAACTGCACGGCCTCGAAGCGTTTGCGAGGATCCCGGCCGGGTTTCTTGAGCTCGGCCAGGATGTCACCTACGGTCTCCACGCCGAAGCGCTCGTCCACGAAGAGCTTGGGATCCAGCCCTTCCAGCACGGCCTCGTTGCCCACCAACTCGGACACGGTCTTTCCCGTGAGCTGGCAGATGCGCTGCACCACGGGATAGGCCTCGGGATGTACAGCGCTGGCATCCAGCGGGTTCGCGCCTTCGCGAATGCGGAGGAAACCCGCGGACTGCTGGAAGGCCTTCTCACCGAAGCGGGGCACCTCCATCAACTGCTCGCGCTCCTTGAAGGCACCGTGCTCGTAGCGGAACTGGACGATGTTCTTGGCCAGCGATTCGCCGATGCCGGCCACATAGCTGAGCAGGCGGAAGGAGGCTGTGTTGAGATCCACGCCGACCCGGTTCACGCAGGACTCCACGACATCATCCAGCCCCTTCTTGAGGGCCGTCTGGTTCACATCGTGCTGGTACTGACCCACTCCGATGGATTTCGGCTCCACCTTGACGAGTTCCGATAGAGGATCCTGGAAACGCCGCGCAATGCTGATGGCACCGCGCACGGTGAGATCATGCTCCGGGAACTCTTCCCGGGCGATGTCCGAGGCGCTGTAGACCGAAGCGCCGGCCTCACTGACCGTAATGCAAACGACACCCTGGCGATCAGTGTCCTTGAGCCAAACGCGGATGAAGGCCTCGACCTCGCGGCCACCGGTGCCATTGCCGATGGCGATGGCCTCCAGGGGATATTTCGAGGCGAGAAGATCCAGCACCGCCCGGCTGCCCTCAAGGTCGCGCTTGGGTTCCAGAGGATAGATGGTGGTCGTCTCCATGAACTGGCCCAGCCGGTTGATGATCGCGAGCTTGCAGCCTGTGCGGATGCCAGGATCCACGCCGAGAGTGCACATCTGGCCCGCAGGTGGGGCCAGCAGCAAGTGATCGAGGTTCGTCTGGAAAACATGAATGGCCTCCAAATCGGCCTTCTTCTTCGCCTCCATGCGCACATCGGTCTCGAGGGTGGGGGCCAGCAGGCGGTCGAAGGCATCCTCACAAACCGTGTGCAGGAAGGGGCGGAAGCCGCTCAGAGGATGCACCTGCACCTTGGAGACCAGTTGGGTCACCAAGTTCTCGCGATCCACCAGGAGCTTGACGGTGAGGATGTCTTCCTTCTCGCCGCGCCGCAGGGCCAGCACCCGATGACCGGGCATCTTCTTGAGGGGTTCCCTGAAGTCCCAGTAAGACTTGAAGCGCAGGGCCTCCTGCCCATTCTTTTTCTCATCGCGAAGGATGGACTGCATGGTGCCACCTTCGTGGAAGGCTAGGCGCAGCCAGGCCCGGACATCCGCATCTTCGGCCAACCGCTCAGCCAGGATGTGGCCCGCGCCCTCAACACAGGCACTGGGAGTCTGGAGGCCTTCCTGTTCCTCCCTGGTGAAGGGGGCGGCGAGCATCAAAGGATCTGCACCACTGGCGTCGGCCAGCAGGGCCTCCAGCAGGGGCTCCAGCCCCCGTTCCCGGGCGTCCGTGGCCTTGGTGCGCTTCTTCGGTTTGTAGGGGAGGTAGAGATCCTCGAGTTCAGTCTTGGACCATGCGCTCTCAATGCGTGTTCTCAACTCGGGCGTGAGCTTATCCTGCTTGCCGATGCTCTTCAGCACGGTCTCCCGGCGCTCAAGCAGCTCCTTGTAGTAGGCGACCCGGTCCTCGATGGCGCGGATGGCCACTTCGTCCAGGGACCCGGTGACCTCCTTCCGGTACCTCGCGATGAAGGGAACCGTGTTCCCCTCGTTCAGCAGGGCCACAGCCGCCGCCACCCGTACTCGGGGCAGCGAGAGTTCTTGGCAGATGCGATCGACGACAAGCTCCACGACACTTCCTTTCGTTCCACCCGGAGGTGAAGGGCCATCTTACCTCAGGCACTTGGTCCTGCGCTGCAGGTGCGAGGCAAGTTCGTGGAAACCGTGCGCAAACTTACCCAGGAAATCGATGGCGTGAACGCAAAAATCATCCAGGTGTCCGAACAGATCGATTCGGTGCTGGAGAAGCTGAGGTAGAACCCTACTTCTTCTTCGCCCTCGGATGGGCGGCTTCATAGGTCTTCGCCAACTGTTCCAGATTCAGATGGGTGTAGCGCTGGGTGGTGCTGAGGCTGGCATGGCCCAGCAGTTCCTGGATGGCACGCAAATCCATGCCCCGGTTCAACAGATGCGTCGCGAAGCTGTGGCGAAGGGCGTGAGGACTTATTCTGGCCCGAAGGGCAACCTCCTCCAGCGCCTTCCCCAGGAAGGTCCGAACGCTCGTCGGTGTGAGACGCCCTCCGCGCTGGTTCAGGAAGAGCGCCGCAGTGGGTGGCAGGCCATGTTCGACGAGGAAAGCCCCGCGATAGGCCAGGTAGAGGTCCAGGATCCCCCCCGCGGCTTCGTGGAAGGGCACCAGACGCTCCTTGTGCCCCTTGCCCAGCACCTGCAGGGTGCGTTCCTCCCGCAGCACATCCTGAAGGTCGAGCCCTGTCAATTCGGAGACACGCAGGCCCGAGGCGTAGAGGAACTCCAGCAGGCAGTGCAGGCGGGCGCTCGGGAAATCCACGGCCGGGGGAAGCTCCAGCAGCGCACGACTCTCTTCCTCCGTGAGGAAGGCCGGCAGCTTTTGGGCCTGTTTGGGATTTCGCAGGCCCGTGGCTGGATTGCCTAGAATGCGCTGGGTCTCGAAGAGCCAGCGGAAGAAGGCCCGGGCTGTACTGAGAACCCTCGCCTGGCTGGCCGGATCCAGGCCCCGCTCTCCCAGTTCGAGCGCGAACCTGCGCAGGGTCCTCGGCTGGACTTCCCAGGAATCCCAACGCTCCGCAGTGGCGTGGGTGAGTAGTTTTTCCAAGTCTCCCATTTGTGCGCGGGCCGTATGGAGCGAAACGCCCCGAGCCCGTTGCTCAAGATGGAAAGCCTGAATCATTTCACTAAGCCCTTGCATGGATCGCATTCTGCTAACATGCCACCAATCCCATTCCCATTTCCATGGAGCCACTCACTTGGCCCAGACAATCACCGATATTTTTTACGAAGCCTTGCGGCTGGATCTTCCCGAGGCCTTCGCGGCCAAGTCAGAGGGTGTGTTCCGGCCCATCTCCCACCGGGAACTGCACGAGCGGGTGGACCGACTCGCCTTGGCCCTGCACGCTCGCGGTCTCAGACCCGGTGACCGGATCGCCCTGCTCTCCGAGAATCGTCCCGAGTGGGCGATCACGGACTTCGCCTGTGCCCTCTCGGGGCTCGTCTCGGTTCCCATTTATCAGACGCTCAACGCCGAACAGACCAGTTGGATCGTCCGCCACAGCGGTGCCCGTTGGATCCTCTGCTCCACGCCGGCCCAGCTGAACAAGATCATCGCCTTCAAGGCCGATCTACCCGACCTTGAGACCGTGATCCTCATGGATGGTGGGGCGCCCGCGATTTTTGAAGGCACGATCCTGCGCTGGGCACAGCTCATGGAGGAAGGTGCGGCCCTGGATGCGAAGCGTCCGGATGTCCGTCGGTGGGCCTCAGAGCGAAAACCTGAAGACCTGCTCACCATCATCTACACCTCCGGCACTACGGGCGATCCCAAGGGCGCCATGTTGACCCACGGAAATTTGGCCTGCAACATTACTGATGCCGTGGAGATCGCGTTGCCCGCCCTGCGCCCCGAGCGCGGAGATCGCTGCCTCAGTGTGCTGCCCCTATCCCACATCTTCGAGCGCACAGGGGGGCATTACGCCATGTTCTATCTGGGCGTGGCGATCTATTACTGCGAGAGTCTTATCGCCCTGCCTCAGAACCTTGTGGAGGTGCGTCCCACGGTTCTGATGGCGGTCCCCCGCATCTTCGAGAAGGTCTACGGTAAGGTGCGGGATGCGGCCACCGGCGGCGGCTTCCTGAAGCGGCTGGTCTTCGGTTGGGCCGTGGGCATCTGCCACCGCGTGGTGCGCCATCTCTACCTAGACCGTCAACCCCCGTTCTTCCTGCGCTTGCCTTGGCGAATCGCGGACCGTCTGCTGCTCTCCAAGGTGCGAGAGAAGACAGGTGGCCGTCTGCGCTTCAGCATTTCCGGCGGCGCGGCTCTGAATCCAGGCGTCATGGAATTTTTCTGGGCCATGGGGATTCCCATCTACGAAGGCTACGGACTCACCGAAACCAGCCCGATCCTGACGCTCAATCGCCAGGGGAAGGTCCGGCCCGGCTATGTCGGGCAACCCATCATGCGGACCTGGCACGACAAACCCTTCCTTAAGCTTGCGGCGGATGGGGAGATTCTGGCCTACGGTCCCAACATCATGCAGGGCTACTGGAACAACGAGGAGGCCACCCGGGAAATGTTCGACGAGGAAGGCTACTTCTGCACGGGAGACGTGGGCGAGATCGATCCCCAGGGCCGGGTGAAGATTACCGATCGCAAGAAGGAGATCATCGTCACCAACGGCGGGAAGAACATCGCCCTCCAGCCCATCGAGAATCTCCTGCGAGCCGACCTCTATATCGAGCAGGCCGTACTCATCGGCGACCACCGCAACCACATCACTGCCTTAATCGTGCCCCATTTCCCTGCGCTTCGGGACTGGAGCGTCCGCAAACATCTTCATTTTGAGTCAGACGCCGAGATGGTGGCCAGCCCCAAGGTATACACCAAGCTCATGAAACAGGTGAACCATGTCAATGCTCACCTCTCCAATTACGAGAAGGTGCGCAAGATCGCCATCATCGAGAAGGAAATGACCTTCGAGAACGGCCTCCTGACTCCTTCCATGAAGGTCAAGCGGCGGGTGGTGGCCGAGGTCTACGCGGACGTGATCGAAAGGCTCTATGCCGGCAGCGGAGGCAGCACTAAGAGCGGAGTCCTCCCGGTCAGGTAGCGTGGGAGCCATGCAACGCGCCCTGGCCCAGTGCCGCGAGCTGCTCGACATGATCAAGTTCGAGCACACGGTATTCGCGCTTCCCTTCGCGTTCTTGGGGGCACTATCAGCCTCACCCATCCTGCCCGGTTGGCGCACCCTCGGCTGGATCCTTGCGGCCATGGTCGGGGCGCGGACGGCGGCGATGACCTTCAACCGTCTGGTGGATGCGGACCTGGATGCGGAGAATCCCCGGACTCGAAGCCGTGCACTGCCCGCGGGCCGTGTCAGTCATGCGGGAGCGGTGCTGCTGCTCGGGGCCTCCATCGTCCTCTTCGGCTTCGCGGCGGGCATGCTGGGCCCACTGCCCTGGCAACTGGCCCCCCTCGCCTTGCTGATCCTCCTGGGATACTCCCTCTGCAAGCGCTTCACGAGCCTCTCCCACAGTCTGTTGGGCCTGGCGTTGGCAGGAGCTCCGCTGGGAGGCTGGATCGCCATCAGTGGGCGGGTGGACCCTCCCGCGTGGTTCCTAGCCCTTGGTGTCCTCACCTGGACCGCAGGCTTCGATATGCTCTACGCCCTTCAGGATGAGGGTTTTGACCGGGTTCGGGGGTTGCATTCCATTCCGGCATGGCTGGGCACGACCCGAGCGCTGTGGGTCTCGAGAGTTTTCCATGTCGTCGCCCTCTCCTCCTGGGCTGCCTTCAACGCGCTGTTGGGCTGTCATCTGCTCCCATGGCTGGCTTGGCTGGGAGTGTCACTCATTCTGGCCCGGGAGCACTGGGTTCTGCGGGGAGGAAACCTCGACCGCATCGATCATGCCTTCTTCACGCTGAACAGCCTCGTGGGTCCGATTTTCTTTTTGGGACACCTCGCAGAATGGCTCTTGGGGCGACCCCTCGCGTAATGGGAAAAATTCGGCGTCGACAGGCAGGATGTTCCCACGTAGCTTGAAGAAATGATCCGTCCACCCACCCAGCGAAGGGCCCTTCGGCTCAGCCGGCCGGACCAGGAACAGTTCTTTACGGTCATGGTGGTCTTCAGCCACCGGACTTTCCGCTGGTCCATGGCCCGTAAGACGCTGGTCCGGGCGGTCAGCACCGTACTGGGCGTCTGGGCCGTCGCGATGATCGGCTCGGCCTACGGTTTTTGGGCCACCAAGAAGATCATGAGCTTCTCTCACCTCCAGCGGGAGACCACAGAGCAGGAGCGACAGCTCCGGGAGAGCCTAAACCAGGCCCAGGGCCTCGAGGGCGAAATTCTCACATTGCGCAAGCAGGTGACGGACCTGTTCACGCTGCTCAATCCTAGGGCCCCCGGCCCCGACCTGCCAACACCTCCCGTGAAAGAGGGCGCGACACAGCCCTCAGCAAACAGCGCGAAGGTGAGTCGGCTGCGAGAAGAACTCGAACGATCCAGTGTCCAGGCCAAGCTGATTCGCGCCAGGATGGAACCGCTCGTGCTGAGGTGGAACCACACGCCATCCATTCCACCGACAGCGGGCTACTTGAGTTCCGGGTTCGGCATCCGGATCAGCCCATTTTCCAGGGCCAATGAAGCCGGAGATGGCCTCCTGGGCTACCACAGCGGCTTGGACATTTCCAATGCCGAGGGAACCCCTATCCAGGCGGCGGCAGATGGACTGGTCGAATCGGCGGGATGGATGACTGGCTACGGATGGACGGTCCTCATCCGCCACTCGAGTGAGTTGGAGACTCTCTATGCCCATTGCTCTCATCTTGATGTGAAGGCGGGACAGAAAGTGCAACGTGGCGATATCCTGGGAGCCATGGGGCGATCCGGGAACGCCACCGGCGTTCATCTCCACTACGAAGTTCGCCGCAATGGCCGACCCACGAACCCCCAGCCCTACATGCGCCTCCAGCGCGAGTGGTTGTCTTTAATCCGGTAACCAAGGTGTCCAAATGTCGGTATTCAGTCCCAGCCCGAACGGAAACGGAACGAAGAAGGGTCCAGGGCCCGCCCAGGCTATTCACACCCTCCTCGGCAAAGGCACCCTTTGGAAGGGCGAGATCCACGCCGGCCCCAACAGCCTGAGGGTGGAGGGCTCCATCGAGGGCACCATCCACAGCGAGGGAGAAGTGACGATCGCACCTTCGGGTGTCGTCACCGGCACCATCCACGCCAAGCACTTGATCGTCACCGGGCGGGTGGAAGGCGTCTTCAAGATCGATGAGTGCCTTGAGATCCATGGCACGGGCTGGGTCGAAGGCGAGGTCGAAGTCGGTTCCCTCGTTGTGGACGAGGGCGGCACGCTGCAGGGCACCTGCACGCGCCGCGGAATCGCAACTCCTGCCACAGGCAAAGGCAAGCCGGACGAGCGCCGTCTAGTCGAACGCCCTGGAATTTCTCCGGTAAACGGTCTGCCGGTCGGAAATGAATCCCTCTATGTCAAGGCTTTCGACAAGAAGCCCTGAGTCCCCTTCAGCGCTTGGCGCCAGCCAGATTGGTATTGTCCAGGTTGGCGTCGGTGAGATCGGCTTCGCGGAGATCCGCACCGCCCAGGTTGGCCCCGCTGAGTTTGGCGTGGCTCATGTTCGTTCGGCTGAGGTTGGCCCCGGAGAGATTCGTCCAGACCAGATTCGCACCACTTAGATTGGCGCCGGACAGGTTCGCACCATCCATGGCGGCATCGATGAGGTTCGTGTGCCGCAAATCCGCACCAGACAAATTGGTCCCACTCAGGTTGGCGCCCGAGAGGTTGGCACCGTCCAGATAGGCATCCTTCAGTATGGTCTCCCGGAGATCGGCACCACAAAGGTTCGCGCCATCGAGGTTGGCTTCCTTGAGGTTCGTCTCCGAAAGGTTCGTCTGGCGGAGATCCACCCCGCGAAGATCCGCCCACACCATGTTGGCGCGGGTGAGATTCGCATTGACGAAATTCGCCTCATTCAGATTGGCCTGATAGAGATCAGCCCCCGTCAGATCCGCACCACGAAGATTGGCTTTGCTGAGATTCGTGCGGTACTCGCCCCAGGATTCTGTGGGGAGGGAGGCCAACTTGGCATCCCTCAGGTTAGCGCCCTCGAGGTTTGCGCCGAAGAGGTTGGAGCCCCGCAGTTCGCTGCTGCTGAGATCAGCGGCGGAAAGGTTGCAGAGGCTGAGATCGGCACCCACGGCCCGGGCCGCTCGGAGAATGGCACCACGAAGGCTCGTACCGGTCAGATTGGCCCCATCGAGAACGGCGTGGTTGAGATCCATGCCTTCGAGGGTGAATCCCGTCAGATCTGTGCCGCTGAGATTGACCCCGGCGAGCATGGCACGATCGAGGCTGGCCCCATGCAAGCTGGCGCCGCTGAGGTTCGCACTCTGCAGGTTGGCGCTGAGGATGACGCCTTCGAGGTTCGCACCACTCAGGTCGGCCTCGCTGAGGTTGGCGCCACACAAGTTTGCGCTGCGGAGATCGTTGCCCGTGAGTTGGGCACGCTGGAGGTTCGCCCCGCCGAGATGGGTCTCGGAGAGATTGGCGCCGCAGAAAACTGCACCCGCGAGATCCGCACCGTCCATGTTGGCCTGGGAGAGATCTGCGTTCCCGAGGTTCGCACCCCGGAGATTCTTCTCTGAGAAGTCCACCCGCTTGAGGTTGGCGCCAACCAGCACAGCGCCCGCCAACACGGCACGGTCGAGGAGCGCGCCGGAGAGACTGGCCCCCGAAAGGATGGCATTTGAGAGATTCGCTCCGCTCAAGTTGATCTCGCTCAGGTCCGCGCCCGTAAGATCCGCACCCCGCAGATCCGCGCCGCTCAGCACGGCGCCACCCAGCAGAGCACCGCTCAGATTTGCGGCCGACAGCACTGCGCCGCTGAGGTTGGTGCCTGTGAGATCCGCGCCCTTGAGGTTCGCCTGGGAGAGGTTGGCACCTTCGAGGCTGGCGTGCCGCAGCACAGCGGAGCCTAGATCTGCCTTGCTGAGGTTGGAACGGCTGAGATCGATCCCCCGCAGATTGGTGCCGGAAAGGTTAGTACCGCTCAAATTGGCGCCCGCAAGGTTGGGAATATCGTTCTTGTCGTACTGCAGGATGTCCAGATAGCGAAGGTACGCGCCCACGAGATTCGCACCACTCAAGTTGGCACCCTTGAGATTGGCGCGACTAAGATTGGCACCTTCGAGGTTGGCCTCTGCGAGACTGGCCCAATGGAGATCCGCATCCGAAAGATTGGCCCCGGCGAGGTTCGCACGGTTGAGTGCCGCGCCGCCAAGCACAGCACCCGACAGGTTTGCACCCATCAGGTTGGCGTGGCCCAAGGCCGCCCCAAGCAGGCTCGCCTGAGCGAGGGTAGCGCCCTCCAGATTGGCACCCTCGAGCACGGTCTGCCGGAGATCCGCCCCGCTCAGATTGGCGCCGCGCAGATCCTTCCCACTCAGATCCACGCCGCCCAGGTTCACACCACTCAACACCGCACCGCTCAAGACCGCGCCTCGGAGATTGGGGATGGTAGCGGGCTCGTACTGCTGGATATCAAAATGACTCAGATCGGCCTTGGTCAGGTTCACACCCGCGAGATTGGCCCCGGCCAGTTTGGCCCGACTCAGATTGGCACCCTCGAGATCCGCCTCGTCCAGGTTGGCCAAGCGCAGATCCGCCCCTGCGAGATTAGCGCCGCGCAGCGAGGCTTGGTTGATTATCGCGCCCGAGAGATTGGCCTCCGACAGATTGGCCCCGGCCAAGTCAAAGCCTCGGAGGTCCAGTCCGCTCAAGTCGGTACGATGGAAGTCCTTCCCCGACTTGAGGATGAAAACCACTTCCTTACGTGTCAGTTCGCTCATGGAGCTTCCTTTGGGTCGCGGGCATTCAATTCATTATCATCTTAGATCTGAGTGTACCCCTGGCTCCGCAGGCCTATCAACATGATTTATCCAATGGAGGCTGTTGCAAATAGGAGTCAGGCGAGCCGGAGGCTGACCGGGCAGTGATCAGAACCCATCACATCCGGGTGAATCTCCACATTCTGCACCCGGTTGAGCACATCCGTGCTTACGAGAAAATGATCAATTCTCCAGCCGACATTCTTGGCTCGGGCATCGCCCCGCTGGGTCCACCAAGTGTAGAGTCCAGGCATGTTGGGATTCCGCTCACGCAGCACATCGTGCAGGCCCGCCGCCAAGTATAGTTTGAAGTCCTCTCGCTCCTCGTCAGTGAACCCTGGGTTCAGACGGTTGTCCTTGGGCCGGGCCAGATCGATCGCCTCCGGCGCCACATTCATGTCGCCGGTGACGATCACCTGCTTGCCCTTGGCATGGAGTGCCTTCACATGGGCTGCCAGGTCCCTGGCGAAGGCCCGTTTGTAGTCCAGGCGCACCAGCCCCGCCGAGGCATTGGGAAAGTAGCCCCCGATGAAGACCAGATCACCCTGGATGCTCTGGACTACCCTGCCCTCCTGATCGAAGGCCTCGATGCCCAGGCCCTGGGTGTGGGCAAAGCCAAGCTCCTTCTTGCTGAGGGTCGCCGATCCCGCATAGCCTTTCTTGCTGCGGGCCGGAAACCAGCATATATCGAAGGCACTCTCGAGCTGATGGCGCACGCCAAGATCGATTTCCTCCCATTCGCATCGGATCTCCTGAAGCGAAATCACATCGGGATCGGCCGTCTCCAGCCAATCCATAAAGCCCTTCTTCAGGACCGCACGAAAGCCATTCACATTCCAGGTATAGAAATTCACAGGGACTCCACGAGACATTCCCACATCCGACGTGAACGGACCCGCCACCATCCCATCATCAGCAACACCGGCCAACCCTTGAAGGTCGCACGGTGGATGAGGAGCAGGCGTTCACCATCGGGCCACACCTCGAAGATGCCCTGTTCCTCGACCCCCGGGAAAGGGTGCGATTTGTAATTCGCCTTGAAATACGCCGATTCACGAAGCTGAACGCACACCTCCACGACCTTCAGCCTCGGATGCCAGAGGTAGAATGCCGTTCCCTCAGACAACACCCGGACCACCTGCTCCAGGGGCGCGTTGGTGTCCCGCACCAGATCAAGGGTCCAGACAGGTCGTCTCACCTGACGATGAAGCCAGGCTTGGCGTCCTCTGGCGGGGCGATGAGATAGGGCTTGCTGGCATTGTCGCTGGCACAGAGCAGCATGCCATGGCTCTCGATGCCCATCATGGCGCGGGGCGCGAGGTTGGCCACCACCACCACGCGACGACCCACGAGATCGGCGGGAGCATAGGCCTCCTTGATGCCGCCCAGGATCGTGCGCTGCTCGATGCCCAGATCGATCTTCATCTTGATGAGCTTCTTGCTCTTGGGGACCTCTTCGGCCTCCAGCACCAGACCCACCCGCAGATCCGTCTTGGCGAAGGTGTCGTAGTCGATGTTTTCCTTCAATGGGGACACATCGAGGGGCAGTTCGACGGCGGGAGCGATCGTGGGGGCGGCTTCCGCGCGAATGGCTTCGATTTCGTTCATGGCGGCTTCCTTGTCGATGCGGGCGAAGAGAGGTTTGGGATCCCCGACGGGGTCGGGTGCGGGTGCTTCAACATCCAGATCGGCAAAACGCAGATCCGTCACCCTGCCCGACAGGCCAAGGCTTTCCCAAAGTTGTTGACAGAGCTCAGGCATCACGGGCGCGGCCAGCAAGGCCGTCAGGCGAAGAGCCCGGTAAAGCTGGGCCAGGACGGTATCGAGCTTGGCAGCCTGGACCTCATCCTTAGCCAGCTTCCAGGGCTCGGCCTTCACGATGTAGCCGTCGAGGTGCCGCAGGAAGGCCCACAATCCATCCAGGGCCCCGTGGAAATCGTGATCCGCGGCCTTCTTCAGGTATTCCGGCGCCACCTGCAGCAGTCTTTCGCGCACATCCGTATCCAGTTCATCCATTTTTTCGGGAATCGGCACGACTCCCGAACGGTATCGCTGCAGCATGCTGATGCTTCGTGCAGCAAGGTTGCCCAGGCCATTGGCCAGGTCTGCGTTGAGCCGATCCATGAAGGCCTCGAAGGTGAAGGCGCGGTCATGGCCGAGATGCATATCGCGCAGGAGGAAGAAGCGGGCGGCATCCGTGCCAAAGTGGAGCAGTTCCTTGGGCCGCACGATGTTGCCCAGGGACTTGCTCATCTTGGTGTCGCCCATGAGCCACCAGCCGTGGGCGAGGATGGTCTTCGGCAGAAGCTCGCGGATCCGTGCGGGCATTTCGCCGCTCAGATCGTCACCCTCCTGGCGATACATGGCCATGAGGAAGGCAGGCCAGTAGACCGCGTGGAATCGCAGGATGTCCTTGCCCACGAGCTGAGCAGTCGGCGGCCAATGGCCGTCCTTGCACGCACTGAGATAGTTCAGCAGCGCATCGAACCATACATAGACCACATGCTTCTCATCGCCCGGCACCGGGATGCCCCAGGTGATGGAGGTGCGGCTGATGCTGAGATTCTGGAGGTTGCCCCGCTCGCCTCCGGGCGCCACGAACTGCTTCACCTCGTTGAGGCGGAATTCAGGCTGCACGAATTCGGGATACTTTTCAAAGAGCTGGATCAGCCAGTTCTCGTACGAGGCAAGACGGAAGAAGTAGCTCTCCTCCTCCAGTTCCACCAACTGGTGAGCCAACCCCTGGGCCTGCATCTCCTTAGCCTGAATTTCCGTGACATAGGCCTCGTCCGACACGCTGTACAGCCCCTTGTAGGTGGCCTTGTAGATGTCCCCCTTGGCCAGCAGTTCCGTGAACCGGGCCTGGACGGTGGCCTTGTGCTGCGCGTGAGTGGTCCTCACGAAGTAGTCCACCGTGAGACCCATCTGCTTCCAGAGGTTCTCGAAATTGGGCGCCACCTCGTCCACCAACTGCTGGGGCGTGATACCCCGGGTGGCGGCCGTTTTCTCGATCTTCTGGCCGTGCTCGTCGGTGCCCGTGAGGAAGTAGACATCCTCGCCCAACATCCGGTGATGCCGCGCCAGCACATCGGCCAACACCGTGGTGTAGGTGTGGCCGATGTGGGGCTTGTCGTTCACATAGTAGATGGGCGTGGTGACGTAGAAGGGCTTGGACACGAGGAACTCCACAGCCTTTCAGTTTATCCGTAGCTCTCCATTCTGGCCCCAGTGGATTGCCGCGATGAGGGAGAGATGAGCAGACCGCACACGAAAGGACCCCCGGGAGAAACCAGCGGGCCCGGATCCCAAAAGCAGGCTCAGGCTTCCAGCAGGGTGGCCTTGACGATCAAATCGCCCTGCTTGATCGCCTGAACCACCTTGATGTCCTCTTCGGCCACGCACTTGCCGAAGACGGTATGCACGCCGTTCAGGTGACTGGGAGCACTTCCATTACAGACGAAGAACTGGCTGCCACCCGTATCCTTGCCGGCGTGAGCCATGGAAAGGGCGCCCAGTTCGTGTTTGTGAGGGTTGCCTGCGGTCTCACACTTGATCTTCCAACCGGGACCTCCAGTGCCAGGCGCGCCCGAGGCGCCCTCCCGGGTGTTGGGACAGCCGCCCTGGATGACGAAATCCGGGATCACGCGATGAAAGCGGAGGCCATCATAGAAGCCGGCTTCGATGAGCTTCACGAAATTGGCCACCGTGGCCGGGGCCTCCTGGGAGAAAAGTTCGACATTGATATCGCCCTTGTCGGTCTGGAAAAGCGCACGGGTCATGGTCGGCTCCGAATTCCGCGCCTCGCGGAGGCTCCAGGATAGCCCGGATGAACCTTCTCGGCCTACTCGGCACTGGAGAATGTCCTTCCCCGGTGGCCAGAAACCACGGAAAAGGCTAGTCTCAAGAGGAATCGGAGGTCTCATGCGGAGTTCCCTGAAGTCGGCCCTGCTCGTCAGCGTCCTGGCGCTGGTGGTGGGAGTGGCCTGCTCCAACAAGGTGGCCTCTCGGCCCACCAAACCCGTCCCGGTCGGTACGGTTCTCTTCCGGTTCACCCGCAAGGTACAAGGCCCCGTGGAGCTAACGCTCGATGGGGTCAGGATCCCGGTGGAACCCCTCAAGAAGGGCAAAAAGGCTCAAAGTCTTGTCCTCACGGGCATCACCACCGGCAAGCACCGCTTCTTCCTCTATAGCCCCCGCGACGCCTTCGGCCCCGATCAGGGCGAGTTCGAGGCGACAGGCACCCAGGGCCTGTATCTGGTCACCTTCGCGCAGTCCTTCAATGCAGTGCTCTATGGTCAAGCCGAGGCACTGCCCCCCGCCGCAGGGGTTCCCGGCGTGAAGGCACGCCTCGAATAGATCCTGTGGCAAGCTCCCGCCTGCGGCGTTGCCTTCTTGGAGGTGGTGCCTGTGGTCTGCTCACTCTCGTCGGGTTTGTGGCCTGGAAAACGCGGTCCGTCGCCTGGGAATTGACGGATCCTCCCTTCTACCGCCCTCAACCCCTTGAAAGGGTCCAGAAGACCTTCGATGACTTGGCGAAGGGGAACGCGGCAGATCCCGGCGGAGCCTGGCATTCGGAGGAAATCGCCGGACTCGAGCTCTGGACCCTGAAGCGGAGCATCCCCTCCAAGGGTCTGGTACTGCTGCTGCATGGCTTCGGAGATGACCGCTGGGGGACGAGCCCGGCTCTTCGGTGGTTCTCTGGGCTGGACGCGGCGATCTTCACCTTTCGACGGCGCGATGATGCCCTGCGGGCCGGCGGACCCGCACCCTTCGTAACCTTCGGCGCACGGGAATCCGAAGAGGTCGCTCGGATCGTCCGTCACCTCGAGAGCACTGGCGTGCCGAGAAACCGGATCATTCTGATGGGGCGCAGCCTGGGCGCAAGCGTAGGCCTGCTCGCCCTGGCCGAACTCGAAGCCGATGGGCGCGGCCCTCTGTCCGGCATCATCTGGGAAGGCGCACCCGCCTCCAGCCGCGATTTCGGAGAACGACTGGTACGCGGAGGTAAGGACCGCTGCTGGCATTCCCTGCTGGCACCGCTGCTTGGCGACCTGGGCAGCCGCTGGGCCGCGCATCGGGGGAACTATCGCCGCGATGACACGGATCTCGAACGGAAATTGCAGGGCCGCCGCCTGGAAACGCCGAGCCTCTGCTTCCTGGCCACCCAGGATCGGCTGGCGCCGCCTGTTGTCCAGCAGCGCATCGCTTCGCATTTCATGCGCGTCGAGACCCTCACGGTGGCTACATGGCACCTGAACTGTGCGGACATTCTCGGATCTCGCTACGGCGAGGCCATGCGCGCCTCGACGGACGCCTGGCTGAAATGAGAAGGGGGCCTCCTGGCCCCCTTCTACGATGGCGGAATGCCGCAATCAGTCCTCAGCGCCTTCCTGGGTGATGATGCGGACCATCTTGGGCGCGATGCGCTGGAGGATGGGTTCAAAGACCTTGTTGACGAGTTCTTCGTCGTACTGGACCTCGGCGCCAGTGCCCGCCACCTTCACGCTCGTGTCGTTGACCTTGTCCTCGTCCTTCCAGGCCCCAAGGATTTCGCCCGTTTCCACCTCGATCATTCGGAGATCCAGGCGCCCCGTGAAAGAGGCCTTTTTGACGCTCACACTACCGGCCACGGCACCCGCCATGCCGCTGCCCGTAACCTTGCTGACGAGGGCGCCCACGCCCCAGCCGGTGCTGAACCCAGCTTCCTTGTAGGCGAAGCGGGTCACCTTGCCCGTGATCATGTACTTCACACCCAGGAGCTTGCCAATCTTCTGGACGGTGGAGGTATCGACTTCTCCGCTCTGCTGGAAGGACAATTCACCGCGAATATCTTCGAGACGCTCGCGTTCCACCATCCGGAACTTGCCACGCCCCTTCTGGGTGAGCTCCGTAACCAGCATGTCGCGCAACTGGTTCGAGATGGTCGACATGTTGGCCCCCCAGCCCCCGTGACGCCAGCCATGCCAGCAGTCCGGCGCCGCCTTGAATTCGATGATGGCCACCCGCGGCAGCTTGGCCTTCTCCTCCTGGCTTAACTTCTGGGCTGAAAGAGGCGCCGCGAGAGCGACTCCAGCCAACAGGGCGATGATGAATTTGCCGAATCGCATCTTGACCTCCGATGGGGCAGAATGCCCCGTTGGCACAGCAGTTAGTCGTCGATGAGCTTGCTGCGCAGTTCCTTCCCGAGCTTGAAATAGACCACCCGCTTGGGGGGCACCTCGATGGACTCTCCGCTGCGAGGGTTCCGGCCCTGCCTAGCTTGCCGATCTCGCAGGCGGAAGCTTCCGAAGCCGCGAAGTTCCACGCCCTCGCCACGATGCAGGGAATCCACGATGCTCTGCAGGAAAGTGTTCACCAACAAGTCCGCATCCTTCTTGGGGAAATCCAGGTTCTCCATGAGGTGCTTGGACAAATCAGCCTTGGTGAGGGTCTCCATCGCTTCCATGGGGGGCTCCAACGCAGGAATTGGGAGTGCGTGACCCTATGAGAGCCCTATCCGATGCAGAGGTCAAGGGGTTGCGAAGGATGATCTCAGAAAAATGCGGGCAGAGCCCCCATATTTTTGTTTTTTCGCTATTGGATCAGGACAGCAACCACTCCAGAAGCCACCGAGGGCCCTCGCCACTGGCCCCGTAGGTCCGGTAGTCCCGCTCCGTGCTCGACCAGTTCCCCGAGAGATCCACATGGGCCCAGGAAGCATGGTCTACGAAGTCCTTGAGGAACATGGCGGCGCTGATGGCACCGCCCCAGCGGGTGCCACTGATGTTCTTGATGTCAGCCACATGGCTCTTGAGGGCACTCCGGTATTCGGGCACCAGGGGCAGCTGCCAAAGATGTTCTCCGGTAGCCTTCCCGGCGTCCAGCAGATGCTCCACGAGCTTCTGGTCTTCGCCGAAGATGCCGGAGACGCCGTCGCCCAGCGCAATCACGCAGGCACCCGTGAGGGTCGCAAGATCTACGATGTGATCGGGTTTCATTTCCGAGGCGAAATGGAGCAGATCCGCCAGGATGAGGCGGCCCTCCGCATCGGTGTTGAGGACCTCGATCGTCTTGACGCTGCGGCTGCGCAGTACATCCCCGGGCTTGAAGCTGGAACCCGAAGGCATGTTCTCCGCCAAGCCGATGAGACCCGTCACCTGGACCGGGACCTGCATTTCCGCACAGGCCAGGAGGGTCGCGAGCACGATCGCGGCACCGGTCATGTCGTCCTTCATCGTTTCCATGCCCGAGGCATCCTTCAGGGAGAGGCCGCCCGCATCGAAGCAGATGCCCTTGCCCACGAGAACCACATGCTTCTTGGGTTTCTCCTTGGGCTTGTACTCCAGCTTGATGACCCGGGGCGCCCTGGCCGAACCTTGCCCAACGGCCAGCACACAGTTGAAGCCGCCTTTGGCCAGGGCATCGGCATCCATGATCTCGATGCCCAGTTTGTGCTGCTTGGCCAGCTTCTGGGCCAGTTCCGCAAAGGCCTCGGGATAAAGATCGCCCGCAGGCGTATTGGCCAAGTCCCGGACCCGGTGACAGGCATTCACTCCCGCCTCGATCTGGGGCAGATGACGACGGGCCTTGCGGGTGTCGTCGCCGTTGGTGAAGACCTCGATGCGCTCGAAGCGCTTGGGTTCGGGCTTTCCCTTGAATAGTACGAAGTCGTAGTCGGCCAGCATCACGCCTTCGAGAACCGCGACCTGGACTTCGTCATGGTCGAGCAGGGAGGTCGCAGGCGAGACCAGGCCAAGGGATTTCCAACCTTTCTTGAGGCAGAAGCGGGCGGCCGCCCCGGCCGCCTTCCGGAGCTTGTTGTGGGTAACGGCTTCTTCTTCACCGAGACCCACCAGAAGCATCCATCGGCTTTCTTTCACACCATTGGGATGGTGAAGGGGTACAAGTTCAAGGTATTCGGCCTTGAAGTCGCTCTCATCCATGACCTGTCTGGCCACCTTGCTGATCGCGAGCGGCAGCCTGTGGCGCTCTCGGCCCGAAAAAACGAGCACGACGAGGACATCGCCCGAAAAATCCTTCCCCGGCTGGGAACTGATATCAATGCTGGCCATGAATTTCCTCCGGAATGCAGTCATTATAGCGACCGAAACGGAGCAGAGGACGAATTTTCATAATTATGGGTACCACAAACCCAGATACTCACGGTTGCTTTGCGGCCTCTTGTTCTGGGTTCATTTAGGGTCCGCCGATTGGACGGGCACTGTCCATTCCGCTATTCGACCCTCTCCCGAAGGACTGAATTTAAGTTCGGCTACCCAGGGAGTGGGCCAAGGTCCACTGTTGCCGGCCCATTCCACCACCAGGAAATCCACGGGTAGCACCTGCTCCTCCAGTCCCAGGGACCAACTGCCGTGCTCGCCTAATCGGTAGAGGTCGAGATGGAAAATGTGGCAGCCGGGGGCCTCGTAGCGATGCAGCACGGCGTAGGTCGGCGAGGCCACCTGGTCGGGGTCCCCCCCCAGTCCAGCGAGAAAGCCCCGGACCCAGGTGGTCTTTCCCGCGCCCAGTTCGCCCCGCAACAACCAGGTACCGCCCGCAGGGGTCATGCGGGCCAGCGCCGAACCCAGAGCTTCGGTGGCGACTTCGTCGGCCAAGAATTTCCGTTCATTCCGCATGCAGGTCCCTCACCAAACCCGCCAGGCTTTCGCCCAGTTCCCGGACCAGCAGCGGCCCCTGGCCCAGCCGGTCGGCAGCGGCTCCGTGCAACCAAACCGCCTCAGCCACTGCCTTCCGCAAGCCCATCCCGTCATGCGCTGAGGATTGCTTCCATATCCCAACCTTTGCGGCCACCATGCCCGCGAGAAAATCTCCGGTACCACCGGTCGAGAGCCCCCGGTGCCCGGTGGGATTTACCCATATCTGGCTCGAAGGGCCTCCGACGATGAGACTCTGGGCGCCCTTGAGGACCAGGATACCTGGGCCCTTGGCCACGTTCCTGACCTGGTCGAGGCGTTCCGAGGTCGCAAGACCCATGCGCCTTTTGACAGCGAAAAGGCGAGCGAATTCGCCGGGATGAGGAGTGAGGACAGTCTCAGGACGCTGCATCCACATCGGACCCTGCCCGGAGCACAGCGCGGAAGCGTCCAGGACGAGCGGACCCGCCCACTCTGGCACCTCATCCACACCCCCGGGCCCGACCAGGAGCACGTCGATACCCTCGGGAATCCGGCCCTGCCACGCGTGAACCATGGCCTCGGGAACCTGGGCCGCAATCTCTGCGCGCAGTTCGGAGGAAGTCAACACCGTCACGAGTCCCGCGCCCATTCGCAGAGCCCCCAGGGCCGCCAGCACGGCAGCCCCGCTCATGCCCGGGGTGCCAGCGCGGATTGCCACATGCCCGCAGTCCCGCTTGTGGCAATCCCAGGAACTTGCGACAGGTTTTTCGGGCTTTCCAAGGAGTGCGATGGGGGCACGGACTTCGGCCCGGAGCGGGATAGGAATGATCGAGATGGAGCCGCAGAAATCCCTTGCAGGACGCAGGCCGTGGCAGATCTTCAAGTGGCCGAAGCAGGCCGTCCGGTGGGCCGGGAGCGCCGCCCCAACCACCTCCGGACTGCTGGGATCGAGGCCGGAGGGCAGATCCAAGGCCAGCACCTGGAAAGGCGGCTCACGCCCCGCAGATTTTAGGGAGTCGTGCAGAGCCGAGACCCAGGCCTCGGCCAGTCCCCGCAAGGGCAGACGAACGCCCAACCCGAAGAGCCCATCCACCACCCACCCCCGGAAGGCGTCGATCACGGCCCTCGGCGTGGGTGTGAACCGGAACTCGCCGCCCAGACCTTCCCAGAGCGCAGCCTGAATGGCTGCGTCTCCTTTCCAAACGGAGGTCGGTTCGAGAGACCATACCTCCACGTTTTCTCCGCGCAACCGAGCGAGCCGGGCCAGCGCAAGGGCATCGCCCCCATTGTTGCCGGGGCCCGCCAACACATGGAGCGGCTGCCCCGGGGGGAGCAGCGCCAGAGCGCCTAGGGCCGCATGCTCCTGGAGCACCAAAGAGGAAACACCCCAGACGGAAAGGGCTTCCTGCTCCACGCGTTTCATCTCAGCTGCGTCCAGAAGGGGGATCATTCGGGGCCTCCCGGAGAGCCTGACTCTCCCTCTGTAAGTATGCCTTCTGCGGAAAGGATCAGACCATCTTCCCGGCCATGGGGGCCCCGCCCAGCAAATGGAAATGCAGATGAAACACCGTCTGTCCCGCATCGGGGCCACAGTTGGCCACCAGACGGTAACCACGGGTGGTCACGCCCAGTTCCTTCGCCAGTTGCTGGGCCACCAGCGCGATGTGACCGACGAGTTCCCTGTGGGCCTCAGTCAAGGCGTCTAGCCCCGCCAGATGGAGCCGGGGCACGATGAGCACATGCACGGGAACCTGGGGTGAGATGTCCTTGAAGGCGACCACCTGTTCATCCTCGTAGACGATGAAGGCTGGGATCTGCTTGGACGCGATTTTGCAAAAGATACAATTCGGATCAGACATCGGGTCCTCCTACTCCATCTC
>CAIPUA010000395.1 GCA_903868115.1 uncultured Holophagaceae bacterium
GAACAGATGACAGACAAGGAATGGTCCGAATTGAAATCAAAGATTCAGGCCAAGGCTGATGAAATTGGGATGAGCTATAGCGCGGTGGCTGGCATGTTCCTGGACGGTTGCGATGAGCGCATTGATGAAGTGAATACCAAGGCCGCACCTCCCCAAAAAAGCCCGCGTCCCAACTCGTGGTGTAGGAGTTCCGGCCAGGCCGGTTCCATAGGGTGGGAAAGATCCTTCGTCGAACTTCTGCTGGTGATGGTACCCGGTAGGGGACGGTGTGGAAAGCGCGAAGCGGTTTCCAGTCGAAGACCCCAGGTGTGGGAAGGCTGTGGACCCGAAGGGCGGACCGGAGGTCCGTTCGCTGTGGGAGGCCGTAGGCGTTCCACAGCGAATCCATCGGGCTTTACATGCCTGGGCACCGTCCACGGGGATCTGCGGAGGGCCTCGGCCCCACTCGCTTTGACTCATTTTTACACCTTGGCATAGGGTTGCCGTGCGCTGATCCATTCTGCGTGCTGGTCGAGGAGCAGGCTCCCCACCAAACGCAGCACCGACGCCCGGTTGGGGAAAATCCCTACGACATCGGTTCGACGGCGCACCTCCCGGTTCTCTCGTTCAAGAACATTCGTCGAATGGAGCCGCCGCCAGTGCTCGCGGGGGAATGCCATGAAGGCCGTCACGTCCTCGGCGGCTTCATCGAGGAATCGGGCAAAGTCCGGATGCTTGGCCTCCGTGTCCCTGGCCAGGGTTCGGATCCGCGCCAGAGCTTCATTCTGGTCCTCGGCGGCGAAGCAGAATTTCAGTTTCTCCAGCCACTTCGCCTGCACCGCCTTGGGGAGCTTCACACCCGCATTGCGCATGAAATGGACTCGGCACCGCTGCCAGGTCACCCCGTTCAAAACCTTACGCAGCGCAGATTTGATACCCGTGTGTGCATCCGAGATTGCCAACTCGACGCCCTTCATTCCCCGCTCCACAAGGCTCTCCAGGAAGGCCTTCCAGGCTTCCCCCATCTCACTCTCCGCCACATCCACCCCCAGCACTTCTAGGCGGCCTTCCGGGTTCACGCCCAGCGCGATCAGTGTCGCCAAACTCCGGATCCGTCCCCCCTCCCGAACCTTCAAATACACCGCGTCCAGCCAAAGGTAGCGGTAGGTCCCTTCCAGAGGTCGCGTCCGGAACGCCTCCACTTCCGTATCCAGCCCCTGGGCGATCCGGGACACCTCCGACTTCGAGATCCCTTTCGCCCCCATGGCTTCCACCAGGGCTTCCACCTTCCGGGTCGAAACCCCGCAAACAAACGCCTCCGTCACCACATTCCGGAAGGCGTCCTCCCAGCGGCGGCGCGGTTCCAGGAAACAGGGGAAATAGCTGCCTTTGCGCAACTTCGGGATTGCCAGATCCAGCGTCCCCAGCCGCGTTTCGAAGTCCCGTTCACGGTAGCCGTTTCGATGGTTCACCCGGTCTGGTGACCGCTCGCCAGGTTCTGCCCGGCAAACCGCCGATGTCTCTACTTCCATGATCTCCCGGAGTCCCGCCAGCAGCACCCGCTGCAGAAAATCCCCGTTCCCCTCCTCCAATACCTTCCCCAGGGCCTCGACCCCAGGCACACTCACAATGGCCATCAATCCCTCCGCTTGAATGAGTCCTCACAAACCCACTCTACGGAACTGATGGCCTCCTTATTGGGCCGGCACTCTTACACCACTGCCTGGGACGCGGCCCTGCTGAACCGGACACTAGTGGGTCGAAGTATAGCTTCATCAAAGGAAAGGTGGCGATTTGCCACCAAGCACACCGATGCACACCGATGGGGAAAAAGGGGAAAAGAGAAAAGCTTGCAACCACGAATACGCACGAATGGACACGAATAGGGCATGCCCCAGGCGTTTCTAAAGATCGCGTGGATGGACAGAGCAGCATAGATTGACCAATCGTGCATGGCGCACTATTCTGTGGGCATGCTGATCGACAAGGAAAGGACTGAATCAATGCGACGAGCATTTTCTCCACCTTCACCAAAAGAAGCACTTATGCAGTTCGACGCCTTGCAACGGGATGGCTCCGGTCTCCAATTTTTGCTGGCCTTCCTTCCCAAAGGTGCCTCCCTGCAAGACGCAAGAAGTCTGTATAAACGCTTACGCCAAGAAACGCGGACTCCATGTCGCCTCTTGGACGAGCCTATGGGGATCCGACGTGATTAGACCTGGGATTGACATCTATCTTCGCGAAAAGCGGGTGCCACATGCTGTCATCGGTGCAGTTGCCCTTGCTGTGCATGGCGTTCCGCGCTACTCGGACGATATCGACATCATGGTTATGGATACGACGGTGCTGCGAACCTCCTTTTGGGTGGGCTCTTCAATGCAGCCAGTCGAGGTGCGCCAAGGCGATATGGATGATCCGCTCGCTGGACTTGTCCTTTTTGACTGCTTGGAAGACGGCCTTCCGATCGAGTTGATCGTTGGGAAACGGTACGCCGC
>CAIPUA010000396.1 GCA_903868115.1 uncultured Holophagaceae bacterium
AGGAACCAAAACCGTGTCCCTTACGGTATCCAGGATCAAATCGCCGACGCCCAAAGGTCCGACAGGGAATTCCACGGCAACCCCGTCAACAACAATGTGTCTACCCGTTTCTTCCGGCTCCATTCCATAAGCAGCAAGGTCGCGAACGCTGATCCAAGAAATGAGGTCCAGATCACCCGTCTCGAAAACTCCGGTTTTTCGTCCAGTCCAGATTTGAACTGCGGAACCTCCACTCACAACGGGATCCGTTTTTAGTTCCCGAAAGGCAGCCATCAGTCTTGGAGGCACATTGATAGGGAAGGCACTTGTGCTTTTGAGGGGGACGGCAACAATCGCTACATCATCACTAGCTAAAGAGCTTACCTCGGAAGATTCTTTGTTCCATACCGAAGGCAATAGGGGTTCCACTGAACCCTCGCGGGGAGGGTTCTTCTTCGCCGGAGTCATACTCGTGGACCTGAGTTCTTGGGTGTGAAACGCTCCCCGGCGATCCGAGTCATGGAGGGGTCTTCCCTTAGGACGACAGGATCTCCCAACCGTAGTAGTAGTTCTCTTTCTTTGGGGTCTCTCGGTTTGTTCGCCGGAAGGGACTGAACAATCGGACCCCAAGCGGCGATCAACTCATCTATGGTGAAACGATTTTTCATGGCCAACGCCTTTCACGATTATGGTCATCTCCCACCATCCATAATATCGCCCAAATCTTAGGCCAAGCATGGATTATTTCGCTCAGCGATGCCTTATTTTGCCAAGACGATGATCGAGAGCACTGCAATCTACGCCACCTTCGCTTTCCAAGAAATGATGAGTAAGCGTTGAGGTATGGAGCCACCCGAACAGCCGCATAGATTAGCCGTCCCAGAATCGACTTCCAGCGAGTCACGCCCTTGATGTTGCATTTCAGGTTCCCCAGGACCGTGTTCACCCACCGGAACGCCGCCACCTTGGCGCTCTTCCATCCCCCATGGGACTTCTGGGCGTCGTGCTCCCACCCGTCTTCCAGGAAGTTGTAGGCTTTCCATCCATACAGGATTCCCCCCTTTCAGGCTGAGACACGTCGATAATCAGGTCTGCGTTTTAAGGCCATCGTTTGCTTCCGGTGGCATCAGGGCCGCCCCGAAGTCTTCTGAGGCCTCATGCGGGGTCCGAGGCCCATGGACCATCACGCTACTGGAACATGGCGAGGTGGAAGGCGACGCCGAGGCGCTGCGGAACATGAGACACCTTGGCCAAGGCATCGACTGGCTGGGCAAGGTCGTGAAGACGAGCGCCACGCCATACCCGGTCCGAAAGAGCGGGGAGGCCTGAACCGTTTGTCCCGAATACCTCGGGTCATTTCCCTGGGAGCGAAGAGGCATTAATTGGGCTGCCCTCGAAAAAGCACGCTTCCATTTCCGCCGCGAACCCTGTCCTGCTATACCTTTGAGACTCCCGAGGTTCCCATGATCAAGATCGATATCGCGAATGCCCTGATGCAGGCGCTTCCAATCTCCAAGGCCACGGCCCTTCAGATAGTGGATCTCCTGACCAATCGCATGAAGCAAGCTTTGCTGGACGATGAGCGCATCGAAATTCGTGGCTTCGGCGTCTTCGAACCCCGTCCTCGCAAAAGCGGTCAGGGCCGCAATATCAAGACCGGCCAAAGGGTCGACATCCCGAAAGGGAGGAGCATCCGCTTCAAACAGGGCAAGGATCTGCGTGGCATCGAAGTGAAGTAGGCCACTACGAATTCTACGACTGCGGCTCAGTCGAAACCATGCTCCAAAGTTGATCGGGGTTTCGTGGTGAAAGGACTGCAATGCGCGCATGGGTGTTCCAGGGAAAACGTAGGTTTAGGATTTGCCCATGCTGGGGAGGTAATGACTCGCCCGTCCATGCGATGACAAAAACAGGTGCCTCACGGCTCGCGTTGCGGCAACGTGGAACAGCGCCCGCTCACTGGCTTCGAAAAGGTTCTGCTCCACCGGGTCCTGGGTTTCCGCGCTGGCGACTCGGAGGGGCACCACGCCATCGTTCACGCAGGCCATGAAGACCGCCTTGAACTCCAGGCCCTTGACCCGGTGCATGGTGGCGAGGCGGAGGCCTTCGAGGTTGCGATTATCAGGCTGATGACGAGAGAGTTTTCGGGTTTCAACTTTCTTGGTTTGCAGCAGGGCTTGGATCGCCTCCAGGAGCCCATTGGTGCGAACCGTAATGCAGATGTCGCGCAGGCGAAGCCCTTCCGCAACGAGATCATCCACCTGGGTGAGGATCCAATCCACCTCGGCGCTCATCGAGTCGAAGTTTTTCATGGTTGGCCGCTCGCCGTGGGTCAGGGAGCGGTAGTCCTTCGAGCCGTCTTCTCCCGCATCCAAGTCATCCATGAGGATGCCTTCCAGGACTGAGGTGGCATAGGCGCGGATTTCTTCGGTCGTGCG
>CAIPUA010000397.1 GCA_903868115.1 uncultured Holophagaceae bacterium
ATTAGCTGAGCATTTTCGCATCCCCATCCTGACCACCTGGAAGGCCGCGGATTTCCTGCCCGAAGATCATCCCCTTTTCGCGGGAAGACCCGGCGCCGCCGGGCAGCGGGGTGCCAACTTCACCCAGCAGAATGCGGATTGGCTCCTGGTCCTGGGGGCGCGCCTGGATCATGGGCAGATCGCCTACATGCCGGAACTCTTCGCCCGGGGTGCCCGGAAATTCGTGGTGGATGTGGACCCGGCGGAACTCGGGAAGCTGCAGATGGATCTGGAGTTGAGCCTGACGGCCGATGCCGGGGAACTGCTGCGCGCCCTGCTGGAGCGAACCCCCTGCCATGCCGCGCCCGACACGAGGGCCTGGCGGGAGCGCACCCAGGAATGGAAGGCGCGGTATCCCGTAATCCAACCCGAATACCGCCAGGAGCAGGGCCATGTGAACGCCTACACCCTGGTGGAAACCCTCGCCGGCCTCTTGGGGACAGGGGATCTGCTGGTGCCCGGTTCCTCGGGCCAGTGCAGCGAGATCACGCACCAGGCCTGGCCCATCACGAAAGGGCTGCGCATGCTCAACAGCCAGGGACTCGGGGCCATGGGCTTCGGTCCCCCGGCAGCCCTGGGGGCCTGTGTCGCCTCGGGCGGAAAGCGCACCATTTGCCTGGATGGGGATGGCGGCTTCCAGATGAACGCCCAGGAATTGGAGGTCATCCACCGTCTGAACCTTCCCATCAAGATCTTCGTCCTGGACAACCAGGGCTATGGCTCGATCCGCAACAGCCAGCGGGCCTACTTCCAGGGCCGACTTGTCGCCAGCGACGCGACTGCGGGTCTCACCCTGCCGCGCACGCTGGCCCTGGCCGAGGCCTACGGCATCCCCACGGCCCGGTTGGAAAACCACGCCGGCCTGCGCGAACGCCTAGCCGAACTCCTGAACGCCCCGGGACCACTGGTCTGCGAGGTGAAACTGGACCCGGATCAGCCAACCCTGCCTCGTGTCACCAGCTACCAAAAGCCCGATGGCAGCATGGCGACGAAGCCCATGGAAGATCTGTATCCCCTGCTTGAACGGCAGGAGTTCCAGGCCAATCTGTTCCCTTCCGAATCTGAAGGATAGGGGCAGGACGCTCGCTATGTCCAAATCATGTGTTTCAGATTACCGGAATGCAGGTGGACATGCTGTTGGACCAGGACTTGGCCGAGATTCTCAAGTCTTCGGCCCACCTTGAGGATGTGACAACGATGCATTCGGGCGAAAACCTGGCGAGTTCGCTGGGGCGGATGACCGGCACATTGGCGACCAGGCACCCTGGCGGCAGATGATTGTCCACGACGGCGACCAGTTCATGGTGCAGGAATACGCCGGCTTCGTGAAATGCATGAAAGTCGCTGCCCCCTCCGCAGCAGGCAATCCGCATCCTGGGTCTGCCCTCCAAGTGGGCGAGAATGTGCCGCTCCAGACTTTGCCGGCCCCCTTGCTGCCCGGCATCCTGTAAGGCGCGAGAGAAATCGAGCAACTGCAGACCGTTGGGCGTAACTTGCAGGGCTCGTTCGAGTTGTATCCGTGCGCCATGGCAGTCGCTCAGTGCCAGCAGAAGCCTGCCAAGGTAGATGTGCAGCCCTGCTATGGCCGCTGCGGTCGGGACCGAAAGTGGCGCGGAGGCATTTGCGACCCTGAAAAACGATTCGATGCTGGCCTTGCGTGAATTCAAAAAAACCACTGGATCAAAACGCTCTATATCGGTGTCACTCCATGGCCAGAAGCTCTGGGTCGCGACCAAACCCGGGACATACGCCAATTCCTGGTGGATTGCGATGGCGGAAAAAAGTTCGAATTCGCTTCGCCGACTCAGGATGGAGATCCCCTGTTCCAGGGATGATCTCAAGGCTTCCTGGCGGAAGAATGTTGCGGCCAGGGCCGGTGTCGTCTGGTGACAGAGACCGGCCTCGAGCGAGAACGGCCCGGCGACTTGAATATCTCCGCTGCCAGCCCCTCGGCGAGAAATGCGGACATCC
>CAIPUA010000398.1 GCA_903868115.1 uncultured Holophagaceae bacterium
ATGATGGTGACGGGCAGCTTGAAGCTTTCGAACTGGCTGGCCAGCACGAAGTAGAGGAAAAAGAGCGCCAGCAGAAGGGCGGTCGCCATGTGGCCTGCGGTTTCCTTGTTGTGCTTGGCCTGGCCCACGAAGTCCACCTTCACGCCCTCGGGCAGGGTGCCCCGCTTTTTCAGCTCCGTGATGCCCTTGCCCAGTTCCCCCACGACCTCCTGCAGGGTTTTGTCCTCCTTGTTAGCGGAAAGCATGAGCTGAGCTTGCAGCTGTCGGCGCTGAAGCTTGGCGGATGCGACGGTATCCTCGAAGCGGGCCACGTTGGCGACCTTGACCATCAGATTGTTGCCCGCCTTGTCCTTCTTGGTGGACACGAGGTTCATCTCCGAAATTTGGGCGGGTCGGGTGCGGGCTTCATCGGAGAGGCGCACCCGCACGTCGTACTGTTCACCGGAGGCGGGATCCTCGTACTTGGCGACCTCCAGACCGTCCACCATGGGGCGCACGACGCTGGCCAGGGTCATGGGGGAGACGCCCAGATCCGAGGCCTGCTTGCGGTCCACGGTGAGGCGCAGTTCCGGCTTGCCCAGGTCGCGGCTGCTGGTGATGTCCACGGCGCCCGTAATGCGCTGGAACAATGCCCGCACCTGGGGTTCGGCCTGCTCCACCAGGCGACGGTCGGGGCTCAGGATGGCGATATTGAAAGGCTTCTCGTCGCCGAAATCCGCCACGGGACCGATGCCGATTTCGGCTCCCGCCACGCTGCGGACGCTCTCGCGCAACTGGCGTCGGATCACGACATGCGAGGGCCGACGACCCTCCTTCAACTTCACATAAATTTTGCCTTCGTTGATCGTGCCGAAGAGGCCCGTGCCGATGGTGGTGTAGGTCAATTCGACTCCGGGATTCTCCTTCAGGACCTGTTCGATGCGCTCCGCCTTGGCCCGTGTGGCTTCCAGCGTCGCGCCGGGTTCAGTCTTGAAACTCAATTGGAGATCGCCACGATCGAAGTCGGGCATGAAATCCGAGCCCAGCAGGCCGATCAGCCCCATGGCCAGGATGAAACTTCCGAAGCCGATGCTCATCACGGTTTTCTTGTGATCCAGCGCCCAGTTGATGGCCGTGCGATAGCCCTGCTCCCAGACATCGAGTTGGTCATTGAACCAGTCCACAGCCTTCATGATGGATCTGCGATGCCCGTGGTGGCTTTCCTGGAAGCCCTGCTCGTGTTCGGGGTCGGGCCAATGGGCGCTGAGCATGGGATCCAGGGTGAAACTCACGAACAGGGAAATGGCCACGGCGAAGGCTACGACCATGGCGAAGGGATAGAAGAAGCGCCCCACGATGCCGCCCATGAAAGCCACGGGTACGAACACGGCCAGAAGGGACAATGTGGTCGCAATGACCGCCGGGCCAATTTCCGCCGTGCCCTCGCGTGCGGCCGTCACATGGTCCTTGCCCATTTCCGCGTGCCGGGTGATGTTTTCGCGGACCACGATGGCGTCGTCGATCAGGATGCCGATGGCCAGCGACAGGCCCATCAGCGTCATGGTGTTGAGCGTGAAATCCAGGGCCTTCATGACGACGAAGGCGCCGATGACCGAGACGGGCAAAGTGAGGCTCGTGATGAGGGTGCTGCGCCAGCTCTTCAGGAAGAAGAAGACGATGATCACGGTGAGGATGCCACCCAGAATGATGGAGACTTCCACATCCTCCACCGCGTCATTGATGAAGCGGCTGTTGTCCTTGGCGATCTCGACATGGACACCCTGTTTCGCGAGATCGGGTTTCAGTTCTTCGAGGGCCTTCTTCACAGATTCCGCCATGGCCACGGTGTTCCCACCCACCTGTCGCTGGATATCCAACGCCACGGCGTTCTGGCCGTTGAGTCGCGCCAGGGAGCGTTTCTCCTTGATCCCATCCACGATGGTGGCGACTTCCCGCAATTCGATGGGGCGGCCCTTCTGATTGCCCACGATGACGCTTTCAAAATCTTTGACCTGCCGGGCCTTGGCATCCACGCGCACGGCCACTTCTCGGCTGCCCTGGAGCAGGTTGCCGGAGGGCACGGCCTTCGTGTCGTTGCCCAGGGCACCCATGACCTGTTGAATGGTGACCCCCACGGCTTCCAGCTTGGTGGGGTCAACCTGGACCAGGATCTCGCGCTTGCTTTCGCCCACCAGGGTGACGCTGCCCACGCCGGGAATATTTTCCAGGCGGCGCTTGAGGAATTCGTCCCCGATGCGGCTGAGTTCGCGATCGTCCAGCCGGGTACGGCCTTCCACGGACCTGAGCACCAGCGACATCACCGGCGTTTGCGCCGGGTCCATCTTCTGGATGATGGGCTCCTTGATGGTCTCTGGCAGATCCTTGCGGATTTGGCCCAGCTTCGAACGCACATCCTCGAGCGCCTTGTCGACATCCCGTTCCAGTTGAAATTCCACGACCAGGATGCCCAGGCTGTCCAGGCTGGTGGAGCTGATCTCCCGAACTTTTTCGAGGGGATTGAGCGCCTGTTCGATTTTCTTGACCACATCCTGTTCCACGGCGTCCGGGCTGGCGCCAGGGTAGGGGACACTGACGGTGACGATGGGAAAATCGATCTTGGGAAACTGGTCGATGCCCAGACCCTTCATGCTGAAGAGGCCCAGCACGACGAGCGCCAGCATCACGCAGGTCGTGAGGACGGGGCGCTTGATGGAGAGATCAGAGAGGAACATGGATCACTTCCTTTGGAATAGGCATTGCAAACATTTTGAAAATTCCGTCAAGACTTGAAATCAAAGGCCAGTTTTGTTCATTTTTCCTTTTTTTATCGGTGTTCATCGGTGTTCATCGGTGGCTAAAAAACAAGTCTTTTTACTTCGACTTTCGGCATACCGAAATTGATGAGCAGACAGACCGGCAACCCCGTGGCCTTGAGATAGTTCAAGCACTGGGCGATGTGGGCGTTTTCGAATGCCTTTGTGGCTTTGAGTTCGACGATCACGCGCTTCTCGACAACGATGTCGGCGGCGAATTCTCCAACCACAATCCCGTCGTAATG
>CAIPUA010000399.1 GCA_903868115.1 uncultured Holophagaceae bacterium
ATCGACCGGGCCGCCTTCGAGGTCACGCGCATCGGGCAGGGCACCAAGATCGACAACCTCTGCCACATCGCCCACAACTGCCAGATTGGCAAGCATGTGCTCCTCACGGGGGGCTTCTTCGTGGCGGGCTCCAGCCATATCGGCGACCACTGCGCCACGGGGGGCCGCGCCACCGTCACGGGGCATGTGAAGGTCTGCGCCGGCGTTCAACTGGGTGGCCTTTCGGCCGTCACCAAGGATGTTACGGAGCCCGGTGTCTACAGCGGCTACCCCTTGCAGCCCATCAAACACTTCCTGCGCACCACCAGCACCCTGCCCCACCTCCCGGATATGCGCCGCCGCCTCGGGGAGCTCGAAAAGAGACTCCCTAAGGCCGCTGATGGCGACTTATAGCGGCTGACAAAACGGTGGACCCGACAACCGCCGAGGTCGTGACCCTACTTGCGGAGTTCCGCGGCGTTCACGAGTTTGGGATGTGGCTTGGCCTTTTCCTTCGCAACATCTTCAGCCAGGGCCTTAACGGCGGCGGTCAGCTGATCGTCGGACCCGCCGGGCTGGTTCCAAAGCGCGATGTGGGGCTCGGCACCGTTCAGTTCCATGTCCGCACCGGTGTCGCGAAGGTACCAGCCCCGGCCGGGCATGCGAAGCGTGCTGCCGTCCTGGAGCGTCGCTGCGCCCGTGCTGATGACGCCTCCGGCGGTGCGCATGCCGACCAGCCGACCGCGGCCGAGGGTCTTGATGGCGTGGCTGATGATCTCCGCATTGGAGAAACTGAACTCGTTGCACATCAGCACGATGGGCTTGGTCCAGGTGGCGTAGACCATGCGGTCCTGCGGGTAGCCGGGCTCTCCACCGCGGGGTATGGTGACCGCATGCACGGGCTGGGTGAGGGCCGTAAGCACGTGATCGGCCGTGCTGCCACCGCCGTTGTAGCGCACATCAATGATCAGACCCTCCTTGCCGAAGCCGGCGTGGTACAGGTCTTCCTCGAACTGGCGGAAGCTGGGCATGTTCATGCCCTTGATATGGAGGTAGCCGAGCTTGCCGCCACTCCGGCGCTCCACCTCGGCGCGATTCGCCTCCACCCACTCCGGATACAGGAGGTCCGCCACGGAAGCTGCGGGCCGGACGGTGACAGTACGGCTGAGGCCCGCGGCATCCGCAATCGTGAGTTGCATATCCCGGCTCTCCGGCAGGGCCAGCAGGCCTGACAGGTCCGCATCCCGGGTCACCTTGGTGCCATCGATGGCCAGCAGCGTCTCACCCGGCTTGACAAGGCTGCGCTGCAGACTGCAGGGGCTCCTGGGAATGACACTGGACACCTTCAGACCGTCCCCTGCCGCCGAGCGGTCGAAGCGCAAGCCCAGGTGGAATGGCTTGGGGGCAGGCACAGCCGTGGCCGGGGGCACCGGCAGAAATTCTGGCGCGTTGGAGAAGCCCAGGTGGGAGCCGTTCAGTTCGCCCAGCATCAGCTGGACCAGGGTCTCGAATTCCTTCTTCCCCAGACACTGACCCGCCAGTTCCCGGTACTTGTCACGCACCGTGTTCCAGTTGCGGTTGTTGTGCTTGCCATCGTAGAAGCCATCCCGCATGTGACGCCAGGCCTGGTCGAAGACAGCCGTGCGGGACTCGCGCCAGTCCCGAACGGTCCGAACCGTGAAGGCGTAGGTGGTCAGCTTGGCGGGGGAGAGGGCAAGCGTGGCAGGCACGCCGCTGGCTGTGCCCACCAGGGTATTGGCCTCCACCCATCGGGGGTTAGCCAGGGCCGGGGCAAACAACTGGGTGGGCGTGAGCTTGTCCGGGAAGGTCACCGTGTAGAAGGCCCGGCCCTCCGAGGGCGCATGGCCCGCGGTTGGCTCAACGGGAGCCGGAGTAGGCACAGCGGGGGTCCGAGGGTTGGCGGGAGTGGGAGCGGGGGCCGGGGTGGGTGCAGGGCTGGCAGGACGCCGCCGGGCCTGGTCCACGTCGTCCCCCCGGGTCTCGCTGCCGGATGTGTGAGAAAAGCCGAGTTGAGTGCCATCCGGCGACCACACCAGATCGCGCTCGGCGCCGGCGAGACGGATGCGCTGGATGCGGTCGTGAATCCCCTCGAAGTCGATCACCACATCCTTGACCGCTGTGTGGGAAGGCCGGGCCACAGGCTCCGCCGAAGCTCCGTCCTTGGGCACGGCGACCGCCTCCCGGCGCGGGCGCGGGGCATGGAGGGCCTCGATGGCCTTCTTCAGGGTGCGGTCCCGAGCCGTCTCTTCGGCCACCGTCTTGGCGAGGGTCACCACATAAACATCCGCCTCCTCGCCATCCCGGCGCCCCACGAAGGCAATGCGGGTGCCGTCGGGACTCCACCGGGGCAGACTGTCGTTATCGGGGTGACGGGAGAGGTTGAAGGGCGGCCGGCTGCCATCCAGGGGCAGCACCCAGATATCCCGGTTGAAGGCAGTGTCCTGCATGGCCACCACCATCCACTTGCCATCCGGGCTCCAGTCCAGGTCCACCTCGCTCCAGCTGTCCAGCACCTTGCGAGCGCCGGTGCCGTCGGCCTTCATCACCCAAATGTCGTGATCCTTCAGGAAGGCCACCCATTTGCCCGTGGGGTCGGGCTTTACGGCACTTTCCACAGCCTTGTCCTTGGTCAGCTTTTTCGGCGCGAAACCGGAGGCCAGAAACCAGGCCCCATCCTCCCTTGGGCAATCCACGGAGTACAGATCGGATTCCCCGCTGGCCTCGCTCACGAAATAGAGACGCTTGCCGTCCGCGCTGAAGGCAAGGCTGTCTTCGCGCACCGCCGTCTGCGTGATCCGGACAGGTTCCTTCAGCAGGGTGTCCATCACCCAGAGGTCATCCCCGGCCACGAAGGCCATCTGCTTGCCGTCCTTGGTGAAGGCCACGGCCGAAACGGTCTTGTCCGTGCGCGGTTCCAGGGGGGAGGCCATCTCGTCCCCGGTGGCGCGCAGGGGCACGGCGCGCACCTTGCCATCCGCAGTGTCCGCCACCATCAGGTCGAAGCGACGGCGGAAGAGCAAGGTCTTGCCATCGGCGGACAGGGTGGGGAAAACCACACCGTCATCGCTCTTGTCCCGCCCCACATTCGTCACCCGGCGCTGCCCGGAGCCGTCCAGGTTGCGGAAGTAGACATCGTTGGTGCCATCGGCCTCGCTCACGAAAAAATAGCCCTTGCCATCGGGCGTCCACATGGGCCAGCGCTCCGGGATGTTCTGGAAGTGCGGGCGATCCGGGCTTAGGCGCTTGTAGGACACGGGCCGGGCCGTGAGATCAGCCACCCAGATCTGCGAGGCGGCGGAGGTCTGAAATCCCTTGCGCCACCAATCACCACGACCATGGGTGAAGAGCACCTTGGTGCCATCCGAGGAAAGGGCCGCGCCGTCCAGGGAGGCGTCAAAGACCTGCTCAGGGGCCCGGCGCTCCTTGAGCGAAACCTTGAAGAGGCGCCGATTCTCCACGCGATGAGGGGACAGATCCTGGTCCTCGATCACCAGCACGGCAGTGCCATCCGGAGTGAAACCCACCAGGGTCTTATCATTCCCATCGAAGGTCACTTGGCACGGGGCGCCGCCCTGCAGGGGAGCCAGGAAGACCTGATCCATGCCCGTGCGCTTGGAGATGAAAGCCACGGATTTCCCATCGGGACTCACCCGGGGTTGACCGTCTTCCGCAAGATGGGAGGTGAGGCGCGTGGCATCACCACCGGTGGCGGGCACCAACCAGATGTCCCCCTGCCAGGCGAAGACCGCGGCCCGGCCATCGGGACTGAGACAGGGATCCTGGGCTAGGCGGATGGGCCGGTCGGGCGTGGCGGCCAGCAGGGGCAAGAAGATGAAGGGCAGGATTCGTGCACTTCGCATGGATTTTTCTCCGATAAGTGGGTTGGTTCCCTTGCATCCGTCAAGTATTCAGGATCAGGCAGGGATCACACGACTGCGGCGTTCCGTCACCAGTGCGAATATCAGGAGCGCGAGAGCTGCGCAAAGGCCGATGGCGATGAAGTAGTACCAGATGTGGTGCGCATGCTGATAATAGACGGCTTTGCCCGCTGCGCTCAACCCAGCGGGCAGGGTCTTGGGATCCGGACAATACTTGTCCAGCAGGAAGCCGGAGAGCACGAAGCCGGCAAGGGCCGCAAAAAAGGAATAGAGGTAGGCGAAGCCGAGATAGGTTCCCTCCTCTCCCTTGGGTGATTGCAGCGAAAAATACTCCAGGTAGCGCGGCGAAATGAAGCTTTCCGCGAAACCCTGGAGTGCGATGCCCACGACCAGCATGAGCACCATGGGGTGCACGGAGCCCAACCCGGGCAGCGGGATCGCCGGGCCCACGGCCTTCTGGAGGGACGGCCCCAGGGCGATCACGAAGGCGGCTACCGGCACCAGCAGCATGCCGATGAAGATGGAGGTGACGGCCTTCCTGTGCTGCATCAGCCTCGTGATCAGGACCACGAACATCACGACAATCAGCGGATTGATGTTGGCGATCCACTCGGGCTTGGCGGACTCGCCCAACAGGCGGATGACATATTTCGGCATGGTCGCGTAGAGCTGGTACTGGGTGGTCCAGAAACCCGACACGATCAGGATGAAAAGGATGAGCCGGGGGGTCCGCAGCACCTTCACCAGGGACCGAGTCACTTCTCCGAGCGTTTTCCCCTGCGTGGCCGCAACCTCGGGCCGGAACCAGAGAAGGGCGCCCAGGAGCGCCAGCAGGCACATGCCTGCGGCGAAAAAATTGACATATTGGAGCCCTGCCCCCAGGCGAATGAAGGGGACAAAGGTCTTGCCTCCGAAGGAGCCGATGTTGACCACCCAGTAGAAGAGGGCGTAGCCCCTGGCACGGTTCGCTGCGGAAACGGTCTTGGCGATGGTCCCCGTCACCAGAGGCTTGATGAAGGCGCTGCCGATGGCGATCACCACGAGCGCGAGCACCACGGGTACCTTGGAGGTAAAGAGGCCGAGCAGGGTGTAGCCCGCCGTCAGCATCGTGAAGGCCGTCACCAGCGCCCGCCGGAAGCCGATCCTGTCTGCGAGCGCCCCGACGAAGGGTGTCAAAAAGTAAAGCAGTCCCACGAACAGGCCTGCAACGATGCCGGTCTCCCGATCGCTGAAACCCACCAGATCCGTCAGATACAGGGTGATGGCGATGTAGAAGCCGTAGAATGCGGCCCGCTCCAGCATCTCCAGGAGGTTGGCCACCCAGAAGACGGCGGGGAAGGCGGGACTCCCAGCAGGGCCCTGTTCCGATTGCGTGTGCATGTCTGCCTCGTAGTTCCAGGATCAGGGTTTCCGATTGCGGAGGGAAATGGTCCTCTCGATGGCCTTCGAAGACCGCTGGCGTTTCGAGGAGGCCACCGCCGCTGCAATCGTATGGATCAGCAGTATAGGCGCTGCAAGAGAGTTCGACGGGGCGCTGCTGTCGGTCTTGGCAACCAGTACCACATCACAATGTTCCGCCAAGGGGCTGAGGGTCTTGTTCGTGATTCCGATGACCGTCGCACCCTGCGCCCGGGCCAGACCTGCTGCCTCGATGGTTTGAGTGGAATAGGGAGGGAAAGCGAAGGTCAGAAGCACCTCGTTCTTCCCGAGAGTGAGCAACTGTTCCGCCAGGTTCA
>CAIPUA010000400.1 GCA_903868115.1 uncultured Holophagaceae bacterium
AAGGGAACTCTGAATTTCCAGGGCCACTGCGTTTCCGCGCTCTTGACCTTCGACGAGGACGGCGATCTGGTGAACTTCTTATCGGAAGACCGCTTCCAGTCCTCAGATGGAAAGACCTACCTGCGCTTCCCCTGGTCAACGCCGGTGGGAGATTATCGGGACACCGGAGGCTTCCATCTCATTCGTAAAGCTGACGCCATCTGGCACGAACCCAATGGCCCCTTTCCCTACGCCCGCTTTGAAGCGGAGGAGATCACCTACAATGTGCGCGATCTCCACCCAGGACCTATTCGCTGAAGAGAACCCATGAACACACTCCAATCCATCCTGTTCCTCTGCGTCGCCAACAGCGCCCGTTCCCAGATGGCCGAGGGTCTGGCCCGCCAGCTGTTTCCAGGGTTGCGCATCCAGAGCGCGGGCAGCCGCCCCAGCCAGGTGAATCCCTATGCCATCGAAGTCCTGGCCGAACGGGGCATCGATGCCAGCACGCATACCTCGAAGTACGTCCAGGACATCGACCCCGCCACCGTGGACCTCTTCATCACCCTCTGCGCCGAGGAAGTCTGCCCGGTCTTTTTGGGCAAAGCCGAGCGGCTCCACTGGCCCATTCCCGACCCTGCCAGCGAGGATCCCAGCCTCACACCCGAGGAGATGCGAGCACGCTTCCGGACGGGTCGGGACGAGATCCAACGGCAGTTGGAGGCCCTGAAGGCAGAGATTTTCAGGCAGCAGGGTTGGCAAGTTGATGCAGGGTCATGATTGTGCCTGGAGAACGGCGGCTGCGTGCTCCGCGACTCCGCGTGAAACAGTTCTTTTTCACGCGGAGACGCGGAGGGCGCGGGGAAAGAACCCCGATGAAGGACGATGGAAATACCCGCGACCCGGTCCGAGCCTGGCTCATCCTCGTTTACGCGCCTGCGGCTTCGAGCGCCTTCACCAGGGTGTCGGCCTGCTGAACGCCCGTGAATCGCTGGACGACCTTGCCGCCCTTGAGAATGACGAGGGTCGGAATGGCCTGGACACCGAAGGGCGCGGCTAGGCCTGGTTCCTCGTCCACATTGACTTTGGCCACGATGGCCCGGTCGCCGATCTGGCCGGAGACCTCATCCAGGATGGGGCCCTGGGTGCGGCAGGGACCGCACCAGGGGGCCCAGAAATCGATGAGCACCGGTTTGTCCTGGCCCTTCACCTTCTCGAAGGCGCCGGCGGTGAGGTGGATGACATTGGCAGCGTTGGACATGATGGGCTCCTTTTTCGATGGTTCGGAGGGATTGGCCGGGCTACTCGCCGAGTCAGTCTTCTTGCAGCCGGCCAAAGTGAAGAAAAGACTCACGACGATCCCGTAGGTGATGGCTCGAAGAGGCGTGGCGGTGAGGGGGCAGGCGCCGGTGCGACACCCTACGAGCTTCTGATACCCGAAGCCCAGCACGCCCCCCACCACGACACCGAGAGCAACGCGTTTGAGATCAAAGGGAAGGACCATGCTTCAGGCCTTGATTCCACAGGCGCCCTGGGTGGACACCCCGAGCTTGGCCAGGATGCTGGACATCAGGCACCAGTTGGTGAGGCCGCTCTGCAGGAGATTCGCCCCCACGAAGACCGTGAGCCACAGCCAATTCATGTTGTGCCGTGAGCGAGGGCCAGGCTGGCGAGAACGATGGTGCCAGCGACGGAGTGGACGATGCGATCGACGTTCATGGAGACTCCCTGTGGGTGGGTGGGAAAGCGGTTGTTGAAACGGGGGAAATGAATTGGCCGCGAAAATCCTCCGATTTTTTTCATCGGTGTCCATCGGTGTGCATCGGTGGCAAATAGTCTTTTTTTCTTTGAACGAAGCTATGTGAAAAAGATTTTTTGCCACCGATGAACACTGATAAACACCGATAAAAGAAAGAAGGAATAGCTTGGTGGCAAATGCTTTAGTTCACATCTAAGGTCTGTGCGTCCCGCTGCAGCAGTGCCGCGCGGCCGCGGCGGGCGACCAGGAAGTAGAGAATCGGTATCGAGGGCACCGACAGCAGCGTTGCGGCCACGGAACCCGCCATGAGGCTGATGGCCAGTCCCTGGAAGATGGGATCCGCCAGCATCACGAGACTGCCCACGATCACGGCGGCGGCGGTGAGCAGGATCGGACGGAAGCGCACCACGCCGGCTTCCTCCACGGCGGCTTCCAGACTCATGCCTTCCCGCAGCTTCAGCTCGATGAAATCCACGAGAATGATGCTGTTGCGCACGATGATGCCGGCCCCGGCGATGAAGCCGATCATGCTGGTGGCCGTGAAGAAGGCGCCGAAGAGACCGTGGGCGGGGATGATGCCGATGAGCGAAAGAGGAATGGGCACGAGGATCACCCAGGGGATCTCGAAGCTCTCGAACCACCCCACCACCAGGATGAAGATCAGCACCAGCACGGCAGCGAAGGCCAGACCCAGATCCCGGAAGACTTCCAGGGTGATGTGCCACTCGCCGTCCCACTTCATCACGAGGTTTTCGGTGTTCTCGGGATGGGCGAGGCCCAGGCGGGCGACGGGCTGACCGGCGGTGCCCTTGAGGGTATCGATCTTCTTGTTCAACGCCGCCAGCGCATAGACAGGGCTTTCGATGACCGCGGCCAGATCGCCGAAGACGTAGGACACCGGCATCAGATTCTTGTGGAAGATGGCCGCGTTTTCCTGGCCGGCCTGCACCCGCACCAGTTCGGAGAGTGGCACCAGTCCGCGCATGCCGGGAACGGTCATCTGCAGCATCTGGTCCAGGCGCTGGCGCTGGTGGCTGGGCAGCTGGATGATCACGGGCACCTGAGTGGTGCCGCGCTGCACATGAAAACTGCCCGCGGTGTGGCCGTTGCCGGCCATGTAGAGGGTCTGGATCACATGAGCGGGGGCCACGCCGTGCAGGGCAGCCTTCTCGCGATCCAGCACCAGACTGATCTTGGGGCTGGTGGGATTGAGGGTGCTATCCACATCGACCACGCCGTCCACACTGCGGAAGGCCTTTTCGACTTCACCCGCAAAGCGCACCCGCTCGGCTTCCGTGGGGCCGTAGACTTCGGCCACCAGGGTATCCATGACCGGCGGGCCGGGCGGAATCTCGACGATTTTGAAACGAGTGCCCTGGGGCATGGCGAGTTTGTTCAGCTCGGGACGCAGGCGCACGGCGATGGCGTGGCTCTGCTCCTTGCGATCATGCTTGCCCACCAGGTTCACCTGGATGTCCACCATCTGGGCTTCCTGGCGCAGGAAACTGTGGCGCACCATGCCCACGAAGGTGAAGGGCGCGGCTTCGCCCGCATAGACCTGGACATCGCGGACGACCTTTTCCTGGAGCAGGCGCCGGGCCACGGTCTGGCCCAGGACCAGCGCATCTTCCTTGGGCGTTCCGGCAGGCAGATCGAGCTGCACCATGAATTCCGATTTGTTATCGAAGGGCAGCATCTTCACCTTGACCACGCCGAGACCCACCAGGGACACGGCGGCCGCCAGGAGAATCACCACGCCGCCGAAGAAGGACCACCGCACGATGGGCTTCTGGAGCAGGGCGCGGATGGCCTGGCGGTAGATGGCCGCGAAACGGGAATCGGGCTCGGTTTCGGGATCGTGATCCTGCAGGGGCTCGGGAGCCGCGGTTTCATCGGTGGCAGGGTGGAGGCCGCTCTCATCCATTTCCGGAAGATGGGCTTCCTTCTTGAAGACCTTCATGGCAGCCCAGGGGCTGATGACGAAGGCGATGATGAGACTGAACACCATGGCCACACTGGCGCCGATGGGGATGGGGCGCATGTAGGGGCCCATGAGGCCGCGCACGAAGGCCATGGGGAGAATGGCGGCGATGACGGCGAAGGTCGCCAGGATCGTTGGGTTGCCCACTTCATCGACGGCCTCGATCACCACCTGGGCGAAGGATTTCCGTGGCCCCGGCAAGTGCATGTGCCGATGGATGTTCTCCACCACCACGATGGCGTCGTCCACCAAAATGCCGATGGAGAAGATCAGCGCGAAGAGCGTCACGCGGTTGAGCGTGTAGCCAAAGAGATAGGTGATGAGCAGCGTGAGGGCCAGCGTCACGGGCACGGCGACACCCACGACCACGGCGGACCTCCAGCCCATGGTGAGCAGGATCAGGGCGATGACGCTGAGGGTGGCGATGAGGAGATGCTCGATGAGTTCGTTGCTCTTGTCACCAGCGGTTTCGCCGTAGTTGCGGGTCACGGTGAGTTCAAGATCCTTGGGAATCAGGTTGCCGCGCAGGGCTTCGACCTTCTTCAGCACCGTGTCGGCCAGGGCGGTCGCATTGGTGCCCGTGCGCTTGGAGAGGGTCACGGTGACAGCGGGATTGAAGCCGCCGTTCTGGGTTCCGTAGAGCACGATGGGGGGCTCGGGCTCGGGGCCGTCGGACACGCGGGCCACATCGCCCAGGTAGACAGGGCGGCCGTTCTTCACGGATACCACCAGCCGCTTCAACTCGGAGGCTTCCAGCACAAAGCCGGAAGCTTCCAGCACCGTGCGTTTGTTCCGATCGACTAAAGCCCCAGCGGGAAGCTGGCTCTCGGCGGTCTGCAGGGCGGGCTGCAGTTCGCCTAGGCTCATGCCGTAGGAGCGCAGTTTTTCGGGATCGGGCTCGATGCGCACCATGCGCTTGGCCCCGCCGATGACCTTGACCTGGGCCGTGCTGGGCACCGTGCCCAGTTCGCGCCCCAGGGCTTCACCCATGGCGCGGAGCTGGCCCGGCGTCTGGCCTGCGCCGTGCAGAGTCAGGCCGAGGAAGGGCACATCATCGATGGTAAGCAGCCGCACGATGGGCTTCATGGCGCCGCTGGGCAGCAGGTCAGGATTGGCCATCAGCTCCTGGTGGATCTTCACCAGACTGGGCTCCTGGGGCTCGTTGACCTTGAAACGCACCGTGATCATCGCCACATTGGGCAGGCTGGTGCTGTACAGATATTCCACGCCG
>CAIPUA010000401.1 GCA_903868115.1 uncultured Holophagaceae bacterium
ATCAGCGCATCTGCATGAACTTGTCTGAAGATTGCATTGGGCTGAATTCAAAAGAGCCAGGAAGCCTGCGTAGGGTGGGTGTCTAGGACCGCCGGGGGGCCCGGGGGCGCCGGGGGCGCTCATCGGTGCGGGTCTCCCCATCGGCGGGGGCCTGACCTTCCTCGCCTTCGACCTTGGGCATCAGGGCCTTGCGGCTGAGCTTGATCTTGCCGCGCTCGTCGACGCCAATGCACTTGACCATGATTTCCTGGCCTTCGCTGACTTCGTCGGCGGGGTTGGCGACGCGGTAGGGGGCCATTTCGCTGACATGCAGCAGGCCGTCGATGCCGGGGAGGATGGTGACGAAGGCGCCGAACTCGACCACCTTGGCCACTCGGCCCAGGTAGGTGGCGCCCACTTCGGCACTCTGGATGAGGTCGGCGATCATCTTGAGGGCGATCTGGAGCTTCTCCTGGGTGGGACCGGCGACCTGGCAGAGACCGTTGTCGTCGATGTTCACATCGCAGCCGCTCATTTCGATGATGCCGCGGATCGTCACACCACCCTTGCCGATGACATCGCGAATCTTTTCCTTGGGGAGCTGGAGGCTGTGCATCTGGGGGGCGTTGCCCGCGTAGTCGGCGCGGGGTGCAGCCAGCACTTCGCCCATAGCGGCCAGGAGTTCCAGGCGGCCCTTCTTGGCCTGATCGAGGGCCTTGGTCAGGATCTCGGTGGTGATGCCGCCGATCTTGATGTCCATCTGGAGGGCGGTGATGCCGTTGGGGGTGCCGGCGACCTTGAAGTCCATATCGCCGTAGTGGTCTTCCTGGCCGGCGATATCGGTGAGGACCACGAATTTGGCGCCATCGCTGACGAGGCCCATGGCCACGCCGGCCACGGGGGCCTTCAGCTTGATGCCCGCGTCCATCAGCGCCAGGGTACCGCCGCAGATGGTGGCCATGGAGGACGAACCGTTGCTCTCGGTAATGTCAGAGACTACGCGCACGGTGTAGGGATTCTGTTCGGCATCAGGCAGCACGGCGAAGAGGGAGCGCTCAGCCAACATGCCGTGGCCGATCTCGCGACGGCCGGGGCCGCGGTTGGGCTTGCACTCGCCCACGGAGTAGCCGGGGAAGTTGTAGTGGAGGTAGAACTTCTTCTTGTACTCCTCTTCGAGACCATCGATGATCTGGATGTTCTGGAGGGTGCCCAGGGTCGTGGTGACCATGGCCTGGGTCTCGCCGCGGGTGAAGAGGCAGGAGCCATGGGAGGAGGGCAGCACGCCGACCTCGATGTTGAGAGGGCGGATCTGGTCGAAGGTGCGGCCGTCCAGACGCACGCCCTGCTTGAGGATGGCGTTGCGGAACAGGGTCTCCTTGAGGAGTTCGAAGCTGGCGACGACTTCCTTCTTGAGTTCGGGCTTGTCGGCGGCGAGGGCCTTGACGGCCTCCTTCTTCAGGGTGTCAATGGCCTTGTAGCTCTCGATCTTCACCTTCATGGTGAGGGCGGCGAAGAGCTTCTCGGCGTAGGCGGCCGTCACCTGCTTGTAAACCTCCTGGTTGAGTTCGGTCTTCACCGGCACCATCTTGACCTTGCCCACCTTGGCCTGGAGCTCCTGCTGGAGCTTCACCAGAATCCGGATCTGCTGCTGGCCGAATTCCAGGGCCTTCACCATGTCGGCTTCCTGCACTTCCTGGGCGCCGCACTCGACCATCACCAGGGCCTCGTCCGTCCCTGCGACGAGCAGATCGATATCACTGCCCAGGCGCTGATCGGCGGTGGGGTTCACCACGAACTGGCCGTTGACGCGACCCACGCGCACACCGCCCACAGGGCTGTGGAAGGGGATCTCGCTGATGATGAGGGCAGCCGATGCGCCGACCATCGCCAGCACCTCGGGGGCATGCTGGCCGTCATAGCTGATGACCTGGCAGGTGACCATGGTGTCGCCGTTGTAGCCTTCCTCAAACAGAGGGCGCAGGGGGCGATCGATGAGGCGACTGGTGAGGGTTTCCTTGGTGGTCTGCTTGCCTTCGCGCTTGAACCAGCCGCCGGGGATCTTGCCGGCGGCGAACACGGGCTCGCGGTAGTCCACGGTGAGGGGGAAGAAGTCGATGCCTTCGCGGGGGTCGGCGGTGCAGACGGCCACGAGGACCATGGTGTCGCCTTGGCGGACGACGACGGAACCGGCAGCCTGCTTGGCGATGCGCCCGGTTTCGAGGCTGATGGGGGTCCCACCGAGATCGACGCTGACGGTGGTGGGACTGAAGGACAATGTGTTCATGGAGTCTCCTGGGGCGCCGGCCCCGGCTGAGGTCCCCGACGCGATCGCTCCATGAAACCCTCCGCCAGATCGAGATTGATGGGGAGGTGGGCTTCCTGCAGAGGTCGCCGTCGAAGGCGATTGTTCAAACATCGGTTATGTTACCACATCAATTGATGCCGAATCGACACTCAAAGCCTTGCGCGGTCAGTGCCATTACCATATCTTCCCCTAGCAACCAGGAGGGCTGAATGATCATCCGGGCAGAATGGCCGGGCACCGTGGTGGATGTATTCGTCCAGATGGGGCAGGAGGTGGAGGAGGACGAGGCGCTCGTCCTGATGGAAGGTACGGACTCCGCTCGCACGCCCTTCTATGTGAACGCTCCTGAGGCCTGTCGGATCAAGAAGATCCTGCTGGAGGAGGGCGATTTCGCCGAAGAAGATGACGAATTGCTCGAGGTCGTCGAGGTCGACTGATACGATTTTTCATGCAATTGGAATTGGATGAAAAATCGTAGGTGCGGCAGAGAGGAATCTCCGGATGCACGAGGGTAAACTCCCTCCCAAGCAGGGGGTGGATGTGGCGCGGCATACCCAAGACGGGCACGACCCCGGTGGCGATTTTCATCACGGTCCTGAGCATTCGAGGTCGAGAACAGCCCGGCGCTTGGCTGGAAGCGCGGCGATTTTCGGGACGAGCGCCCTGCTGCAGGGACTCGGGGGGCTGTGGACGGGTTCCCTCGGACTCATCTCGGACAGCTTGGAGAATCTGAACGATGTGATTGTGAACTTGGTGGGCCTCACCAGCCTCGTGGTCGCCAATCGCCGGGAGCCTTGCGATCGTTTTACGTATGGTTGGCATCGCCTTGAGGTCTTCAATACGCTCTTCGGGGCTGGGATGCTATTGGTCCTCGCGGGGGCGGTTTCCGTGGAGGCCTTCCATCGTTTGCGGCACCCCCAGCCGATCCAGACCGGCTGGGTGCTAGCCTTCGCCCTGGGCGGATTGCTCCTGAACCTGGCGGCCACCCTGGCGCTCAGGCCGAAGCACCCGGAGACGCTCCAGCGGGATGCCAACCTCAAGACGGCCTACACCCATGCGGCTTCGGACGCCCTGACAAGCATTGCCCTGGTGGGTTCCATGCTCGTGATTCACCTCACCGGATGGTGGTGGGTGGATCCCGGGATTGCCCTTGTCATCGTGCTGGTGATCCTGCGCGGGGCCTTCGGGCTGCTGTGGGACGCACTGGGCATTCTCATGCACCGGGCGGCCTTCGACCATGTCAAGGCGCGGCATTGCTTGCTGGAACTTCCGGGGGTCATGGGTGTGGAGGATCTGCGCTCGTGGAGAGTCTGCAGCCATCTCGTCGTGGCCACGGCGCACATCGTCGTTGACACGGAACGCTTGGACGAGACTTCGCTCCACCTCGCCGCCATCGAGCGCATGCTTAAGGAGGAATTCGATGTGCGGCACCTGACCGTCCACTTCGAGACCCCAGCCATGGCGGGCACTCATCACCACCAGTTCGTCCATCGGCACGAAGCCGAGGAACATCACCACTGAACCCGCAACGAAGTTCGTGTCCCGCACGACGGGTCTCCTCCGGGCTTCCGGCTGCGCCCGGTGCCATTACAATGGTCGGATAACCGAAAATTTCATCCGTGAGGCCTGCATGCAACCCCTGCTCCGTTCGGCTGTTCTGCTCTTCCTGGCCGCCGCGCTCCTGCGTGCCGACGAGGGCATGTGGACCTTCGACAATGTGCCCGTGAAGAAAATGCAGGCGAAGTACGGCTTCGCCCCGGACGCCTTGTGGCTCAAGAACCTCCAGCTCGCCACCCTGCGCTTCCCCGGCGGCACCGGCGCCTTCGTGAGCCCCGAAGGCCTCGTCATCACCAACCACCATGTGGGTCGCGGCGCCATCGCACAGGTTTCGAGCGCCCAGGCCGACTACATCAAGAACGGCTTTACGGCCGCCCGTCGGGACCAGGAGATCAAGGTGCCCGGTCTTGAGCTGATGATGCTGGTCTCCCAGGAGAATGTGACGGTCCAGGTACACGCCGCCGTGCAGCCAGCCATGGCCGAGAAGGACGCCCTCAAGGCTCGCCAGAACGCTCTGAGCCAACTTCGCAAGAGCGAGGAAGCGAAGACCGGCCTCACCTGCGAACCCGTGACCCTTTACCAGGGCGGCGAGTACTGGCTCTACCGCTACCGGAAGTTCACGGATGTGCGGCTCGTGGCTGCTCCCGAGGTCCAGATCGCCAGCTTTGGCGGCGACCCGGACAACTACACCTACCCACGCTGGAACCTCGATTTCACCCTCTTCCGCGCCTACGAGAACGGTCAGCCCTACAAGCCCGAGGCCCTCCTGCCCTTTACCGCCACCCCCTTGAAGGCTGGCGATCTCACGGTCATTTCCGGACATCCGGGCACTACTTTCCGCCAGCAGACCCTTGCCCAGATTATCTATGCCCGGGATCTTGGCATCCCGTTTCGCCTGAAGTCTCTCGACTACCAGAAGCGCGCACTCCAGGCCTTCGCCGCCACCTCCGAGGAGGCCCACCGCATCGCTGCCGACCCCATCTACGGCATCGAGAACGGCTTCAAGCGGCTTTCTGGGCAGTTGCTGGGCCTGCAGAAGTCCGAGAACCTGCGGAAGGTGATGGAGGCCGAGATGGCCCTACAGGCCGCCGTGGCGCAGGATGTGCACCTCCAGGCCCGCGTGGGTCAGAGCTGGAGCGCCATCACAGGAGCGGTGAAGCGCCAGGAAGCGCTGCGGAAGGAATCGAGCCTCATCGATGCGCGCGGTTCGGCCCTGCTCAGCCAGGCACTCACGTTGGTGAGGATGTTCGAGGAGGAAGCCAAGCCCTCCGAAAAGCGGCTCACAGAGTTCAGCGAGGGTAGCCTCAAGGCCACCCGTGCGCGCCTGCTCAATCCTCGCCCCACGGAGAAGCCTCTCGACTCGGCCCGGTTTGCGGCGGGTCTGCGGGAAGCCCAGGAGGAACTGGGCGCAGGACACTCCTTCGTCAAGGCCATGCTGAACGGCAGGAGTCCCGAAGCCGTAGCCAAAGCCGCCATCGATGGCACGAAGATCCACGAACTCGCCTTCCGCAGGCAGCTCTTGGATGGCGGCAAGGCTGTCGTGGAGGCATGCAAGGATCCGCTCATCCAATTGGCTCGAACCCTCGATCCCTTCAACCGCACCATCCGTCGTCAGGTGGAGGAGGAGGTCACCGGCCTTATCAATGAACACGGCGGCCGTATCGCAGAGGCGCGCTTTGCCATCCAGGGCAAGGAAAGTTATCCGGATGCCACCTTCACCCTGCGTTTGAGCTACGGCCCCGTGGCCACTTACGCCACGGGCAGCGGCACGCGTGCCCAGCCCTTCACGACTTTCCTGGGGCTTTTCGATCGCCACCTGGGCTGGGGTGGCAATGCCGCAGCCGCCGAGGACGGTGCCTGGAGCCTACCCCAGCGCTGGCTGGACCGCAAAGAGAAGCTGGATCTCACGGTGCCCTTCAACTTCGTCTACAACTGCGACACCGTGGGCGGCAACTCCGGCAGCCCCGTGGTAAACGCGAAGGGCGAATTCGTGGGAATCAATTTTGATAGCGTCTTCGAAGGGCAGGGCGGTTATTACGTCTACGATGCCGACACCAAGCGCGCGGTGGCCGTGGATGCTCGTGCCATCCTGGAAAGCCTTCGCAGGATCATGGACGCCGAACATCTCGTGAAGGAACTTGGAGGGAAGTAGACCCCATCTCCTCGCAGCTTTACCACCACCGCATCGCCCGAGGAGGCTGAGCGCAGTACCATGGAAATCTCCGTCGAGGTGTCCATGTCACTGCTCGTGAAGAATGCCCGCATCCTGGATCCCTGCCAGAAAATGGATGAACTCGGATGCCTGTTGGTGGTGGACGGGAAGGTCGCCGCCATTGGTGCCGAGACCGATTCCAGAGCCCAGGGTGCCGAGGTTCTCGATGCGGGCGGCAAGCTCCTCACGCCTGGGTTCATCGATCTGCACGTCCACTTCCGTGAGCCCGGGCAGACCGCCAAGGAAAGCATCGAGACTGGCAGCCGAGCGGCCATCGCCGGTGGCTTCACCTCTGTTTGCGCCATGGCCAATACCAAGCCCATCAACGACTCTGTGGCCATCACGGAGATGATGCTCACCCGCGCGGCCCGAGCCAATCTTTGCCGCTACTTCCCCATTGGCGCCCTCACTCGCGGCATGGAAGGCGAGGAACTGGCAGATTTCGGCACCCTGCAGGCGGCGGGCTGCGTAGCCTTCAGCGATGATGGGAAGCCCGTGATGAACGCCGCCATCATGCGCCGCGCCCTCAAATACACGGCCTGGCTCGATGCGCCCATCGTGGCCCACGAGGAAGACACCAATCTTTCCGGCAAGGGCTACATGAACGAAGGCTCCGTGAGCGCCTGCCTGGGTTGCCTGG
>CAIPUA010000402.1 GCA_903868115.1 uncultured Holophagaceae bacterium
AGGCTGAAGTCGGTGATGTGGCGGGTCAGGCGATCGATGTCCTGGGGACCGTAGGGCGCGCCCCGCAGGAGGGCGATCATGGGCATGTCCCGGTGGAAGAACATGATCTGGGCGTGGATGCTGCTGCCCATGAGGAACTGCTCTTCCGGGTCGAGCTCGGGTCGGAGCACCCGAAGGCACGCGGTCAGGTAATCCACATGCGGCCGGATATGGGCGAGGATCAGCTCCACCCGTCCCGGGGCGGGCTCCATCAGTTCTCGGGTCCAGAAGAGATGGGACGCGGAGTGCATTTCCTGGGAAAAATGTTCGGGATCGCGGCAGGCGAAGAGATCCTCCAGGAAGGCCCGGACATAGCTCTTCAGACACGCCACAGCCTCCGTTCGGGCCTCGGGCGCGTCTGGATCGGGGGGCGTAGCCAGATTCCGTACGGCATCCGGCCCCTTATCGAACAGGAACTTCAGGGCGGCGGCGTAGAGTCCTTCCTTGCTGCCGAAGTAGTACTGCACCAGGGCGCTGTTGGCCTGGGCCTTCAGGGCGAGCTCGCGGGTGCCAACGCCATCGAAGCCCTTCTGCGCGAAGAGAATGATCGCGGCCTCGAGCAGGCGCTCGCGGCTGTCCTGGGATGATTCGGGGGGTGGTTTCACGGGGATCCTGGGCCTCAATCAAGCGGTTGATTAAGGAATTTTCAGAATTAATCAACCGCTTGATTCAGTCAAGCCTTTTTTTCGTATCGTATGGATGCGGTTGGATTCGCCCGAGGGCTTGACAAATTGGAATATGAATTCCATAATCAGAATTGTAATTCGGAGTCGCCATGATCCCCAACCGCAAAGAGAAGGAACGAGGCCAGCGCCGGGAATCGCTCCTGGAGGCCGCCGCCCGCGTCTTCGGGCGCAAGCCCTTCGACGAGGCCAGCATGCAGGAAGTGGCCGCCGAGGCCCAGATCGGGATGCAGGGCCTGTACGAGCACTTCCCTTCCAAGCAGGTTCTCTACGAACAGGTGGTCGTGCAAAGGGCCTTGGCCTACCAGGCCCAGGCCGAGCTGATCTTGCTTCTCCCGGGCTCTCCCATGGAACGGGTACGGAAACTGGCGACCGTCTTCGTGCAGCAGTTCAAGGACCAACCCTGGCGCCTCCCTGTCTTCATCCGGGATCGCATGTACCTCGACTGGGGGTTGGATTCCCGCTTCTCGCCCCAGCTCAGGGAAATCTACGAAGGCGAACGGGCCCATCTGAAGGGCCTCCTCGTGCGGGCGGTGGAAGCTGGGGAACTGCGCGCCCTGGATGCCGAATTCCTGACGCAGCTCTTCATGGATGTCTTTCAGGCCTCGCTTCATTACAGTCACCACAGCCAATCCGAGGAGGAGGTCGAGGCTTGCGTGGAACGCGCCCTCGACTGCCTCCTGCACGGGGTGGGAGGCCGGCCATGAGACCTGCCATGCACATCCACCCATCGAGGGCCGCCATGTTCAGAACCGCCATTGTTCCAGCCAGCCTGTTCCTCCTCACGGCCTGTAGCCATACGGGGAATCCCCAGGCTGAACGAGCCAGCGCCTCGATCGCGGTCGCCCAGCCCCGGAAGGTCCAGGACTTCGAACGGGTCGCCGTTAGCGGGACCATCTCGTCGCCGGGCGCCTCGTCCATGGTGGCCTTCCTGGTGCCGGGCCGCGCCCTCCAGGTCTTTCCCCGGGAGGGTGAGCCCGTGAAACAGGGTCAGGTTCTCGCGGCGCTGGACTCGGTGAATCTCACTCACGCCCTGGAAGCCGCGCACGCCCAAGCCGAGGCCGCCCGGGCCGGTGCCCAGCGGGCCGAGGAGGAGTTCCGGCGCATGCAGCAGCTCTTCGATAGCCAGAGTCTCGCTCCCAACGATTTTGCCAAGTTCAAGGCGGCCTTTGAAGCCGCCCACCAGCAGTTCCAGCAGGCCCTGGCCGGGGAAGGCATTGCCAAGAAGAACCTGGCGGATGCCCGCCTGGTGGCCCCCCTCGGCGGCTATATCGCCAGGCGGATGCTGGAACCTGGCGTCATGGTGGGCGCGGGTCAGCCGGTCTTCGAGATCGCCACTCTCGATCCCATCGAGGTCAACGTGGGCATTCCCGAAACGGATATCCGCCTGGTGAAGGTGGGACAGAGCGCCACCGTGACGGTGCCCGCCCTCCCTGGCCGAGCCTTCAAGGGCACCGTGAAGGTGGTGAACATCTCCGCCGATCCCGCCACCCGCACTTACATGACCCGTATCGCCGTGCCCAATCCGACGCGGGATCTGAAGGTGGGCATGGTGGCCGAAGTTTCCATCACCGGCACCCAGAGGCTGGATATGACCGTGGTGCCCGCGGAAACCATCGTCCGCGATCCCCAGGGCGCCACCCTCGTCTTTCAGTATTTCCCGGAGCAGAAGCGGGTGTTCTCCAAGCGCGTGGAAGTCGGTGTCCTGCTGGGGCGGGATATCCAGATCCGCTCGGGCCTCAAGGGCGACGAGACCCTCGTGGTGGCTGGGCAGCACGCCCTGCGCAACGGGATGCAAGCCGCGCCTGCCGCCGCCGAGCGGAGGTAGTTCATGGAAAAGATGATCAAGGCCTGCCTCCGCTACCCCACGCTGACCGCAGTTCTGACCCTGATGCTCGTGGCGGTGGGCCTCCGGTCCCTGCTGGGCATGCCCCGCACCGAGGACCCCAGCATCACCATTCGCACGGGCATCGTGGCCGCCGCCTATCCAGGGGCTTCTTCGGAGCAGGTGGAAAAGCAGGTCACCAAGACCCTGGAAGCCAACGTCTTCAAGTTCCAGGAAGTCCGGAAGAGCAAGACCTACTCCACCAGCCGACCCGGCGTGGTCATCATCAACGTGGAGTTGGAGAACAACGTCAAGAACCCGGACATCTTCTGGTCCAAGCTCCGTCACGAATTGAATGTCGTCAAGGCCACCTCCCTGCCGCCCCAGGTGATGGGCCCCATCGTGAATTCGGATTTCGGCGATACCGTGGCCATGCTCGTGGCCGTGAGCGGGGAACGCTACGGCTACCGCGAGCTGCGGGACTACGTGGACCAGATCCAGGATGCACTGCGCACGGTTCCGCAGGTCGGCAAGATCTCCACCTTTGGGCAGCAGAACGAACAGGTCTGGGTCACCAGCAGCCTGGAGCGCATGAGCCAGTATTTCACCGATCCCCGCAAGATTATCGGTGCACTGGGTCAGCGGAATGTCGTCCAGGGTGCAGGGAACGTCCGCACCGAAAGCGGCCAGATCCCCCTTCACACCACGGGTGTCTTCAACACCGAGGGCGAGATCCGCAAGGTCATGGTAGGCATGTCCCCCACCGGCCAACCGAGCTACATCGGCGACTTTGCGAAGGTGGAGCGGAGGTACCAGGACCCCACGTTCATGGTGCGCTTTGATGGAAAGCCCGCCGTGATGATCTCCGTGGAGATGCAGAAGGGGAACAATATCGTCGAGATGGGCGATCGCGTGGCCGAGGTGATTAATCGCATCAAGTCCCTGCTTCCCCCGGACCTCAAGCTGGACTTCATCGCGAACCAGCCGAAGGTGGTAGAAGAGCGGATCGCTGGCATGAGCCACGAGTTCCTGATCGCCATTATCTGCGTGATCCTCGTGACCATCCTGCTGCTGCCCATGCGTGTGGCGCTCATTGCGGCCCTGGCCATCCCAGCGACCATGCTCTCCACCATCGGTGTGATGAACGCCATCGGTATTCAGCTTCACCAGGTCTCCATCGCGGCCCTGATCCTGGTGCTCGGCATCGTGGTAGACGATGCGATTGTCATTGCGGATAACTATGTGGAGCTGCTTGACCGCAAAGTGCCGTGCCCCGAAGCGGCCTGGCGTGCCGCTCATGAGGTCCTCGTCCCGGTACTGGTGGCGACCCTCACGATCATTGCCTCCTTCCTCCCGCTGATGATCCTTTCGGGCGGTGCGGGCGAGTTCATTCTGGCCCTTCCGATCACCGTGGCCGTGGCCCTTTCGATCTCCTTCCTGGTCGCCATTTTCCTGACGCCCCTTCTCTGTCGGACCTTCATCCACAAGGGACTCCACGATCACGACGCGGAACCGGTTGAAGGCGTGAAGAAGTTCAACGCCCTGGACCTTCTCCAGGTGGCCTACCAGAAGGCGATTGGCTACTTCATGGCCCAACCGATCGTTGCCGTCGGGATGGGTGTCGGTGCAACACTCCTCGGGATTGTGCTGTTTCCCTTTGTGCCTCAGCAGTTTTTCCCGAAAGCGGAACGCAATCAGTTCGTCGTCGATGTGTGGATGCCCCAGGGCAGCCGTATCGAGGCCACCGACGCCACCATGCGCCGCATCGAGGCCGATCTGGCCCAGAACAAGGAAGTGGCCCACTGCGCCAGTTTCGTGGGGCAGAGTTCCCCTCGCTTCTACTACAACGTGAACCCGCAGCAACCGGACGCTGCCTACGGCCAGTTCATTGTGAACACCCACCACGCGAAGGCCACCGGGCCCCTGGTCGCCGAACTCCAGACCCGATTGGCTCGCCTAGTTCCCGAAGGCATGGTCCTGGTGCAGGAACTACAGCAGGGAAGTGCCCAGGCAGCCCCCATCGAAATGAGGATCTCCGGTGACGACCTGAATCAGCTCAAGTCGATCGGTGAACAGATTGGGGACATCCTTCGCGCCGATTCGCGGGCGCGATTCATTCACACGGACTTCAGGAATGACTCGCCCATGGTGGATGTCAATCTCAACACCGAACTGGCCAATCGCCTGGGCATGACCCACGCAGGCGTATCAAACACACTCGTGGGCGCCTTCGACGGGGTCCCCGTCAGCACCTTCTGGGAGGGGGACCGGGCCGTGAACATCGTCATGAGGGTGGATCCAGCCCATCGGGCCTCGTTCGATAACGTGCGCGACACCTATGTCGGCTCCTCCCTTTCGGATGGGAAAGTGCCTTTGCGCGCCATCGCAGAATTGGCCCCGACCTGGCAGACCAGCCGCATCGTGCGCCGAAACGGCGTGCCCACGCTGACTATCAGCTGTTTCCCTGCCCCGGGAAGCTATGCCTCGGCGATTCTCAAAGACGCCCTGCCGAGGGTGAAGGCCCTCGGTTTGCCCGCTGGCTATCGCTTCGAGCTTGGTGGCGAATCGGCCAACGAGCAGGAGACCCAACCCGAGATGGTGCTGGCCCTCTCCATCAGCCTCCTCGCCATCTTCCTCATCCTCATGATCCAGTTCCGCAATCTCACCGAACCCCTGGTGGTCATGGCCTCCATCCCGCTGTCGCTATTCGGCGTCGTGGTAGGGCTCATCATCACCCGCAATCCCTTCGGCTTCACGGCCTTCATGGGCATGATCAGCCTCTGTGGCATCGTGGTGCGCAACGCCATCATCCTCATCGACTTCATCAAGGAGAAGCTGCACGAGGGCCTTCCTCTGGTGGAGGCGGCCACCCTGGCCGGTGAGCGCCGACTGCGGCCAATATTTCTCACCACCATGGCCGCCGCCGTGGGCGTCACACCCATGATCCTCTCCGGTTCGAAGCTCTGGAGTCCCCTGGCCAGCGTGCTGGCGGTGGGTCTGATCTTCTCCATGTTCTTCACGCTCCTGGTGGTGCCGGTGCTTTATGTCCTGGTGTTCACGCCCCGGAAGAAACGCGCCCAAGGCTCTCGCAGCAGCGCTGTCGTCCTGGCCCTGCTCCTCCTCGGCGTTCCCCCTCTTTCGGGCGCGGATGCGCCCGAAACCCGGCGCCTGAGCTTGGAGGAAGCCATCCAGGGGGCTCTGCAGAACAGCTCTGGCGTGCGTATCGCCCGGGCGAAGGTCCAGGAAGCCCAGGCCAAACAGCGCGTGGCCAGAGCGGACTACCTGCCGCACCTCACCGCCGACGCCTCCTGGATGCGACTCTCCAACAACCAGACGGTTACCATCCCCGCAGGCGCTCTGGGGAACATTCCTGGGATGGGACCCTTCCCGGTCCAGGATGCGAGTTTCACTCAGGGAAAATCGAACCTGTATCTTCAAAACATCACCCTCGGCCAACCTCTTACCCAGTTGTTCAAGATCTACCAGGGGAATCAGGTGGTTGGCGCGGAGGAGCGCCAGGCCCAGGCGGAACTGCGGAAGATGGAGGCCGACATCGCCTTCAAGACCCGCCAGATCTATGTGGGCCTGTTGATCGCCCGCGCTCAGAAGGAAGCAGCTCAGGCGAGCGTCGCCGCTGCGGAACTCCAGGATCTGGATGCCAGGGAGGCGGTGAAGGCCGGGAATGCCTTGAAGGTGCTCCAGACCGGCAGCCGGGCCCAGCTCCTCCTGAACCGGCACAAGCAACTCTCGGCGGAGGCCACCCTCTCCGACCTCAGTTCGGAACTGAACGATCTGATGGGCCAGTCCATCGATACGCCTCTGGCTCTGTCTCCCATGGCTCCGAAGACCAGGACGCTTCCTTCTCGAGAGGCGCTGCTGGAGGAGGCCCTGATGGGCAATCCCGATCTGGCCGTTGCCAAGGAAACCTTGGAGAAGAGCCGCAGCGGCCTCAAGGCGGGCAAGGCTGAATACATCCCCGGAATTTCCGCCTTTGCCCGCCAGACGCATCAGGAGGGTGTCCCCTTCCTTCAGAGCAACTCGACGACAGTGGGTCTCACCTTGTCCTGGTCCATCCTGGACTGGGGCAAGAAGGCCGGCGTCGTGAGCCAGCGGGCTGCCCTGGTCAGCCAGGCCACCGAGAACCACCGTCGCCTTCGCAATCGCGTGGAGATCGATCTCGGCAAGCTCCTGCGCAAGCGGGAGACCGCCCAACTCATGGTGGAGGTGGCCGAGGAAGCCTGCTCGTTGAATGTGGAAAGGGCCCGCCTGACCGCGAATCAGCACAAGGCTGGCCTCGTGTCCGCCTCCAAGAAGGCCGAGGCGGAAGCTGCCGCCCGCACGGCCGAAGCGGATTTCCTCGCCGCCCGGCTGGGCCTCGATCTCGCCTACGCCGAATTGGAGCAGTTGCTCGGCAAGCACTGATAAAACACCGCATTCAACGGGGTTGAATGCGGTGTTTTATGTGTGCCGTGCTTGGCGCTCCCAGCGCGACGGTGGTCTGGCGAGGCATTAGGGTTCATGATAGAGAGAGGATCGAGGAGTCGCCCATGAACCTGCTGAGCTACACATTCTTCTATCTCGTGGCGACGCTGCTCGTCTTCCAGGGCACCCATGCCTTCGGCGAACCCTCCGATCCCATGGGCGTCGTGCCGGCGGAAGTGACCCAGGAAGCCGGCAAGGCGCGGCTCCGGGGCGGCGTTCTCGCCACCTACGGCTACCTGAGTCTGCTGACGGCCTTGCTGAGTCATGCCTACCCGGGCCTGCAGGCCCCGCTGCCCGGCATGATGGCGGTCGGCCTCGGGCTCATGGCCGCCTATGGCCTCTACGTGATCTTCTTCAACCGCAAGGTCGAGTACCTTGGAGTTTCCTCCACCCCCACGAACCCTCACCACCACTAGCTTTTCCCCTTCATTTCAAAAACAGAAGGCCTCGCTCGCGAGGCCTTCTGTTTTTGACTGCGATAAGCTGAAGGGTCAGTCTGGGAGCACCCATGCAGGAAAATCCGTATCGCCAGGTCCGTCTTGAGAAGCTGGCAAAGCTCAAGGCCATGGGCATCGAAGCCTGGCCCGCCAAGGCCACCCGTACGCATGGCCTCGCCCAGGTGGTGACGGAATTCGCAGAGCGCACCGCCGAACAGCTCGAAGCCGAACCCGTGCCGCTCAGTGTCATGGGTCGCATCATCGCCATCCGCGAGATGGGCAAGAGCGTCTTCATGCACCTGTCCGAGAACGGCCAGAAGCTGCAGGCCTACTTCCGCAAGAACGATCTGGACGCGCAGGATCCCCAGGCCTGGGAGGCCACCAAGCTGCTGGATCTCGGCGATTTCATCAGCGTGACGGGCCCCCTCATGCGCACCAAGACCGGTGAACTGTCGGTGCGGGTGCAGGTCTTCCAGTTCCTCTCCAAGGCCCTGCTGCCTCTGCCCGAGAAGTGGCACGGACTGCAGGACAAGGAACTGCGCTACCGTCAGCGCTACCTTGACCTAGTGAGCAATCCGGACGTGTTCCAGACCCTGCAGATGCGCAGCCGCATCGTGGCGTGCGTGCGCCGCTACATGGAAGGCCAGGGCTTCCTGGAAGTGGAAACGCCCATGCTGCAGCCCATTCCGGGCGGCGCCACGGCCCGGCCCTTCATCACCCACCACAACGCCCTGGATCTGCCGCTCTACATGCGCATCGCCCCGGAGCTGTATCTGAAGCGCCTCATCGTGGACGGCTTCGACAAGGTCTTTGAGATCAACCGGAACTTCCGCAACGAGGGTATCAGCCAGCGCCACAACCCCGAGTTCACCATGCTGGAGAGCTATGCGGCGGGCGACGACTTGCGGGATGTGATGCACCTCACCGAGCATCTTTTCGAGGAGGCGGCCCTCCTCTGCGGGGGGGTGGTACGCCCCTTTGGCGAACAGACCATCAGCTATGCCACGCCGTTCCGCCGCCTGACCCTGAAAGACGCCATCGCCGAATACGGGGGAATCGAGCGCGCTCGCCTGGAGGTGCCAACGGAAATCGTGAAGTTGGCCCGGGAGATTCACGCCGCGGATATCGACAAGAAGTGCCCTGGCCTTCTGCTGGGGGATCTGTTCGAACATTTCGTCGAGAAGCAGTTGATCCAGCCCACCTTCATCACGGACTACCCGGTGGAGTTGAGCCCGCTCACCAAGAACCTGCCGGGCGATCCGGCCTTCGTGGACCGTTTCGAACTCTTCGTCGGCGGCATGGAACTGGCCAACGCCTACTCGGAGCTGAACGATTCCGTGGTGCAGCTGGAGCGTTTCCAGGCGCAGCTCGCCGAGCGCGAAGCCGGCAACGACGAGGCGATGCAGCTGGATCTGGATTTCGTGAATGCCCTGGAGCATGGCTTCCCGCCCACCGGCGGGCTGGGCATCGGCATCGACCGTCTGGTGATGCTCATGACCAACTCCACCAGCATCCGGGATGTCATCCTCTTCCCGCTAATGCGGCCGCTAAGGGCTTCGGAAAGCGCGAATGCCGCGGTCGAGAGCGAAGCCGAAGAAGCCTGAGGTGGGTTCCGGCAACGTGCAAAGGGGGCGTTTCAAATTCCTGGCGAAGGAGGTTGGCGTGTCTTCAATTAAGCTCTTCACCTCCACCTTCAGAGCCATCGCTCCCTGGCTCCTGGTCCATGTCTGCCTGACCGCAGAGCCACCACCCTCGTCCCCTGAGGCTGTCGCTGCCGCCCAGGTGGTTGCCCCTGCAACCCCGGAAACCGATGCGCACAAATGGCCGGGGCAGGGTGATCCCAATGTCGAGAGGGTTCGGAAATGCCTCCTGAAACGGGAATCCGAGGGGCAGTATGCGGTTGTGGACCCCTTGAAGCGCTGGTTTGGCGGCTACCAGTTCGCGATGATCACGTCGAACACGGCTGCCCGGCGGATGCAGCGCCCCGATCTGGTGGGGATCCCCGCCAACAAGTGGAACCCTTCCGATCAGGATGCGGCTTTCTATGTCATTTATGACTGCGGTCGCGGGAGGAAACATTGGGCGGGGGGTCGCTACCGATGCCGATGACGCAACGACCCCCAGACCCTGGCCCATCTTCTCCCGGGTCGCTTGAGCCGATGACTGGACAGGCCGAGGCAGCGCCAGGCAGGCTCTTCGACCACATCCAAGGCCTCGATGGGCTGCGCGCCTTTTCGGTGATCGGGGTGCTGCTCTACCATGCTCACTTCGGATGGGCTTCGGGGGGGTTCCTGGGTGTCGAGGTGTTTTTCGTCATCAGTGGTTTCCTCATCACCGGTCTGCTGCTGAAGGAACACGCCCGGAACGGCCGCATCCAGATTGGTCAGTTCCTGCTGCGCAGGGCGCGACGCCTGCTTCCGGCCCTGTTTGCCCTCCTCCTCTCTGTGACCGTCTATGGGTGGCTCTTCCTGGGTCCGGAGGCGTCCCAGTTCCGCCCTGATCTCGTCGCCTCTCTCTTCTACTGGGAAAATTGGCACCAGATCTTCAGCGGCAGTTCCTATTTCGCCGATCAGGGCCTTCCGCTGCTGCGGCATCTCTGGTCCCTGGCCGTGGAGGAGCAGTTCTATTTTGCCTGGCCGATCATTGCGGCGACTTGCCTGGCCTTCCGCAGGACGCGCACCTGGACGCTCCTGGGCCTGACGCTGGGACTGGCGGGCGTCTCCTGCTTTCTGGCCTTCAGGCTGGCCGATCCCTTCAATCCATCTTCCGTGCAGGCATCGGAAAGTCTGAATCGGGTTTATCTCGGGACCGACACCCGGGCCTTGGGCCTTCTTTCCGGCGCCGTGCTCGCCATGGTTCTGGCGATGACCCAGGCCGGGCAACGCACCCGCAGGTGGGCTGGCCTCGCGGCTGACTTGCCGGCGTTCCTGGCGCTCGGGGGCCTGGTTGTCATCATGGCCTTCCTCGAAATCCAGTCCCCTCTTCTCTACCGCGGCGGGTTCCTGGTGGTGGATGGCCTGACCCTTGTCATTCTCTTCAGCCTGGTCAGCCGTTCGGCATCCTGGATGCGGAATCTACTCGGCTGGGCGCCGCTGGAATGGGTGGGGAAGCGATCCTATGGCCTGTACCTCTGGCACTGGCCCGTGTTCAGGCTGCTGCGGCCGGACCAGGGTGGCATCCTGGCATCGACTCTATGCGTGATCATCACCCTCGTCCTCACGGAGGTTTCGTACCGCGCGATTGAGCTTCCCATTCGCAGCCACGGTTTCCTGCAATGGCTCCGATCTTCTTCGGGCACTCCCGCATGGCAACCGTGGGCTTTCCGGATCGCGACCCTGGGCCTGGTGACCGTTTCCACCCTCGGCGGTATCGCGCTCGCGAAGCGCCCCGACTATGTGGATCCCGTGGCCGCCGCGATCCGGGCAGGGGCCAAGGCTTTGGACACGCCGACCAACCTGCTCAATCCCCCGCTGATTCTGGAGGCGCTCCCGGTCCCAGCACCGAATCCAGCTTCGGCCAAGGCCAATCCCACGCCCCTGGACGGGGTCCCGTCCCTTCCCTCGGTTCCAGCCGCGGTGCCCATGCCCGAGGATCTCAAGGGCTCGAACATCACTGCGATCGGCGATTCGGTGATGATGGGCGCGGCCATCGCCTTCAAGCGGTTGGGGGAGTCCAGCCTGGGCAAGGGGCGGATCATCATCGATGCGGAGGAATCCAGGCCGTTCGTGCAGGCGCTTCCCGTGCTGCGGGCCTACAAGGCAGAGGGCCGCCTGGGAGATGTGGTCGTGATTCATCTGGGGACCAACAACAGCAGCCTCCCCCAGGAGCAATTCGCCAAGCTGATGAAGTTCCTGGCGGATCGGCGCATCGTGTTCTTTCTGACGGCCAAGAGTGACAAACTGCCCGCCTGCGAGAAGGTCAACCAGAACCTGCAGACCCTTGTCCATGGCTATCCAAATGCCAGGCTATTGGACTGGAAGGGCATGATGGACCTGCATCCTGAGTGTTTTTATGC
>CAIPUA010000403.1 GCA_903868115.1 uncultured Holophagaceae bacterium
GAATTGCAGGTTCAGACCCTCGCCGCCCGCGTCGGTGGAAACGAGGATGCGGACATCGCCGGCGAATGCATCCTGGACACGCTTGCGCTCCTCCATGTCCATGGAGCCGTTCAGGCAGACGACGGAGAAGCCGCGTTCGGTGAGGAATTGTCTCAACATCTCCTGGGTGGGAACGAACTCGGTGAACACGAGTACCTTGAGGTCCGGGTCGCTTTCCTCGGCCTGGAGTTGGTAAATCCGGTTGAGGAGCGTTTCGGCCTTCGCGTCCGGTCCGGCCTGCTCACAGTGGGCGGCGGCTTCCAGAAGGAGCCTTACCTCTGCGCGTTCGTTCTTGAGGGCCTTCAGATTGGTGCGAAGGAGTGTTTCGATCTGTTCCTGGCCGTCCAGGTCTGCCCATTCCTCTTCAGAATCAAGAGGGAACAAAGTCAATTGCTCCTGCGGCGCGGCAAGCACTTCGAGTCGCCTTTTCAATGTTGTCCGGATGGCGCGTGTGCTGGAGACGACCAGACGCTGCATCAGAATCATCAAAAACCCGATGGAACTCCGCTTCTCCCGTATGGCCTGATTATAGCCTTCGCGCACATACTCGGTGACGGCCTCGTAAAGGAGGCGTTGCTCGCGGTGCTTTTCTTCCCAGGAGACCGGTGCCAGTTCGGTGCGACGGGGTCTGAAAAGGGGTTTGCCTGATTCGTCGATGGCCCGGCGTTTTTCGGTCCGGATCACGTAGGGCTGGACGCGTTCCCGCGTGACGCTGACAACATCCGGGAATGCCTGGACGTCGATAAGGGAGACCAGCCGGTGGAAGGCGTCGGTCTTCCCCTGGTGTGGTGTGGCGGAAAGCAGCAGAAAATAGGGTGCTGCCTCGGACAGCCCCTGGCCCAACTTGAAACGGGCCACCTGATCGGTGCTGCCGCCCAGACGATGAGCTTCATCCACGATCACAAGATCCCATCCGGCGGAAATCAGGTCCTCAAACCGTTCGCGGTTGTAGTCGCTTATCTGGGATGCGCCCCATCCACGGCGCTTGTCCAGCGGCTTGACCGAATCCATCGGCACGACCACCTGTGAGAACATCTGCCAGGCATTGGTAGGCATTGGTTCACGGGTACGATCATCCGGATCGTCGTTACCAATGTTTACTGCGGGCAAGATGCGCCTCATGCTCTTCAAATCTTCCGGCAATACAAGCTGGAAGCTCTCGCTGAAGTGGAAGCGCATTTCGCTGACCCACTGGTTTACCAGGCCCTTCGGGGCGATGACGAGCGTCCGTTTAACCAAACCCCTGAGCTTTAGCTCCCTCATGATCAGGCCAGCCTCAATGGTCTTGCCCAAGCCGACTTCATCCGCCAGGAGATAGCGTACACGGTCGCCGGCAATGGCGCGGGAGAGAGCACGAATCTGATGGGGAAGCGGAATAACAGAGGATTCGATAGGCGCCAGGAGCACATCCTGAGTCAGCGCATCGGCTACACGTGCGGCAGCAGCAACGTATGCAATGTGGTCCGATGAGCCGGCGTCTGCACTTTCTATCGGTTTCAGCCGTGAAGCCGGAACACGCACTACAGAGTCGACCCCTGGCAACCACACCCGGCAGGTCGTCTCGCCCCAGAGTGTCTGGGCTTCGATGATCTGACAGAGCTGCCGGTGATCCGGGCTGTAGTACCATGAATTGTCATTGCCGAATTTCGATGGAGTCATGCCTTAATTTCCATATCCAACCGATTGGCTTTGATGCTCGAACGAGACCAGTGCTGTTCAACAGATTGGATAAAGGCGGGGCGAACCAATTTAGCTCTCTGAACCAGCC
>CAIPUA010000404.1 GCA_903868115.1 uncultured Holophagaceae bacterium
GATCGATGGGCCAGTCCGAGGCAGAGGGCCAGGGCACGTAGCCATCCGTGAGGAGAACCCCGAAGCTCACCGGGGGAAGTTCCTCGGATTCAGGCGACTCAAGGTGCTCGATGACGCAACGAGGGTCGGTACCGCCGCCGCCCTTGAGTTCAAGGTCCCGCTGAGCAATCGCACCGTGCACATCCTCGGGATGTTCGAGGAAAAGATCCTCCTGCACGGCCACATCCCAGGTGATGAGTCGCACGGGGAGATCGGCGTTTTGCAGGATGCCCACCAGTTCGCCCATGAAGGCGCCGAGTTCCGTGGGTCCCACGCTGCCCGAGACGTCCACGAAGACCCCCACGGGTCCCCGGTCCTTGATGGGGCCGGGCAGCACCACGCCCAGGGCATGGGAGCGCCGCCCGGGTCGCGAGAAGGTGCGCCGCCGACCCTTCAGATGGCCGTGGATCTTCTGAGCCAGCTTGACTTGCCAGGGGATCTGGGGGTTCAGCAGGGGGCCCAGGAGTTTCTGCGCCCAGCCCGGCAGATGGCCGATGCCCCGGTTGCCCTGGAGGGCCTGTTCAGCGGCCTCCAGCAGTTTCTCCCGCCAGGAGTCGCGCAGGGCATCCCGTTCGGCTTCCGTGAGGGCACCCCAGACATCGAACCACAGATCACCACAGCTTCCGCCGGGTCCGAAGACCGCCGGGAAGAGCTTTCGCAGGCGCGCAAAGACCTCGGCGCCGGCTCCTTCCAGGGAAGGCGGCAGCCCGCCCCGGATGCGCTCGGGGATGCGATCCAGCGCGGCCCGCAACGGCGTCAGCTCCTCCGAAGTCAGTTGCTCGGGCGCGAATTCCCGAAGGATGGCCTTGCCCAAGACGGCCTTTTCCTCGCGTGTCATGTGCTCGATGGCGTCCCGAAGGCAGTCCTGGTCACCGATGCCCAGTTCGCCCAGATCCTTGGGGAGCTGGTCGTAAATTTCTTCGGCGGGTTGTCCCTTGAAGCGTGGGTCCAGCAGAGGCTTGAAGGCCTCGGGCAGGCACAGGAAATCCCGCCCGAAGTCACTTTCCTCGATGAGCTGGTTGATGGCGAAGTCATGGGCGACGTTCCAGCGCAAGGGCTTGCGCGGGCCGCAGCGGGGAAAGGCGTCCAGGGCCAGGTGCAGGGCCTCATGCAGCAGGACCGAACGCAGCGCGGGCAGCTCCAGGGCCTCCAGGAAGTCCTTGCCGAAGGCGCAGATGCCCCGGCCATCCACGCAGGCCGTGGCGACCCGGGGATCCTCGGTGACGATCAGGGGCAGCTTGAGGACAAGGCTGCCTAGAAAGGGGCTGGCCTCTACCAGGGAGGCGCGGGCCCTGAAGAGCCGGGCCTTCAGATGGGTGAGGTCCGCGGTGCTGCCCTTCGGGGGCTCGGTGGGGGTTTCAGGGTTGAGCGGGTCCATGGTGTCTCCATGAAAAGTATGGGTCCGAGGAACCGACATTGTTTGTCGCAGCCATCCTGGGACTTCTGTGCAACCTCGAACCGCTGGAAGCGATTTCCACA
>CAIPUA010000405.1 GCA_903868115.1 uncultured Holophagaceae bacterium
CGGCTGAAGGCCTCACGGCTGGCGCCGATGCACTGGGCGAGATCCTCCTGGGTTTCCTGGAACTCCACCAGCGTGCGGGTGGGATTGCGCCCCTGGTAGTCCAGGATAAGCAGGGCCACGCGCTCGGGCACGCTGTGGAGGCTGAGGGTCTCCACCAGCTGGATGAGATGGCGCACCTTGCCGGCGAAATGGCGGATGATGACTTCGCCGATGACCGGATTGCGATGCACCATGCGCTTGATGGCCTGGGCCGGAATGAGCCAGCATTCCGTGTCGCCATGGGCCTCGGCGCCGCTGGCGATGGGCCCGCCGTCGAAGACCTGGACCTCGCCGACGCAGGTGCCGGGCTGCAGCATATCCAGGACCTGGATCTTGCCCCGGCCATCCGTGCGGAACACCTTCAGGGAGCCCTGCACCACGACGAAGATGCCGGGGATCATCTCGCCCTGGTTGAAGATCACGGCGCCATCCGGGTAGCGCCGCAGTTCGCTGAGGGCAGCCAACTCCTCGGCCTCCGCCTGGGGAAGCCCCGCGAGATATTCCACCCGCCTGAGGTTGACGACCGCCTGAGCCATAGACTTGCCACTCGCTCCTGCCGTGATTTGTAGCACAGTGTCGCGGCAATCCCAAACAGGATGATGCCCCCCAGGCGCAGAGGGCTTCCTGGGTTCACGAAGTGTCATGTGAGGTATTTTGGTGTGACGGCGCGGGCTATCCCAGGGCGACGGACAGCTTCCCACCCAGGAACCCGAATAGAGCAACCGCAACCCAGGATTGCCACGGAAGGAACCCGAGCGCCTCTGCGTTTCTCTGATTTTTGGATGACCGCAAATCGTTGTAGAGAAAACCCGGAGCCTCAGTCCCCGAAGCAGATGCCCAGATCGCGGCCGGTTTGCAGGGTGTCGCAGTCCAGGGGCACGCCCTTCATGCGGCCCGCAACTTCTTCCAGGGGCACGTAGTTCACATTGGGGAAGGCCAGGGCCACCATGACACCGCTGTGGCCCTCGTCCAGGGCGCGCACCGCGGCGGCCCCAAAGCGCAGGGCGGCGAGGCGGTCGAAGGTGGTGGGACTGCCCCCTCGCAGCAGGTGGCCCAGCACGACCAACCGCGTGTCCTTGCCGGTGAGGGACTCCAGGGCCTTGGCCACGCGCTCACCCACCCCACCGAGCCGCTCGGCCTGGCCAATCTCCGCCGATTCCAGGATGGCGCGCTCGCCATCGGCGGGCTGGGCGCCCTCGGAGACGACCACCAGACTGTACATGCGACCGTGGATGTCGCGCTGGCGGAGTTTGGCGGCGACCTTGTCCAGACTGAAGGGGATCTCGGGAATGAGAATCGAATGGGCGCCCCCGGAGATGCCCGCGTGGAGCGCGATCCAGCCCGCATAGCGGCCCATCATCTCCACGACGATCACCCGCTGGTGACTCTCGGCGGTGGTGTGCAGGCGGTCCAGGCATTCCGTGGCGAAGGACACCGCGGTATCGAAGCCGAAGGTCGTGTTCGTCTTGTCCAGATCGTTATCGATGGTCTTGGGCACGCCCACGACCCGCAGCCCCTTCTGGGCCAGGGCGTGGGCAATGGTCAGCGACCCATCCCCGCCGATGGAC
>CAIPUA010000406.1 GCA_903868115.1 uncultured Holophagaceae bacterium
ATGGCCCAGGCGCGGATGCGGACGGGAGCGGGCAGGGCAAAAAAGAGTCGTGATTGCATGGGGATGGGCGGCTTCCAAGGAAAGTATAGTCCGGGTTCCGTGAGGGCTATTCCCTGTTTACCTCCGCGTACGGCTTCAGCGCCGCCTCGGCGGCGAATTGTGGTTCGGCCTTGCGTCACAAATTCCTTATGTGCTGCCCGTGCAACTCCCCCCGCCCAGGCTCCCAAAACCGCAACGACCCTTCGACTATTCGTCGTGGGTCCACAGCGCGAGGCTCTTCACCATCCGGGCTTCCGGGTCCACTTCGTAAACGAGGCGCTGCGAAAAATGGTGATGGGCGAGTGTACCCAGGACGACCGCACTTGGAAGGAGGGCCGGGCTGCCTTTGATCGCATCCTGGGCTCCGCCCTGGGGATTTGGACCGATCTGGAATTGGTGAGTGCTCAGAGCCTCCAGGCCTCCCAGGTGCTGGCCCCCTATCTGGCGAGGGAAGAGGAGTCGGAAATCAAACTTAAGGGGCGCAGTCGTCGCGCCGCATGAACCTCAGTAAAGCCCATGGAAGTGTCCGGCCCCTCGGATGCTGAGAATCAGCCTTACGCCGTCCCTGCCATCTTCAGCACTTCCCAATCTCGCTTCACGTGCCAAGCAGTAGCAAAGGATCCGTAAGTGTGGCGGGCCAGTTCGGCGGCGGAAAGACTGGGGCTTTGGTCAAGCTCGGCCCACATATCGGCCCGGTAGGATGGCCCCAGCATAATTCGGCGACGGTAGGTGCCGTGGCGGCGGGCCAGTTCAATGGGGGCGAGGACATCACTCTGCCGGTCGCGGAGAATTCCGGCGGGCACGCGGAGCGGCCCCCCGGCAAATCGCAGGTCCTCTCCCGCACGACGCACGTGGAAGTCCGTGCCTGTGCTCAGCAGATCCAGACGCGGCCCTTCGTAATTTTTTAAAAGGCGAGCGAAGCGCCGATCCTTGCTGAGCCAGTGAGCCACCGCGCCCCAGAATGCACGAACTCGATCGCCAGATTGTTGACCCAGGAGGCTAGTCAGTCGGTCCGCGTTGATCCATGCAGCATGCACGCCCAACCATGTCATAAGAATGGCCAAAACGCGGAGATCGTCGCGTTCCATCCCTGCGATGGAGGCGGCTAGGAGGGTGTTCTCAAGGTTGGGATTCGGCGTGGACTCCTCGGCAAAGCTCATCCCGATGCCCACCATGGCCGCTGTCAGGGCCTTGCCCTCCAGGACCAATGGAGGGCAGGTGAGTCGCCTAAAGCCCATGGCCGAACCTCCGGGCTAGGTCTTTGAGCGTCGCTCCTACGTGGGCAGGCCAGTCTGGGTTGAGATCCTGGGTGGCGATCCAGGCTTCGGCCTGACGCAATTCCTCGGCGTTGGGTGCCAAGGCCACGCAGTCGCCTAGGTCCAGGCCCCGGTCGCACAGCGCCCATAGCTTTGCCAGGAGCAGTTCTTGGCGACCCAGGGACCAAAGCCGGATCGCTTTTCCCTGGTAGATGATCTGGAGGCGGTTTTTCCAACCCTCTGGAAGGAGCGGCCCCAGGGAGGCAGGGCCATTGTTTAACCAGTCGTCCCGCAGAATCCCACCCTGCTCCCGCATCTCGGCGGCAAAGGTCCGCGAGGCCTCCAATACGGCCAAGGAGAGTTTGGGCTCAATGAGATCGCAGTCCCGTGTTTCCCGACTGATGATCCCCAGCAGGGCAAGGGCGGCCCCGCCCGTGGCGATAGCCTCCAGGGCAAG
>CAIPUA010000407.1 GCA_903868115.1 uncultured Holophagaceae bacterium
CACATCGAAGCTATGCACTTCGGCAAAGAGGCCCGCACCCACAAGGGCGCCTTGGGCATCCTGGCGCAGCGAGCGGTAGCCCTCCAACGTAGCGCCCACGAGGCTATTGCCGCTTTTGAGATGGTGATCAAGAAAACTGAGCGGCGCGCCCAGGGTAAAACTATCCAACCAGAGGCTGAGCTTGGCCAGTTCCACGGCCATGGGGTTGAGATCCACGCCAAAGAGGCAGCGCTTCATCACCATGCGTTTCAGCAGGCGCAGATCATCCAGATGGGGCCAAATTTCGCGCCGAGCCTGTTCACTCAGGCCCTGGGTCTGCAAGGAAGCCAGCAAGGCCACCCGCTGGACTTCAAGGCTCTGGAAAATAGGATGCTGGTCCAGATGAGCCTGCATGCGGGGATCTTCCTGGTGTTCGGCCAGCAGGGCCATGAGGCCATCGGTGAGGTAATCGAGCGCGGCCACCAGAAAATGCCCTGAGCCCATGGCGGGATCCAACACGCGCAGGCTCAACAAGGTCGTTTCCACCTGCGCGGCGAGTTCCCGCACTTCCACCCTGAGCCCTTGGCTGGCCACCGGATCGGGCGCTGCGGCGAGAGCTTCCGCCTTGGCCAGCCAGGTTTCCAGAAGCGGCTGGAGTTGCTGTTTCCGCTCAGCCAGCAGGGGTCCCAAGGTGTCTTGCACCAGCCGAGCCACCAGGGTTTCGTGGGTGTAGTACGAGGCCGTGGTGCGGCGCACCAGGCTGTCTTGGGCAATGGAAAGATGCGTGGCGTCCAGGTGCAGACGGTATTCCAGCAGGCCTTCGTAGAGGCTGCCGAGCTGGCGCACGCCGAGGTCGCGGAAGTCCACGCGCAGGCGGCTGTTGTTTGGGCCGGGCACGCGACTGAGGGCATCCAGGGCCGGAATCAGTTCGGCGTCGGGCACCTTCAGCGTTTGCAGCAGGGGATGGCGCACGGGATCGAACAGGCCGCCGTTGTAATACGGCAGATCCAGCGCGGGGTCGCCGCGGTGCACGAGATCGAAGAGGGATTCCAAATGGCCCCAGGTGACGGCGCGACGCCCCGTGGGTATGTGGGCCGAATCCACGGCGGTGGCGGCCTGATCGCGCAGGGCCCGCAGGCTCACTTCGAGATAGGCGGGCCGGCGCACAGGCAGCAGCTCGCGGTCTTCGGCGTAGAACAGGAATAGCAGGCGGTAGAGCAACACGAGGGTATTGGCTTCGAGGGTGCGAAGATCCCGGAGTGGACTCTCCTCCAAGCTCACGGCACCGTGCTGGGTGGCATCCCGCCAAAGGCCCCGAGCCAGCGTGAGGAAGGCGCCGTGTTCACCAAAGATGGCTTCTTCCAGCGAGGCGCCAACTTCCTGGGCGTAACGTTCGGCGGCGATACGCAGACGGTCCAGGCCGCACTGTTCCGCCCCATCCCGGACGAAGGCTTCTCGGGCGAAGAACACAGGAAAGAGGCGGAAGCGTGCCCAGTCGCCCTCCGTCGCGTGGGGATGCTCGATGAGGTCGGGCAGATCCAGCTCGAAGAAGGTCAGTGCCCGGCTGGCCGCGCCGCGCCAATACAGGCGCCAGTGGCGGCCATTGGTGAGGATGGCCCAGGTAATGCGGTTGCCGGAATGGATATGGCCGTCATCCAGGTAGCGGTTGATCTGGAGCACTGGATTTTCGCGATCGGTGCCCAGTCCCGCACTTTGCAGGGGACGCTCCCAATACTTGGCCTCCAGCAGCGTGAGCGCGAAGGGGTAGTAGGCCTCGGCTTGAGCGGTCTGGAGGGCGTGAGCTGCCTGCCCTTTGGCGGCGTCATCCTCGAACAGCGCATAATCTGGCCTACCGGAACGCAGGGCGGCTTCGCGGTGGTAGCTGTAGCCCAGATGCTTGAGCACGGGGTCCAGCCATTGATTGCGGGTGTCTTCTTCGTTATGGGGCTGTCGGGTCCGGGCGTAGCCATCCAGCCCTGCCTTCAGGGCGCCGTGCAGCGTCGCACAACGCTCTGGCGTCCAGGCCTGCCACTCGGGAAAGCCGGCGATGCGCTCGCGCAGAAGGTGATCCGAAAAGAGCCCCTGATTCTCGAAGGGATCCAAAAGGCCCAAGGCAGGCTGAATGGGGCTGGGCTGAGGCGGGGCAGGAGGGGACGAAGACATGGGTAGATTCTATCTTTCCCTCGGAGCCTGAGCGGAAAGAACTCCGTCAGAGTCGTCGTCAAACTCAGCCTGTATCAACGCTGGAACTGGCGGATGTAGCTGGCCACGCCGCCCAGGAGCATCTCCACGGAGATCGCGGTGAGGACCAGACCCATGAGGCGCTCCAGAGCGGTGATGGCCTGTTCGCCCAGGGCCTTCTGCAGCCGGGTCGAGAGGGAAAAGACCAGCGCTGTGACGAGCATGGAGAGGCTCAACGCCCCGATCCATTCGAACATCCGCCCCGGTTCTCGGCTGGAGAGGAGCAGCACCGTGGCCATGGCCGAGGGCCCCGCGATGAGCGGAATGGCGATGGGCACGATGAAGGGCTCGCCCTTGGGCTCATCGTCACCCAGCCGCAGGCCATGCTCGGGGAAGATCATCCGAATGGCGATGAGGAGCAGGATCACCCCGCCCGCCACCCGCAAGGCCTGGTCCGTGAGATGGAGCAGCGAGAGAAAGTGCTTGCCGAACACCATGAACAGCAGGAGCGCGGCGAAGGCAATCAGCACTTCCCGGACGATCACCAAGCGTCGCCGCTCGGGTCGCACCTGCTGCAGGGCGGAAATGAACAGCGGGATATTCCCGAGCGGGTCCGTGATGAGGATCAGGAGGATGGTCGCGGAAAGAAAGGAGGTTTCCATGCCAAAGGCTACCGGGAAACCATTACTCCAGCGTGATGGAGCCGTTCACGGTGCCCAGCGTGATCGCCTGATCGCTGCCGGGGAAGGTGGCCGTCACTCTGTGCTTCTTGATTTCCACCTGGTCAACGCTTTTGCCCTTGGCGTTGAAGGCAATGTCACCGTTCACGGTGGAAGCCTTCAGATGGCCCTTGAGCCCGGCGATCTGGAAATGAATGGCGCCGTTCACCGTCTTCGCCTGAATGCCTTTGCCCGAACCGTCCAGGCCCGTGCCCTTGATGGAGCCGTTCACCGTCTTCAGCGCCAGGGGGCCCTGGACCTTCTCCAGGCCGATGTTGCCATTCGTGGTCCTGGCCTCGAGAGCCTCCGCCAAATCCTTGGCCTTGATCGTGCCGTTCGTGGTCTCGAGCACAGCCGCACCGAAAGTGCCGCACAGGGTGATATTGCCGTTCACGCTCTCCAGCGTAGGAAGGACCTTGCGCGGCACCTTGAGCGTCATCTGGCATTCGGGGCCCCGGTATGATCCCCAGCCGCTGTGCTTGGGATATTCGCCCCGGATCTCGAGCTTCCCGGCGCTGGCATCGAGGACCACCTTCACCTGTTCGTCCTTACTGCTGGGCTTGAACTCGCCCGTGAACTCGACCTCCTCCTTGTCCCAAGCCTCCACTCGAATGGAGCCGTTCGTGTTCTGGACCTTCAGACTGGCGCCGCTGGCGAGTTTCACCGTTCGGCTTTCCGTGGTTTTTTCCGCCTTGGTGGGCTGGACCACCAGGGTCTGGGCCGCCAGCGGGGCGACGAGGATGAGGGCGGCGAGCGCGTGGGCGTGCATGGGTTCCTCCCGTTGTCAGAGATCGTGCTTCGGCTACGGCGCAGTCCCGAGGTGGCTTAGACGCTGTCGAAAAAATTCATGATTTTCGGAAGTTGCTCGGCAGTTGCTCTAGTCGTGTCCATTCGTCATACCTTCACCTTCGTGCTTTTCTGCGCAGAAGTGGAAGCAACGGTCCGTGCAAGTGGTTGAAAAGAAACCACCAAGACACCCTGGATAACGAAGGTTCTCTGGCATCTTGACGTCCTAGCCCGCCACCGACGCGACAAGGGCTATCGTGGGGTGGCGCATGTCGGTGCTTTTCAACCAAGCACACGGAAAAAGCCACAAAAGCCATGCGGATGGCCTCAAGGGAATCCGCCCGAGTGCTGGGGCCGGCCCAAACTCCGCCATGATCCTGCGCGTGTCCGTGTGTTCCGTGTGCTTGGTTCCCTTCTTTGCAGGGCTGATTCGCAACCACGTTGAACAACAGCTGGATTGGGGTGGGGTTGCGGGTGTGGCAAGGGGTGAAAGATGTGCAGACTTCAAGGCATCTGCAATCTCATCTCCATCGCCTACCTCATCGCAGGCAAGTCTACCCTCAACCTCGCCCCTACCCATCCGCGACCCACAGAATCTCGCGAGGCACCCATCCTTCTCATCTCAGCGCGACTCTCGATACCCCCCGATTCGCTTGCGGCTGACGTCGCGCTGAGGTTATTCGTGGTTTCGGTTCTTGGAAATCAAGTAAATTAATTCCATCGATTCGAAAAGAGGATGGCATGACCGAATTGGAGATCCTGCAATCCCTCTGCGAGGCCTGCCGCCGTCTCCATGACCGGAATCTGCTGGCGGCGGGGGATGGCAACCTCAGCGCCCGTCTGCCGGATGGTCGCATCGCCATGACGCCCGCGGGCGTGGCGAAGGCCTGGATCACGCCCGGAGATTTCGCCTTCCTTGCACCGGACGGCACGATCCTCCAGGGCCAGCCCAGCAGCGAACGGCTCATGCATCTGGCGATCTATGCGGCCTGCCCTGAGGCCATGGTGGTGGTCCACGCCCACCCGCCCACGGCCGTCGCGTGGACGCTGGCGCGGCCCGACCTGCAGGCGATGCCTGCCGAGTCCTTGCCGGAGGTCATTCTGAGTGCCGGCGCGATTCCCATCGTGCCCTATGCCCGCCCCGGAACGGCGGCGCTGGGCGAAGCCTTGAAGCCCTTCCTGCCCGCCCATCGCCTTCTCGTTTTGGCCCGACACGGAGCCGTGTGCTGGGGCGAGGACCTCGCCGAAGCCGCCGGGGGCATCGAACGCCTGGAACATGTGGCCCAGATCCTGAAGGCCGCGGTGGAACTGGGTGGCCTCTCGCCGCTGTCCGGGGAGGAACTCGCGGCGCTTCGGCGCCTTCGGGCGGAGCTGGGGCCCCGGATTCGGTGAGGCAATGCGGGGGCATTTTCCCCTCGTAGAAAACGGACCGAGGATAGGCTGGATGGCATGAAGGAACTGCATGCTCTCGCGCTGAAGGTGGAACCGGGTCGCCTCTGGATCCTCGACCAGACTCGACTTCCGGACGAGGAACGCTGGCTCGAAGGGCACGAGCCCACCGTCATGGTGGGGCACATCCAGCGCCTGTCCGTGCGCGGCGCGCCGCTCATCGGCGTGGCCGCGGCTCTCTCTCTGGCCTGCTTCGCGGAAGCGGGGGCCTCGGAGAGGGCCTTGGCGGAAGCCTGTGCGGCCCTGCGCGGTGCGCGTCCCACGGCTGTGAATCTCATGTGGGCCATGGACCGGATGAAGGGCGTGATGGATGCAGGCGCTTCCCTCGCGGACCTGATCCGGGAGGCAGAGGCGATTTTCGACGAGGATGTGGCGCTCTGTGAGGCCATGGCTGTCCGGGGTTCGGCTCTGGTCCAGCCCGGCGAAAGCGTGCTCACCCACTGCAACGCGGGGGCCCTGGCCACCGCAGGGATCGGCACGGCCGTGGGTGTCATCCGCCGCGCCTTCGAGTTGGGCAAGCTGCGCCAGGTCTTGGTGGATGAGACGCGTCCCCTGCTCCAGGGCGCGCGCCTCACGGCCTGGGAACTGCTGCGCCTGGACATCCCCCACACGCTGATCACGGATAGCATGGCGGCGATCCTGATGCGGGAAGGGCGCGTGCAGCGCGTGCTGGTGGGCGCGGACCGCGTGGCTGCCAACGGGGATTTTGCCAACAAGGTGGGCACCTATGGCCTGGCCGTGCAGGCCGCCCATCACGGCATTCCCTTCCATCCAGTGGCTCCGTGGACCACAGTGGATCTGGATTGCCCCGATGGGCGCGCCATCCCCATCGAGGAACGCCGAGCCGAGGAAGTGCGCGGTTATGGGGATCTGCGCTGGGCCCCGGCAGCAAGCCCGGTGTTCAACCCTGCCTTCGATGTGACGCCGGTGGCGCTGGTTACAAGCCTCGTGCTCGATCGGGCGGTGCTCACGGGCGACCAACTCCGGGAGGGCGGGTTGTCGCAGCTGTAGCAGGTTTGCCTGTTGGGTGCCTTTTAGGGTCTTTGGGCCGCTCGTCTTTCTAGCCTGTTGAACGGCGAGCCGCGAAGAGCGATTTCCCCCGCGAATCGGTACGCGTCAACAGGTCTCCGGCCCGATCTGTGTGCCCGCGCTCAGCACGGTGCCCTTTGGGATCACCACGATGCCGTCCTGAACGACCCAGTGGCCTTCGTCGCGTTCGGTGCCGCGAGGGAAGGGCTTGATCGTCACGTTGGCGCCGATCCGCACATTCTTGTCCAGGATCGCACCCTCCAGGTGGCAGCCGGCACCGATTCCCAATGGAACGGTCGCCTTCAGGCGGTCGTAGTAGTCCGCGCCCATGATGATGCTGTCGCGGATGGTGGTGCCTGCGCCGATATGGCTGCGCAGGCCGATGATCGAATGGGTGATCTCGGCCTTCTCGATGACACAGCCTTCGGTGAGCAGCACCTCGGTCAGCTTGCTGTCCGTGACGATGCTGCCGGGCAGAAACCGCGAGTGGGTATAGATGGGACTGCGGGCGTCGTAGAAATTGAAGGGCGAATCCGGCCGCGTCAATCGCAGGTTGGTGTCGTAGAACGAACGAATCGTGCCGATGTCCTCCCAGTAGCCGTCATAGTCGAAGCCGAAGACCGGCTGGCGCGAAATAGCGTAGGGGATCACATCGCTGCCGAAGTCGTCGAAGTTCGGGTGCTGCTCGAGCAGGTCGATGAGCACCTTGGTGCGGAAGGCGTAGATGCCCATGGAGCCCAGGAAGGGACGCGCGGCATCGTCACGGCTCACCATGCGGGCCTGCACCTCCGGGTCTGTGGGTTTTTCGACGAAATCGAGGATCCGCCCGTCCCCACCCCGCTTCAGGATGCCGAAGCGGGGCGCTTCATCTTTCGGGACGGGTTGCACGGCCACCGTGATGTCCGCCCCCTGCTGCACATGGAAGGCCATCATGGCGGCGTAGTCCATGCGGTAGAGATGATCGCCCGCCAGGATCAGCACATGCTCCGCACCTGCGGCATTGATCTGGCCGATCTGCTTGCGGATGGCGTCCGCTGTGCCCTGGTACCACTCACCACTTTCAGGCGTCTGCTCCGCCGCCAACACCTGCACCCAACCCGTGTGGAAGGCATCGAATTTGTAGGTGTCGGAGATGTGCCGATGCAGCGAGACCGAATTGAACTGAGTCAGCACATGGACGCGGAAGATGCCCGAGTTGATGCAGTTGCTGATGGGAATGTCGATGAGCCGATACTTCCCGGCGATGGGCACGGCCGGCTTGGCGCGCATCTTGGTGAGGGGGTAGAGGCGCGCCCCGCGCCCACCCCCCAGGATGACGGCCAGGACATCGTTCAGAATCGGCATGGATCCCTCCCAGACTCACCTAGCGGCCCCAATCGGAGTCGCTTGATCCGCGTTGACTGCCCTGATGTTAGCGCCGCAACGCGGATTCTGGCGCATGCTGGAAGAGACTTCCAACGTCCGTCCACCGGCCTCAGTCCAACCCCAGCTCTGTAAGCCGATCCTCATCGATCCCGAAGTGATGGGCGAGTTCGTGGAGCACGGTCAGTGCGACTTCTCGCCGCAACTCGTCCTGATCGGGGAAGTCCTCCAGCAGGGCGTTGCGGTAAAGAATGATCCGGTCGGGCAATCCAGCGTGATCGAAGTGCCGCTCGGTGAGCGGAGTGCCCGTGTACAGGCCATAGAGGCCCTCGTCCTCTGGGATGCCCATGGCCGCCAGCAGGTCTTCGGAGGGCCAATCCTCTACGACGATTTCGACATTCTCCAGATACGGCCGAAACTCGGCCGGAATCAGCTCCAGCGCCTCGACCACCCGTTGCTTGAAAGCATGATCGGTCATCCACATGTGCCCATTCTCCGCCCGCCCGGGGGTCACCACCTGCTCAAACTCCTGGCGACGAAACCCTGGAACCTGTCACCTTGCACCCAGAGCAGAAGTGGATCCTAGGAGCAGCCCGTCGTGGCGCCGCACGTCTGGCACTTGAGGCAGGCACCGTTGCGCACCAGGGTGAGATGGCCGCAGTCGGGGCAAGGGTCGCCGGTGTAGCCCTTCTCGCGGGCGGCCCGGTATGCGGACATTGCAGGCTGGGCGCTACTGGCATGGGCGTGGGCGTGCAAGGTCTCGGGTGCCGGCACGGGCTGGAGTTCTGCGGTGGCCTCGGGAAAGAGCGGGGTCATGCCGCCACCGCCATTCGCGTTCAGGCTGTGGGCCTGGCTCTCGCGCTTGAGGCCCCCCGCCAGTTGCATGAGCTGCTCGGGCTCCACCTGGGCCAGCTCGAAGCGGCCCAGGTAGCTGATGGCCAGTTCCCGGAACACGAAGTCGATGAGGCTGGTGGAGAACTTCACCGTGTCGCTGCCACGGACCATGCCGTTGGGCTCGAAGCGGGTGAAAAGGAAGGCATCGCAGAACTCTTCGAGCGGCACCCCGTGCTGCAGGCCCATGCTCACGGCGATGGCGAAGCAGTTGAGCACGGCGCGGAAGGCGGCGCCCTCCTTGTGGATGTCCAGGAAGATCTCGCCGAGGGTGCCATCCTCGTATTCACCGGTGCGGAGGTAGAGCTTGGTGCCCCCCACGGTGGCCGCCTGGGTGTAGCCTCCGCGGCGGTTGGGCAACTTCCGGCGGTAGGTTCTCACCACCTGCTGGGCCATTGCCTGGGCCACCGCCTGCACCTTGTCACTCTGGGGCGCCTCGTCGTCCACCAGTGTTTCCAAACCATCAAGCAGATCGAGGTTGGTGGCCAGCGGTTGGCTCATCTTGGAACCGTCGCGGTAGAGCGCCACGGCCTTGATCATGTACTTCCAGCTTTGTTCGTAGATCTCGCCCACCTGCGCCAGGGTGTATTCCGCAGGCAGGTTGATGGTCTTGCTGATGGCGCCTGAGAGGAAGGGCTGCGCGGCGCCCATCATGCGGATGTGGCCCATGGGCGCGATGTAGCGCCGCCCCTTGCGCCCGCACTTGTTGGCGCAATCGAAAATGGGGATGTGCTCGGCCTTGAGGTGCGGCGCGCCCTCTACGGTCATGGACCCTGCCAGGGCCTCCAGGAAGGTGGCCGTGGCCACCTCGCCACAGGCGACCTTGAGCTTCTCCACGGGCACCACGAAGCTGGGATCGAAGGCCGTGGGGAGCCTGGCCTCCCAGCCCTTGATCTCATCCTCCGAGAAGCCCTTGGCCAGCAGGTCCTTGCGGGTAAGGCCGGGAGTGGCGTCGGTGATCTCGAGCCAGCCCACCACATGGCGCTCGATGTCCTGGATCTGCTTGGGCTCGTAGCCCAGGCGCATCATGGCCTCGGGAATGGCGCCGTTCACGAGTTTGAAGTAGCCACCGCCTGCCAATTTCTTGAATTTCACCAGGGCGAAATCGGGTTCGACACCCGTCGTATCGCAGTCCATCAGCAGGCCGGTGGTGCCCGTGGGCGCCAGCACGGACACCTGGGCATTGCGGAAACCGTGTTTCTCACCCAGGGCCAGGGCCTGGTCCCAACTCTCGCGGGAGGCGTCCACCAGTGACTTGGGGATGCCCGTGCCCTTGAGACCCTGGGGCGTTATGGAAAGGCTCTCGTATTCCGAAGCGGGCGCAGCGTAGGCCGCGCGACGGTGGTTGCGGATCACCCGCAGCATGTCATTCCTGTTGGGTTCGAAGCCCGGAAAGGGCCCCATTTCCCCGGCCATTTCGGCGCTGGCGGCGTAAGCGTCCCCCGTCAGGATGGCGGTTAGGGCCGCGCACCACTGGGTGCCGGCTTCGCTGTCATAGGGAATGCCCAGGCGCATCAGCATGGCGCCGAGGTTGGCGTAGCCGAGGCCCAGGGTGCGGTATTCGTAGCTGAGCTTGGCGATGGCCTCACTGGGGAACTGGGCCATCAGCACCGAAATCTCCAACACGAGGGTCCAGAGCCGGATCGCATGGCGGTAGCCAACCAGATCGAAGCCGCCGTCCACCGTTAGGAAAGCGCACAGATTCAGGGAGGCCAGGTTGCAGGCCGTGTCGTCGAGGAACATGTACTCGGAGCAGGGGTTGCTCGCGTTGATCCGGCCGGCCTGGGGACAGGTATGCCAGTCGTTGATGGTGGTGTCGAACTGGACGCCAGGGTCCGCGCAGGCCCAGGCCGCATGGTTCACCTTGGCCCAGAGATCCTTGGCGCGGAGGTTCTTAAAGACCTTGCCGTCCACGCGCCGCGTGAGTTGCCAGTCGCCGTCCCGCTCCAGGGCTCGCATGAAGGCGTCGGGCACGCGCACCGAGTTGTTGGAATTCTGGCCGCCTACCGTCGCGTAGGCATCCCCGTCCCAGGTCGTGTCGTACTGCTTGAGGTTGCGCGCGAAGTCGCCCTGTTCCAGGCGTCCCAGGCACTGGGCGATGAAGGCGGCGGGTACGCCCTCCTTCTTGGCGTGGGCCAAGGCCTTGCGCAGCTTATCGTTGCGCGTGGGATCGGCATCGCGGGTGGTGCTGCCCTCCACGGTCTCGCACATGGCGTTCCAGTGCTTGCCCAGCAGGATGGAACCCGCGGCCATCATGGCCACCTTGCGCTCCTCTGTGACCTTCCATTCCACGAAGGCCTCGATGTCGGGATGATCGAGATCCAGGCTGATCATCTTGGCCGCCCGACGCGTGGTGCCGCCGGACTTGATGGCGCCGGCCGCGCGATCGCCGACCGCCAGGAAGCTCATGAGGCCCGAACTGCGCCCGCCGCCCGAGAGGGGTTCCTCGGAGCCCCGGATGCGCGAAAAATTGCTGCCCGTGCCGGATCCGTACTTGAAGATGCGGGCTTCGCGCATCCAGAGATCCATGATGCCGCCCGGGTTCACCAGATCGTCGCTCACACTCTGGATGAAACAGGCGTGCGGCTGGGGACGCTCGTAGGCACTGGTGGATTTTTCGACCTTGCCGCTCGTGGGGTCCGCGAAGAAGTGGCCCTGCGCGGGACCCGCGATTCCGTACGCGAAGTGCAGTCCCGTATTGAACCACTGGGGGCTGTTGGGCGCGCACATCTGATTGGCGAGCATGAAGACCAGCTCGTCGTAGAAAGCCTGCCCCTCCTCGGTGGAGGCAAAGTAGCCGTGGGTCTCGCCCCAGTGCCGCCAGCAGCCCGCTAGCCGATGGAAGACCTGCCGGGAATCCTTCTCTCCGCCGTCCAAAGCGTCGACACCCTTCCGCCGGAAGTACTTCTGGGCCAGGATGTCCACCGCCACCTGGGACCAGTTCTCTGGCACCAGGACCTCCTTGGCCTCAAAGACCACCGTGCCGTCCAGCTTCGTGATGCAGCTGGTGCGGGGCACGAAAGGGATGCCCTCTAGAGCGTTGTGGCCAGCCTTGGTGAAGTGGCGGGTGATCTTCATGGGGGGGTGCTCCGGGTACGACAGACGAACGCCATGGGCATGGCCCACGCCTTGAAATTTCTGGATATTGAGCGACCCTCGGGCCTTTGTTTCCGAAGCAATGGGGTCGAACCGCAAGCGATTGTGTCGGATGACAAGGATCACCCCAAGATGTAGTGGTGTCAAGGGCCTGGAGCCCATTTTTTTTGCTCCGTGATCAAGACATTGGGAATGCGAGGTTTATTCATCGCAGAACCCCGTCATCTCTGGCTTGAATGCCTCGTCCTGCTACCCTGATGGCAAGCCGGGCCCCATGCATCGGCCCCCGTTGAACCTGGTCAGGTCGGAAGAAGCAGCCATAAGACGAAGGGTCGAGTGCCGTGGTAAGCCCGGCCCATTCTGTGCCTGCGGCACATAATCGGCCGAGCCTACCAGCCGATCGAGCTGCGCCTTCGGCTTGCCCTCTCGGATCGGCACGGGCCTGCGCGCCAAGCGGGGCCCCGCTGCGCAGGCTCCACAGGAGCCTGCTTCACGACCCGCTAAAGGCGCCCACATGGTAAGCCCGGCCCATTCTGTGCCTGCGGCACATAATCGGCCGAGCCTACCAGCCGATCGAGCTGCGCCTGGGCCGGGATCGCAGACTGTCTCGGCGAGGTACAATCGAGACATTATGCGGCTTCGCTTCACGCGTTTCGTCTTTGTCTGCCTCTGGATGATCATGGGCCTGCAGGTTCTCGGGGCCGCGAAGCCATTGCCCCCAAGGGGGTCCAGGCCGGTGCGTGTGATGGCCTACAACATTCGAACGGCTTTTGCGGATGAGGAGGATGCCCGTCTCCATAATGATTGGCCTCGCCGAAAATCCACCGCCCTCACTGTGCTGAAGAAACGGGACCCGGATGTCATCGGGGTGAAGGGCTGTCGGGTGCTCCACTCACAGGTGGTCACCCGACGCGAGCGGATCGACGGTCAGTGGGTCTATCCC
>CAIPUA010000408.1 GCA_903868115.1 uncultured Holophagaceae bacterium
CCTCCACAGCGTGCCCGAGCGCGTGGCCCTGCTTATCCTGGACTACCAGGGGCGCAATCCCACCCGCACGCTGGTGGAGTTCCAGGAAACCCAGGAGGATCTCGCCCAGTGCATCGGCGCCAGCCGTGAGGCCTTCAGCCGCGCCCTGCGCCTGCTGGCCGACCTCAGCCTCATCCAGAGCACCTTCCCCGTCGTACGCATCCTGGACATCCAGAAACTGCAGAGGTACGCCAGGGGCTGAAGCACCCACCATCAGCCTCGCTTCTCCTCCAACTCCAGCCATTCCATTTCGAGCATTTCAAGTTGGACCTTGGCGGCGCCCCGGTCCTTCAAGGCTTGGTGCCCCGGCGCTTCGGCGGTGCTGAAGGCCATGGGATCGGCCGTCAGCGCATCGAGTGCGGCGATGCGCGTGTGCAATGCGGCCATGGCGGCCTCGACCTCGGCCAGACGCCGCTGTTCCTTCTGGGTGAGCCCAGGCTTCTTGGTCCGGATCACTTCGGATTTGGGTGCGGTCCTGGATGCCCCCAGCTTGGCCGGAGTTTCCAAGGCCAGGCGGTCGGCGCGCAGGCGCTTCACCGTGGCGGGGTTGCCTTCGTACAGTTCCCAGCGCGGCGTGCCCTGAGGGTTATAGGCCAGGGTATGAGTGGCCACCTGATCCAGAAAGAACCGGTCATGGCTCACCACCAGCAGGGTGCCGGGGTAGTCCAGCAAGGCCTCTTCCAGGTTCTGAAGCGTGGCGATATCCAGATCGTTGGTGGGTTCGTCCAGCACCAGCAGATCGGAAGGGTGCAGCATGGCCTTGGCCAGCAGCAGGCGGTTGCGTTCGCCGCCGGAAAGGGTCGAGGCCAGCCGGCCTTGCTGCTCCACGGGAAAGCCGAAGCGCGTGAGGTAGACATGCGCGAGGATCACGGAATCCTGAACCTTGACGACGGCCACGCGGTCCGCGAGGTTGTCCTGGATGCTCAGGCTGCCATCCAACTCACCCCGGCCCTGGGAGATCGCCGAAAGGGACAGTTTCGGATGTCGGGCCACCTCGCCGCGAGTGGGGCTCAGATCGCCCAGGATCAGGTTGAGGAAGGTGGATTTCCCGCAGCCGTTGGGGCCCAGCAGGGCGATGCGCATCCCGCGCTGCAGTGTCAGCTCCAAACCTCCGATGAGTTCGGGGCCGTTCTCCTCGTAGGCGAAGGCCAGGTTCTTCACCTGGAGCAGGGCATCGCTGCGGTTGTCGCCGCCCTTGAAGGTGATGGCCTGGCGGCTCTCCTCGCGGGTGCGCTCCCCCACTTCGTCCTTCAGATCCAGCACATCCTGAATGCGCAGCTTGCTCTTGCGGGTGCGGGCCCTGGCGCCCCGGCTCAGCCAGGCCATCTCCCGGCGCAGCCGATTCTGCATGTGCTCCGTGAGGCGCGCCTCGCGGAATTCCCGGTCGGACTTCTCCAGCAGATAGTCGCTGTAGTTGCCTTCATAGTTGGTGATGCGGCCTTCCTCCATCTCCAGCATGCGATCCACCACGCCATCCAGCAGGTGCCGGTCATGGGTGATGAGGAGCAGGGCGCCCTCGAAGCCCTGGAGCCAAGTCTCCAGCTTCTCCACTTGTTCGGGATCGAGATGGTTGGTGGGTTCGTCCAGCACCAGCACATCCGGGTCCTTCAGCCAAGCCTGGGCCAGGGCCACGCGCTTGCGCCAGCCGCCGGAAAGGGATTCCACCTGGGCCTCGAGATCCACCAGGCCCCAGGTCGTCTGGGCTTCCTTCAGGCGTGGCTCCAGGTCCCAGCCCATGTGGGCCAGGTGGTGTTCCACGAGTTCCAGTTCCAGGTGCAGCCTCTCCTCCAGGCTGCGATCGCGGCTCCCGTGCTGGTGCAGGGCCTCGTGGATCTCGCCGTGGCGGGCGATGAGCGCGGCGTGCTCTGCCAGGGCGAATTCCAGGGCCTGACGCACCGTGGCCTCGGGTGCGAAGTGCGGATCCTGCGCCAGCCGCGCCACGCGCAGCCCCTGGGTGATCACCACCTCGCCGGAATCGGGCGTCTCCTCGTGGGAGAGCAGCTTGAACAGCGTGGATTTCCCTGTGCCGTTGCGCCCGATGAGCCCGACCTTCTCGCCCTGCATGAGACCGAAGGACAGGTCCGCCAGGATGGGCTGGGCGCCGTAGCGCTTGCTCACCTTGACCAGACTGAGGGCGATGGGCATGAAAACTCCTAGCCCTCCAGTTTCCCATGGGAATGCGGAAATGCCTTCAGCCCGGATCGTGCGTTTGCATCCGGGGGAAAAGAACCTCAGCGCGGCCGGGGCCGCAACCCGATAGGGAGGTACGGCGGCCGCGCTGAGAATGAAAATCCAAATTCCTGAAGAATCCCGCCGGATTGCTGCTATCACCGTCTTTTATCACCGTCCATCTC
>CAIPUA010000409.1 GCA_903868115.1 uncultured Holophagaceae bacterium
AGACCGGGCTCCTACGGATTAAGTCTTTGTCGAGGCGGAAGGTCGTTTGCGCTTTGCCTCTCTCGTTCAAACTTGGCCACATCGGCCAGCGAAACCTTCGTGAGCTCCCCGTGGATCCGCTCTCGTTCACCCTTCCAAAACAGATGCACAGGACAGTCGCGCTCGTCCGAGCACTCCATGAGCCCCAGCAGGCAACTGGAGCGCCAGCCGGCATCGTCCAGAACTTCGGCGAGTTCGCTGAGGGAAATTTGCTTGGCGGGACGGGCGAGAATGACCCCGCCTTGGTTGCCACGCTTGCCTACGACCAGCCCAGCCTTGGCCAGCGCGCTGAAGATCTTTGCCAGGTAGGGCCCCGGGGCGCCGGTACGGGCCGCCACATCCTGAACGAGGACGGGTTGCCCGCCGGGATCGTCAAGGCAGCTCAAGGCCAGGACGGCATAGCCTGCAGATTGTGAGAGAGGCAGCATGGAACACTCCGAAGCCAGGGGTCATTCACCGAAAGCCGCTAGCCTGACCGGCAAAGACAAAAAAATAACGAAGCACATAGCCGCTCAGAATAACCAATCCGGCGGCAGAAGTCGCCCATCGTGGACTGATAATGAAGCTGGCCTTTGCCGAGGATTACGGGTTTGAACTGCCAACAGGAACCTCCGTGGTACCCTTCCCTCGTGGATGGCGTGCCGCCGTCCCCCACCTCGAAGGATGCCTTATGCGCTATCTGCCATCGGCCCCGTCGGAGGACCGTGCGCTTCTGGACGCCATTGGCGTTGAAAGTGCCGAGGACCTGCTGAAGGGCATACCTCCCGAACTCCGCCTCCAGCGTGAGTTGGATCTGCCGCCCAAGGCTTCGGAACTCGAAGTCCTGCGGGCCATGGAGGCCTTCGCGGGCCAGAATCGGCGCTTCGTGGGCCGCTTCCTGGGCGCCGGAGCCTACGAGCACTTCGTCCCCGCCACAGTGGACATGGTGACTGGCCGCGAGGAGTGGTTCACGGCCTACACGCCCTACCAGCCGGAGGTGGCCCAGGGCACCCTCCAGGCCATCTTCGAGTACCAAACGCTTATCTGTGATTTAACAGGTCTGGATGTAACCAACGCTTCCATGTACGACGGTGCCACCGCCACGGTGGAAGCCGCCCTAATGGCCGTGCGCTTGGCCAAGAAGAAGAACACCATCCTCATCAGCCAGGGACTGCACCCCCACTACCAGGAGGTGCTCTGCACCAATATCACGCCCCACGAGGGCCTGAAGCTGGTCCAGGTGGCCCTCAAGGACGGCGTCACGGATATCGAGGACCTCAAGGCCAAGCTCACCCCGGATGTGGCCTGCGTCATGGTGGGCTACCCCAACTTCCTGGGTTGCGTCGAAGACCTGAAGGCCATCCAGGAGCTCACCAAGCCTGCGGGCGCCCTGCTGGTCTCCGTGACCCAGGAGGCTCTGGCCTTCGGTTGGTTCGAGGCACCGGGTCGGCTCGGCGTCGACATGGCCTGCGGCGAGGCCATGAGCTTCGGCAACTATGTGAGCTTCGGCGGGCCCTACTTGGGCTTCCTGGCGGTGAAGGACGCCTACAAGCGCGAGATCCCCGGCCGGCTCATCGGCCAGACCAAGGACTTGGACGGCCAGACCGGCTACGTGCTGACCCTGGCCAGTCGCGAGCAGCACATCCGCCGCGACAAGGCCACCTCCAACATCTGCTCCAACCAGGCCCTGGTGGCCCTCCGGGCCAATGTCTTCCTCCAGTTGGCGGGGCCCGAAGGCCTGCGCGGGCTGGCCGAGCAGAACGCGGCCAAGGCCCAGTACCTGCGCCAGCGCCTGCTGGAGCTGCCGAGCTTCGAGGCCGTCCAGGAGCAGCCCTTCTTCAACGAGTTCGTCCTGCGCTACAAGGGCGATGTGGAGGCGATGCAGAAGGCCTGCGCCGACGAGGGCATCCTCGCCGGACTGGATCTCACGCCCTACGCCGAATCCCTCAAGGGCTGCACCCTCTGGTGCGCCACCGAGACCGCCACCCGCGAGCAGATCGAGTGCCTCGTCGAGGTGCTGGCCCGCATCCCCAGTATTGGATGAGGACACGAACATGGCTCTCCGCACCCGCGAAACCCTGATCTTTGAACGCTCCGTGCCCGGCAAGACCGGCATGGACCTCCCGAAACTCGATGTCCCGGCCGCCAAGGACACCCGCCCCGCGCACCTGAAGCGCGGTGCCTTCGACGCCCTGCCTTCCTGCTCCGAAGTGGATGTCATCCGCCACTTCACGCGCCTCTCCAAGTGGAACTACGGCGTGGACGACGGCATGTATCCGCTGGGCTCCTGCACCATGAAGCACAATCCCCGGCTCAACGAGAAGACCGCCGTCCTGCCAGGCTTCACGGAGAGCCATCCCATGGCTGCGGATGTGCATGTCCAGGGCAACCTGGCCCTGATGTATACCTTGGAAAGCTGGCTGAAGGAGATCACCGGTTTGCCTGCGGTTACCCTGCACCCCAGCGCCGGCGCGGCCGGAGAACTCACGGGTGTCATGCTCATGCGCGCCTACCACCTGTCGGAGGGTGCCCATCGCCGCGTGATCCTGATTCCCGACAGCGGCCATGGCACCAACCCCGCCACCGCCGCCATGGCGGGCTACGACGTGGTGGAGCTGCCCTCCCGGGAGGACGGCACCATCAGCTTCGAGGACGTCACGGATCCCAGCACCGGCAAGGTCCGCAAGGGCTTCGCCACCTTGGTGCAGGAGCTCGGCAGCGAGATCGCCGGGGCCATGATCACCAACCCGAACACCCTGGGCATCTTCGAATACCGCATCAAGGAGATCGCCGACATCCTCCACGGCATCGACGCCCTGCTCTACATGGATGGCGCCAACATGAACGCCCTGGTGGGCACGGCCCGGCCCGGCGACTTCGGCGTGGATGTGATGCACCTGAACCTCCACAAGACCTTCTCCACGCCTCACGGCGGTGGCGGCCCGGGCTCGGGCCCCGTGGCCTGCACTGCGGTGCTGGAGCCCTTCCTGCCCCGTCCGGTGGTCGTCCGCGAGACGGCGAAGGTGGGCGAAGGCCAGGTGCCCCAGTACACGTACCGCCTGGACTGGAACCGCCCCGCGAGCATGGGTAAGGTGCACGGCTTCTTCGGCAACTTCGGCATCGTCGTGCGCGCCATGACCTACTGCCTGAGCCACGGCGCCGACGGCCTCAAGGCCGCCACCCTGCGGGCCATCGTGAACGCCAACTACATCCGCAAGCAGCTCACGGGTGTCTTCCACCTGGAATACGACACGCCCACCCTCCACGAGATCGTCTTCGATGACAGCTTCCAGATGAAGAAGGGCGTCAGCACCCTGGATATCGCCAAGCGGCTGCTGGACTACGGCTTCCACCCGCCAACGATCTACTTCCCTCTGATCGTTCACGGCGCGCTCATGATCGAACCCACCGAGAGCGAGAGCAAAGAAGAAATGGATGTCTTCATCGACACCATGAAAAAGATCGCCCAGGAAGTGGACGAGAATCCCGATCTCCTGCACCAAGCCCCCACCACCACGGTGGTTCGCCG
>CAIPUA010000410.1 GCA_903868115.1 uncultured Holophagaceae bacterium
CCCCTGCGGGAGGCCTTCCAGAAACTGCCGGGCTATGTGATGCAGTTGTAGGTTTCAGACTTCCTGCGCCCTGAAGAGGTTAAAATGGAGTCATGCTCCCAGAGGAACGCCGCCGACAGGGCACATCTCGCATCACATCACTCCACGCACGAGAATCATGGGAGATGGACCCAAACGCTGACCTGACTCCTCAGGCACGGATGGAAGCGCTGTGGGATCTTACGCTCGAATACCTTGCTTGGACTCACCCCGATGAGTGTGAACCCCGACTTCAGAGATCTGTTTGCCGCGTTGAACGGCGCTCACGCTGAGTTTCTCATCGTTGGCGGTTACGCGTTGGCGCTTCACGGCTTTCCTCGCTTCACCAAGGATCTTGACGTGTGGATCAAGGCGGACCCGGGCAACGCTCACAAGGTCTGGGAGGCGCTCGATCATTTCGGTGCCCCATTCAGCAACTTGACCCTTCAAGACCTTGCTACGCCTGGCATCGTTTTTCAAATGGGCCTTCCACCAAACCGAATCGACATCCTCACTTCCATCGATGGTATTGAATTTGCTGAGGCCTGGGAGCATCGCGTCCAATCCGCCTACGGCGACCAATCGGTCACGGTAATTGGAATCGAGGAACTCATTCGCAACAAAGAAGCAACCGGGCGACCCCAAGACGCTCTCGACGCGAAGACCCTTCGAAATTCAAAAAAGTAAACAACAACGCTCCCAATTTAGACAATCGGGTAGAAACAACCCGCTGGCATGGGCTCGGAGACCATGGCGGTGAAGCATCCCCCGAAGGAACGGATGTTCGCACGAGCAAGGCACCGCCCCCGTCCGTGCCTACCGACCTTCTTCGGGAATGCCGAGCGAGGCGCGGGCGTGTCGCCGAAAGCCCCGGCAAAGGGCTACGGCCTCTTTGGCGAGCTCTCGATCCGCACTTTCACCGGGGTAGCGGTATTCCACTCCATAGGCGCTGAGCGTCGCCAGACTCAGGCGAAAGGCCTCCCAAAGGGGTTCGACCCGCAGAACAGTCTCCAGGAGCGCCGGCAGACTGTGGGTGCGGAGAAAGGGAAGCCCGGCCTCTTGAAGCCTAGCCTTGAGATATTTCTCAGCACACTGTTGGGCGTGGAAGCAGGCCGCATCGAAGTTGGGCGCCTTTCGGGCCCGCAGCTCCCGTTCAGCGGTGCTGAAGTCCCCCTCCGCTTTCAGCACCCATTCGCCACTAAGAGGCTGCATAGAGCACCTTGCCTCGGTCCATCACCTCGCGGAGGAAAGGGTCGCCGAGTTCCAGCCGAAGCCGAAGGGTCCCAGGGTCTCGCACCAGGATGTCCACGGGAAAGACCGGACGCAACCGAGCGATGATCTCTGCGGCAAAGCGAGGGGCCTTTCCCTGGAAGGGCATGATCACCAGCAGGTCCACATCCGAATCCTCGTCTGGTTTTCCGTAGGCATAGGAGCCGAAGAGAACGACCGTTTCCGGGTGAAATCCCTGGACAATGGCTTCGCAGAGGGCCTGAATCGCTTCGGGATGAACCATGAAATGCCTCTGTCCCATGATGGTGTCAGTGGGCCAGGATCGGCAAGAGCTCGATGGCAGTCTTCAGGGGCTCGCGGAAAAAGAACCGCCGCCGTGCAGGTGACCTGCTTCCGTTCGCTCTATTCGCGTCCATTCGTGAGACTTCATGGCAGCAACCCGTTTGGACTGCCTCACACGTGCCCGTATCCGGAGCGTACCAAATACCAGGCCCGCTTCAGGGTCAGGATAAGCATCAGAATGGGGATCAGTTTTATCAACACATGGACCAGCTGCAGGAATGCTTGCGCGGCGTGCAG
>CAIPUA010000411.1 GCA_903868115.1 uncultured Holophagaceae bacterium
CGGGCCATCCACCAGCACATCCCGGTCCCGGTCCGGCCAGGCGATCAGGACGGGTTCGAAATAGGTGGGTGCCGCACTGGTGGCCCGCGCCGCCAGCCACAAGGGGTAATCGTAGCGGGGATCCAGCTTGGCCCTGCGGCTGCGGAAGAAGAAGGGATCGCGATGGAAGATGCGGGCGCCCTGCTGGAGGTAGAGATTCGCGAGATCCTGGGCGGAATTTCGGGGCCGCCCGTCGGGGCTGGGGGTGGCCAGACCCAGGGCAATGATGCCGCCCGTGCTGGTGCCCACGATCAGGTCGAAGAGGTCCGCGACAGGCTTCCCGGCCTGCTTTTCAAGCTCTGCGAGCAGGAGCGCGGGGATGAGTCCTCGGATACCGCCGCCATCGATCGATAGGATCCGGAAAGGTCTCTCCACGGTGCCTCCTTTCGGATTCTCGGCCGTACCTGCCAGCATGAAGGAAAAGAGCGGAGGAAGCCATGCGCTTCATCTTCGAGCAGGTGCGAGTGGGTGGGGACCGGAACTTCGGCTACCTGCTGGGGGACCGGGAAGCGGGCGAAGGCCTCCTCGTCGATCCGTCCTTCGATCCCGAGGCGATGGTGGCGCGGGCGATCGCGCAGGGGCTGCGCATCACGGCCATCCTCAACACCCACGGCCACCCGGATCACAGCAACGGGAACGCACGCGCCCAGGCCCTCACTGGCGCGCCAATCCTGGGTGGACCGGGGCATCCGGGCCCACTGGAGCGTGTGCTGAAGGACGGGGAACGACTGGCGCTGGGTGGCCTCCATGTGGGCGTCTGGCAGGTTCCCGGCCATTGTCCAGATCACCTGGCCTTCCTTGTAGAGGAGATGGCGGCGGGCCTCACGGGCGATCTGCTCTTCGTGGGCAAGGTGGGTGGCACGGGCGGGGATGCGGACGCACGGATCGAGTGGGACAACCTCCAGCGCCTGCTGCAGGAGTGGCCGGAGCACACGACGATCTGGCCGGGGCACGACTACGGCGCTAGACCCAGTTCCACCCTGGCCTGGGAGCGCGCGACCAACCCCTTCCTGCTCTGTCGGGAGGTGGAGGCCTTCCTGCGCTTGAAGGCCGACTGGCCGAGCTTCAAGGCGCAGTTCGGGCTGAAGTGATCCCAACTGTGGCTGCGAACCCGCCATGGCAAGGGATTTCCCGGCAATCCGTGAAGAACCGCTATCAATGGGCTTCGCGGAGCAGGCCCCAGGCCTGGAGCACTGCAGGGAGATGGTCCACGTGATGGAGCGTGGCGAGGTTGTGGCCGGTGCGCACGTCCGTACCGTGAGCGTTGAACCATACCGCTCGCAATCCCGCGTCCAGAGCGGGTTTCACATCCTCAGCATAATCATCGCCCACCATCACCAGATGCTCGGCCGCTGTGTGGAGGTCCGCCAGGACACGGGCGAAAAATTCGGGGCTGCTTTTCTTGGCACCCACGGTCTTGAAGCAGTAGATCCGCTTGATGAAGGAGCCCAGGTCCGCGCGCTCCAGAGCCTTGCGGATATCCTCCTCCTCGCTGTCCGCGGCATTGGTGGCGAGGGCGATGCCGATCCTGCCGTGGATGGCGTGCAGGGCCTTGCGGGCGCCGGGGATCTCCTCGACCTTCGGCCAGTCCCGCATTTTCCCCCGGTATTGAGGGAAGACCCGCATGAGGGTGCCGCCCCAGTCGAAGAGCACCCAGGCATTCACGGCTCCCCCCGCAGCCTCGATCCCAGCCGTCCCACGGCTTCGGGGCTGGTGGCCTCGTGGAACTGCGCTTCGGTGAAAAGGTTTTCCACCATGCCCTGGCACTTCACGCTCACTCCCGCAGCCTGGGCGCGTTGGCAGAGCGCGCAGACGGCCTCGTAGCCCAGCAGGGGCAGCAGCGCCGTGGCGGCGGCGGTGCCGTTCTCCACATGGGCGCGGCAGCGGACTTCGTCGGCCTCGAGCCCTGTCACACAATGGGTGCGCAGGATGGCGCAGGCCCGTGCCAGGAGATCCAGGCTCTCCAACAGGCTATGGGCGACCAGGGGCAGGAAGGCATTGAGTTCCAGGCTGCCCAGGGAAACGGCGAAGGCCAGGGCGTGGTCGTGGGCGATGGCGAGGATCGCGGCCTGGGTGACGGCTTCGGGGATGACGGGATTCACCTTGCCCGGCATGATGCTGCTGCCGGCCTGGCGCGGGGGCAGCCGCAATTCTCCAAGGCCCGCTTCGGGGCCACTGCTCAGGAGGCGCAGGTCGCCGCAGAGTTTGATGTGGGTGGTGGCCAGCGTCTTCAAGAGGCCCGAGACCTCCACGAAGACATCCGCATTCTGGGTGGCTTCCACCAGGTTCTCCGCCCGGGCCAGACCCAGCCCCGTGATCTCGCGCAGCTCGTCCACCACGCGGAAGATGTACTCCCGGGGGGCGGCGAGGCCCGTGCCGATGGCGGTGCCGCCCAGGTTCACCACGCGCAGGCGCTCTTCGCATTTCGCCAGGCGCCAGCGATCCCGGTTCAGGGCCTCGGCGTAGGCGCCCATTTCCCGGCCCAGCGTGACGAGCACGGCATCCTGCATCTCCGTGCGGCCCACCTTCACGATATGGGCGAAGGCCTTTTCCTTTTCCTGGAAGGCTTCCTGGAGAGCCAGCACCTGGCGTTCAAGTTCCTTCAGACCGCGGATGGCGGCGATGCGCAGGGCGGTCGGATAGGTGTCGTTGGTGCTCTGGTGCAGGTTCAGGTCGTTCGTGGGTGACACGGCGGCATAGTCACCGTGGGGCCTGCCCATGAGCTCGAGGGCGCGATTGGCCAGCACCTCGTTCACCGCCATGTTGGTGCTGGTGCCCGCGCCGCCCTGCAGGGCGTCCACGGCCAGGTCCGATAACCCCTGGCCATCCATGAGTTCTTGGCAGGCCCGCTCCATCGCCTCGACCTTGGCTGTTTCCGGAAAGCAACCGAGTCTCCGATTCGTCCGCAGCGCTGCCAGTTTGACGGCGCCGAAGGCGCGCAGCAGTTCGGGGTGCGCGGGCCGTCCCAGCAGGGGGAAGTTCTCCAGGGCCCGCAGGGTGTGGATGCCGTAGCGCGCCGTCTCAGGGAGTTCCCGGCAGCCCAGCAGGTCGTGTTCGAGGCGGGTGTCTGACATGGATAGATGGTGACCTCAACGGGCATCCGGTGGCAAAAACGACTTGCGCCTCCAGTCCGCATTCGAGCGAACAGCTTGCATCGACTCTTCCCCCGCAGGCAGAAGGGCCTTATTGTGAGTGGCGCTGAGGTCGGAGCTTCTTTACAATTCCCCACGAGACCAAGGACGATTCATGGAAACGGATTTCAAGAACCAACTTCTCATTGGTGCGCTTGCGGCTGCGGTGCTTGGCGCGGCGGGGTATGGGCTGTATCAGGAATCCAATCGTGTCAGTAGCGGCGGTCCCAAGGGAACGGCGCCCGGCGCCAGCGCGCCTCAGGCCACCGAGACTGTCCAGACGGGCCCCGCCACGCTTCGCATTGAAACCGTTCCGGCCGTCCTTGCCGGTAGCACCGGGCACAGGGCCGACGTTGCTGGCGGACCGGGGCTGCGCTTCGAATGGTCCATCCAGGGAGGCACGCTGGAGTCAGGCATGAACCGGGATACGGCCTTCTGGAGCGCCGGAGAGGTTGGCGAGGTGACCCTGATCTGCCGGGGTTTCAATGCCGCGGGGGCGGAAACCACCGGGGTGGCCCGAATTCCCATCAAGGTGCTGCCGACGATCTCCCGATTCGAGGCCGCGCCGCCCGTCGTCACCGCAGGTCTGAGCGCGAGATTGGGCTGGGCGGTCAAGGATCATCGCAGGCTGATGCTCAGTCCGGGTGCCCTGGATGTCACGGACCAGAGCGGCCCCGGCGTGGAAGTGAAACCCGTCGAAACCACCGCCTACACCCTGATCGCCGTGAACAGTTATGGAGACGCCATCACTCGTGAACTGATCGTCAAGGTCGTGCCTCCGCCCGAACTCTTTTCCCTGCGCGCCGAGCCCAGAGCGGGTTCCACCGAGGCCTTCTCGGTGATCGGGGAATTCAAGGGTGGGAAGGCCGAATTGAGCGATGGAAGTGGGGTGATCGCCCGCAGTGAGACCAGCCCCCTGCGGGCCGAAATCGCCGCCCTCAAGCCAGGCACTGCCCTGCGGTTCGTGGTCACCAACGAGGGTGGGTCCTCCCTGACCAGCACCCTGCAGGCATCGCCAGGCAAGCCCCAGAATCGCGAGGTGCCGAGCAAGGCGACCGGGAAGTGAGGTTCCTCGTGCGGCTGTTCAGCAGAACACATCCCGCCGCCCGGCCTTCACCTGATCCACCATCTTCTGGGTGCGGTCGCGCAGGGCTTCGGGCATTTCCTCCAGGGTCCGGCCGATGACCTTGAGGCCTATCTCGTGGGTGGCCGGGCTCCCGTAGTCCTCCAGGTATTCCAGGAAGGTGCTGATGGCGTTGGGCTGGCAGTGGGTCTTGATCTCGCCGGGTTTCGCCATGTCCATGAAGTCCGCGCCCACGCGGCCCAGTCGGTAGCAGCCGGTGCAGAAGCTGGGCATGAAACCGTGCTCGGCCAGATCACGCACCACCTCGTCCAGATCGCGGTGATCACCCAGGCTGAATTGGGCGCTGTGCTCGTTGGAATTTCCGTAGCCGCCGGGATTGGTGCGACTGCCCGCGCTGATCTGGCTGACGCCCAGTTCCAGGCATTCCCGGCGGATCTCGGCCCGTTCGCGGGTGCTCAGGATGATGCCGGTATAGGGCACGGCTAGGCGCAGGATGGCGATGATCTTCTTGAAGTCCTCGTCGCTGACGGCGTAGGGCGGGTTCTCGGAGAGCGCGCTGCCTTCCGCGGGTTCAATGCGGGGGATGCTGATGGTGTGCGGCCCGCAGTTGAAGCGGCGGTCCAAGTGGTCGGCGTGCTGCATGAGGGCCAGCACCTCGAAGCGCCAGTCCCGGAGGCCGAAGAGCACGCCGATGCCCACATCCTCGATGCCGGCCTCCATGGCGCGGTCCATGCATTCCACGCGCCATTCGAAGTTCCGCTTCTGGCCGCCCAGGTGCACCTGCTCGTAGGTGGCCTTGTGGTAGGTCTCCTGGAAGGTGATGTAGGTGCCAATGTTGGCCCCCTTCAGACGGCGGAAATCCTCCACGCTCAGGGGCGCGATCTCCACATTCACGCGGCGGATCTCACCGTGCCCTTCCTTCGTCTCGTAGACCGTCTGGATGGCCTTCAGGATGTAATCGAGGCCCTCCTTGGGGTAGGC
>CAIPUA010000412.1 GCA_903868115.1 uncultured Holophagaceae bacterium
CAGCCCCCCTCCCCGCATGCACGTAAATATTTCGTAAGCGTTCAGGTCCCCACACACATGTACGTAAATATTTCTTTCGAAAGGGCTTGTACGAAAGTCCTCGTAGATCTATCTTTACGGCATGGACTCTCTTCGCGACTGCTTCCCGACCCTTGAATCCGCCCATGCCCGCATCGCTGAACTCGAGGACCAAGTGACCCTCCTTTTGAAGGCGGTTCGGGACTTGCAGGAGGAAGTGGCCGATTTGCGGGCCCAGTTGAAGCAGAACTCCCGGAATTCCTCCCGGCCGCCCAGCCAGGATCCGCCCTGGAGTAAGCCCTCTGGCTCCTCCTCGACTGCGCCCTCGGGCCGTAAGCCGGGTGGACAACCGGGGCATCCGGGGAAGACACGCGTTGCCATCGAGCCAGAGAGGGCAACCCACATTGAGCGGGTGAGCCCCGGGGACTGCAAGTCCTGTGGTCAAGTGCTGGACCCTGGGGATCTGCTGCGGAAGCCGGGCTGGGTTCACACCGTCTTCGAGATCCCGGCGCTGCAGATCGAGGCGACCCGCTATGAGTTGGAGGCCTGCTGTTGCCCGGCCTGTGGCGGATGGACGAAGGCCCAGTTGCCACCTGGCGTGCCGCGGGGAATGGCGGGACCCAACCTCCAGGCCTTGATCGCCTATGCGACGGGGAAGCTGCGAGTAAGCCGACGGAACCTGCGGGACTTCCTGGCCGCGATGGGACTGGAGGTGAGTCTCGGAACATTGCAGACAATCCTGGAGGGGATGAGCGAAGCCCTGGAGGCGCCCACTCGAGAGGTTGTGGCCCATGTGCAGGCCAGCCCCATGATTCACGGAGACGAAACCGGGTACGGACGCAATCGCCTCGGACGCTGGTGGCTCTGGGCTGCCTCCTGCCTGGGCGCCGTAGCCTTCCGCCTGGCCGCCGGGCGCGGCACAGAACAGCTCGCCGAGCTGATCCCACTGGACTACGGCGGGATCCTGCATCGGGACCGCTGGAGACCCTACGAGCACCTGCTGGAGGCCGACCACCAGCTCTGCCATGCCCACCTCCGACGGGCCTTCCAGGGCCTGATAGACCGGGGCGGCAAGGCCGAACGCGTCGGCAAGTGGTTGCTGGATGAGAACACCCGGATGTTCTCCCTGTGGCACGGCTTTCGGGACGGGAGCCTTGACCGCGCCTCCCTCTGCGGGGCTATGGGGCCAATCCAGATGAGGATGAGGCGCTGCCTGAAGCGGATCATGACCGACCCCGTTGCAGACCGGAAGGCAAGGGCCCTGGCTCGGGACCTCCTTCGCCAGTGGGATCACCTCTGGACCTTTGTGGCCATAAAGGGGGTCGAACCCACGAACAACGAGGCGGAGCGGGTCCTGCGCCCGGCCGTTCTCTGGCGAAAAGGCTCCTTCGGTGTTCGGAGTCTTGCCGGGGCTCGATGGGTCGAGCGGATCCTGACGGTCCTGGGCACTGCCTCCAAGCGGAAGATTCCCATCATTGACTTCCTGCAGCGGGCCAGCCTGGCTCGACTCCACGGCCTGGATGCACCATCCCTCATCACTGCCTGACCTGTTCCTTCAGCGGTGAGCAACATCCGTCCCTCGGCTTACAATGGGGGC
>CAIPUA010000413.1 GCA_903868115.1 uncultured Holophagaceae bacterium
AAGACCTGCCAGGCAGCCATGTTCCTGGGCATCGAATACTGCCGCGTAGGCTACCGCCTGGGCGACATGTCCACCGCTGTGCAGAAATTCGCCGAGGAGCGCGGCTACTCCGTGGTGCGGGAATACATCGGCCACGGTCTGGGGCGGGAACTCCACGAGGACCCGCAGGTGGTCTTCGCGGATCAGAGGCCCGGAACGGGTTTCCGCATGGAGCCGGGCATGGTCATCACCATCGAGCCCATCCTGAATCTGGGCACTCAACGCTGTCTGGTGGAAGCGGACGGCTGGACGGTACGCACGGCCGATGGCAAGTGGAGCGCCCAGTTTGAGCACGCCGTGGCCATCACCAAGGACGGCCCGGAGATCCTCAGCCATCCAGACCCCGAGCTCGAGCTGGAAGACGGGTTCTAATGCGAATGCTCGCCCCCGCCAAGCTCAATCGCTTCCTCGCGGTGCTGGGCTGCAGACCGGATGGTTTTCACGAACTCGAACTCGTTACCACGGTGCTGGAGGGCCTCGAGGCATTGACAGATGCACTCGAGGGAGAACCCGCCGAACATCTGTCGCTGGAACTGAGCGGCCCCGCATCGGCAGGCCTGGGCGTGGATGAATCCAACCTCGTGCTCCGGGCTTGGCGGCTGCTGGAGCGTGAGGCGGGTCGGGCACTGCCCGCGAACCTGCAGCTCGAAAAGCGCATTCCCCACGGTGCGGGCCTGGGGGGCGGCAGCAGCGATGCGGCTGCGGCACTGAAACTGGGCAACGAACTCTTCGGCCTGGGATTGTCCCAGACCACCCTCCTGGGCTTGGCTGCAGCGCTGGGCAGCGATGTGCCCCTCTTCCTTCTCGGTGGCACGGTGCTGGGCCTGGGGCGCGGCGACCGCGTCCATCCCCTGCGCCCCATCGCTCTCGAACCCATTCTTCTGGTGCATCCCGGGCTCCATGTCGCCACACCCAGCGTCTACCGGGCGATCCAGAGCGTGGGCTACCCCATGCCCGACCCCTGCCCCAGCCTGCCCGAAGGGGGCACACCCCCGTGGCGGAACGATCTCACGGGCGCGGCGATCTGGGTCTGCCCGCCCCTGGCCGACGTGCGCTATGCCCTGCTGGAGAGCGACGGTGAACCCCTGCTCTGCGGTTCCGGCTCCTGCTGGGCCGCGCGGTACACCTCGACCCAGAATCTCAGAAACGCAGCCTCCAGACTTAGGCAAGCGCATCCTGACTGGCGGTTCTGGGAGGTCTAGAAGACCCGGTTGCAGCCCAATATTCTCCGCAGGTTTCCCTGTGGGCCGATAGAGTGTCGTAGTCCCTAACGCATCTCAGCCGAGTTCGACCGCAGATGGACATCCCGAAGACTACAGAACCCCCCGACCCTCTTCCAGAGGGCATCCCCGTATCGATCATCGATGCCAATCCCTACTCCATTCAGGTGGTGGATTTGAAGGGATATACCATCCGCTACAACCAGGCCTTCCTGGACCTCTTCGGCATGGCGCCGCCACCGGGCTATTCAATCTTCGAGGATCCACTCCTGCGACAGGCTGGGCTCATTCCCAAGCTCCAGGAATGTTTGCAGGGGCGACGGAGCTTTCTCCCGGACCTTTGGTACGATGCCCACGAAGTCGAACCCTCGGCCCCGAGCCGCAGATACTGCCTCCGCTCCACCATGTTCCCGCTCTGCGGTCCTGATCGCGTGGTCCAGAACCTGGTGATCATGCACGAGGACATCACCGACTGGAAACATGCGGAAGAAACCCTGCGCAAGCAGGAAGAACAATATCGGGCCCTTTTCTTCACGATGGCCCAGGGCGTGTTGTACCAGGATGCCGAAGGGCAGGTGCTATCCGCGAATCCTGCGGCTGAGCAGATTCTGGGCCTGGGTCTGGACCAGATGATGGGACGCACCTCCATGGACCCTCGCTGGGGGTGCATACACGAGGATCGGTCACCCTTCCCGGGAAGCGAGCATCCCGCCATGGTGGCCCTCCGCACGGGCAAGCCCGTCCAGGGCGTGGTCATGGGCATCTTCCACCCGGCGGAGGGTCGGCATCGCTGGGCCGTGGTAAATGCCACCCCGGAGTTCCTGCCCGGTCAGGAGAAGCCCTGGCGAGTATTCGCCACGATCACCGATGTCACCGAACTCAAGGCGGCCCAGGACGCCCAGCGGTCGACCGCCCAGCAGCTGCAAGGCGTGCTGAACAACAGTCAGGCTGTCATCTTCCAACTGGACCCAGAGGGCCGTTTCACGCTCTCCGCAGGCCTTGAACTGGCGGTTCTGGGTCTCCTGCCTGGGCAGGTGGTGGGACTTTCCGCCCTCGATATGTATCGGGACTCGCCTGCCACCATCGTGGCCCTCAAGCAAGCCCTGGCGGGAGAAACCTGCCATGCCACCCTGGAGGTGCGGGGTATCGTTTTCGATACCAATTTTTCCCCCGTTTTGGACCCCGAAGGTCGGCTGGAATCCATCATCGGTGTGTCCACCAACATCACGGAAAGAGTGGAGGTGGAGCAGGCCCTGCGCGAGAGCGAACAGAAATTCCGCGATCTGCTCGCGAAGCTGGGCGAGGGCTTCGGCCTCGTGGACGCGAACGAAACCTTCACCCTGGTCAATCCCGCAGCCGAGACCATTTTCGGTGTCGGGGAAGGCCAGCTCATGGGTCGCAACCTGCGAGAATTCCTGACTTCAGGGGATTTTCTACATTCCCAGCAGCGCACCGAACAAAGGAAAGCGGGAGAGAAGGAAGCTTACGAGCTTTCCATTCGACGGCCCAACCAGGAACTTCGCCATCTCCTGGTGAATGTTACCCCCATCGTGAACGAGAAGGGTGACTACCTCGGGGCCAACGGGCTCTTCCAGGACATCACCGAGCGCCGTAACGAAGAAGACGCCCTCCGGCAAACCCAGAAACTCGAGAGCCTTGGTGTGCTGGCGGGCGGCATCGCCCACGATTTCAACAACCTGCTCACGGCAATCCTGGGAAATCTGAACCTGGCGCAAACCTTCATCTCCAAGGATTCCGCAGCGCTGCCCTATCTTGAAAATGTGGAAATGACGGTTCTGAGGGCCGCAGATCTCACTCGGCAGATGCTCGCGTACAGCGGCAAGGGGCGCTTCGTGGTGATGGCTCACGACCTGAACCAGGTGGTCCAGGAGATGACCAACCTCTTACAGGTCTCCATCCCCAAGAAGACGGCGCTGCGCTTTCGACTCTCCCCGGATGTCCTGCCCATCGAGGCCGACGCCGCTCAGGTCCACCAGGTGGTGATGAACCTGGTCATCAATGCCTCCGATGCCATCGGGGAGCTCGAGGGCGCGATTACCGTGGCCACCCGTTTAGAATCCCTGCGGGAGGGCGAAATCCCGGCCGCGAACCCCGGCCGCACCCTGCCCGCCGGCCCCTATGCGGTGCTCGAAGTCACCGATTCCGGTTGCGGCATGGACCCCACTGTCCTGGAGCGCATCTTCGACCCCTTCTTCTCGACCAAGGCCAGCGGAAGAGGCCTGGGGCTTTCGGCCATGCTCGGTATTTTGCGAGGACATGCCGCCGGAATTCGAATTCAGACCGAAGTTGGGCGGGGTTCCACCTTCACCATCTTCATTCCCCTCGCCTTGGAGAAACCCGCAAAACTGGCCCCGCCGAATATCGGTTCGGGCAGCCAATTCACCGGGGAGATCCTGGTGGTGGACGATGAGCCCACTATTCTCGAGTTTGCGGGCCAGGCCTTGCAGAGGCTCGGATTCAAGACTGTGGCCGCGCGGGATGGACAGGAAGCCGTGGAGCTTTTCACCCTGGCACCCGACCGCTTCGCGCTGGTCCTGCTGGATCTGACGATGCCGCGGATGGATGGCCGTGAGGCCCTGCAAAAACTCCGGCAACTGAGGCCAGGGCTGCCTGTCATCCTTTCCAGCGGCTACAGTGACCAGGAATGCCTTGAGGCGCTGCCCGCCGACAAGGCTCTCGTGTTTTTGCAAAAACCCTACCAGCTCATCGACCTGGAACGCGCCGTTCGGGCTCTGTTGCGGCGAACAGAACCGTAGACTCTATTCGGCAATAGCCGGGAAGGGTAAGGAAAGAGGCGGATATCCCACCATTCAGTCTGTTGAACGCTGATTGGTATTAGTGACTTCCGTGCGGAACTTGCGCCAGGCGTGGATGGAGCCCGGGAGGGTCTCCCTGGGGTTGGAAATCCTCGCGCTAAGGCACGATTTGGGCCTCGCCATCATCCCTGGATCCAGCCTGCACCGAGGCTAAGCGGCGCAGAGTCTGGAGGAGTGCGGTGCCCTCCTCCGCCGGCGCGGAGCAAGCCTCCAGGTGGAAGCTCTCCAGCTGAATTTCCAGGGCCGCCATGTCGCCCCCCGAGAAGCTGCCACTGAAATAGCTGAGCGCGAGCAGGCCCGGCGACACTTCCACCAGGTAGGCATATGCGTTGACGCCCGAGGGAATCTTCGCGGCCCAGACCCGACAGGATTTTGTGCCAAAGCGCACCACCAAGTCCCGGGGCGTGATTTCCGCCGTGGGTCCCGAAAAATAAAGCATCCGCTCCACCCGCGCCAGCACCAGGGCCTGGGAGAAGGCGGCCTCCTTCGGCTGCTCGGCCTCCAGGCGCCAGGCACCCATGCGGGCCTTCTTCACGCGGTTCGCGGTGACGGCCACGGGCGTGGGGATCAGCGAAAAGCGGGTCTCGATGGGCTTGGCTTCGCCCTGCATCCGCAGTTTGACTCGATAGATCAGGACACCCGTGTTCCGCGCCGGGGCGGAGGCAAGGAGCGCGATGGGAAAAGCGAACAGGCACAGGAGACGCAGGCAAGTCATGTCGATAGCACTCAGGGCCGGGGGTCTCGGGGCATTGTGTCTCAGCAGATCCCCACGGATGCACAGCCTAGTCTATCGCTCGCCGCCCGGGATAAGATCACGACATGCCTCTCTGCTTCGACCTTGACGGCACCCTTGGCAGCTTCGGCGGCGGCTATCTGCTCCTGCGCCAGGCTCTGGGCGAGTTGTGGGGTCAGGAGCCCCACGCCGAAGAACTCCTTGCCTGCCCTGGGTCCACGGACTGGGAGATCGTGGACGAGTTGCACCGCCAACGCTTCGGAACGCCGCTGGGCGTCTCCGACTACGAGGCCTACGACCGCGCCTGCCTCGCCCGCTTCGTGGCCACCTTTCACCCCGAGGGCCGCAGTCCCATTGTTCACCAGGGCATCGTGACGGGTCTGGCGCACCTGGTGGACGCGGGCCATCGGGTCTGGCTCGTTTCCGGCAACCCGCCGAAGGTGCTGGACTTCAAGGCTCGAATGCTGGGCGTCGACGCCCGGGTTCCGCGCCTGGGAAGCCTGCCCCACCTGGACCGGGTGGGCCTGCTCCGCAAGGCACTGGACGGCTGTGTCGGCCCCCACCTCTATGTGGGCGACCGCCCCCATGACCGCGATGCCGCTGCCCAGGCCGGCGTTCCCTTCCTGGCCGTAGGCGAGGCCGTGCCCGGCGAGCACCCTACCCTGAACGCGGAAGCGGAGGCAGAACAACTGGTGGGGGCGGTGCAGCGCATCCTCCACGAACCGTAGGGTCCGTTCAAAAAAATAGACTCGACGAGGTTATTTTTGAACGGACCCTGCGGGCAACACCTCGAACCCTTCCAGAAAGGCCTTGGCTCGGGGGTCGTCGGCCTTCGAAGTGTTGGCTTCGGCCCGATGGAGGCGCCCCCGCCGCACCACCAGAACTCCCTGGAGATGGGTGCCCATGGGGCTGACCATCCAATAGCGGTAGCCCGGGCCCTTGTCTAGCGGCAAGGCCTCGCGTTTGACCCTGCCGAAGCGCTGCAGCAGCCAGCGATGGTAGGTCTCAACGACCTCGGCAGGCGTAGTACCCCCCTCGGTGCCTGGCGGCAGATTCCCGACTTCGGCCTGGAAGCTCGTGTCCATACGTCCCGCAGGCCGGTAGGCCTGACCGAACCATTCCATCGCACCGAAGGGTGTGGGCTCGATGTAGCGGACCTTCTCTGGAGCACCCGGAAAGGTGACCGCGATCCCGAGCTGCTCATCCCGCAAGGGCGAAGGCTGTTCCTTCTCGCAGGCCAGACCGCCAAGCGCCACAACCACCAGAATCCAGACTCCCATTCGGCTCATACCATTCCTCCTTCCCTTGATGTTCACGAGGGCGAATCGATGCTATGCCCTAGCACCCGGCGCACCATCGCCAGGGCTTCCCTCACGCTGCAGGGCTTGGAAAGGAAACCCGCGAGCCCCTGCCCCTGAATGGCCGCAGTGGCCTCTTGCTGGCTGTAGCCACTCATGAGCACCACTGGAACCTCGGGCGCCACCCGCTGGATTTCGGCGAAGACTTCGTCCCCACTCATACGGGGCATGGAGAGGTCCAGCAGCACCATGCGGATGGAAGCACGATGACGCACGAAGGCCCCGAGGCCCTCCACTCCATCCACCGCCTCGATGACCTGAAAGCCCGCACTTTCCAAGCCCTGGCGCAGAATCGAGCGGATGGTGGGTTCGTCGTCCACCAGCAGGATCTGACCCGGACCGCCCGCGATGGGCGTTGCCTCATCACCCTCGTCGGGGAGCACCGGTTCCTTCTCGGCGATGGGAAAGAAAATCCGGAATGTGGAACCCTGCCCGGGAATGCTCTCCACTTGCAGGGCGCCCTGGTGTTCCCGGGCAATGCCCTGCACGGTGAGCATGCCGAGGCCGCGTCCCGGATGCTTGGTGGTGAAGCAGGGATCGAAGATGCCGCCGAGGGTCTCCTCGGACATCCCCTTCCCGGTGTCCCGCACTTCCATGCAGACATAGTCTCCTAGCAGCGTGGGTGAGAGGTTCGGATTGCTGCCATCCAGGTGCTTCATGGTGGTGTTGATGACGATCTCGCCTTCCTGGTTGCCCAAGGCCTCCATGGCATTGACCACCAGATTCAACACGGCGTAGCGGACCTGGTTGGGGTCTGCGTTGACCTTGGGCAGGTCGTTCTCCAGTTCCAGCACCAGATTCACATTCTCTGTCATGAGGCTCTCCACCAGCGGAAGCCCCTCGCGGACGCTGTCGTTGAGTTGGTGACGCGCGATCTGAACCCGACCGCGGCCTGCGTAGGCGAGCATCTGTCGGCAGAGCTTCGAAGCGCGCTCCGTGCTGTCTCCGATCTTCCAGAACATGTCCTGGAGCTTCGCGGGCTCCTGGGTCTCGACGCCGAGATCGGCATAGCCCTGAATGCCCATGAGAATGTTGTTCAGATCGTGGGCCAGGCGCCGGGCCATCAGGCCCAGGCTCTCGAATTCATGGGCATGCACCAGGGCCGCCTCGTAGGCGCGCTGCTCCGTGATGTCATGCGCCACCAGCAGAATCTCCCAGGGACGACCATCGGGATGGCGCGCGAAAATCACTCGGCGGCTGCGGAACCAGCGATACTCGCCCCACTTGTTCCGGATCCGGTAGATCTCCTCCTGGCCCTCTTCTTCGGCCCGGGGAGTTGGCGGCGCCGTGCCATGCTCCAGCAGCGTTTCCCATTTCCGGGTCATCAGTCGCTTGTCCTCGGGATGGATCAGGTCCTGGAAGAAGACCATCCCACCCTGAATGAACTCCTCGGGCGTGTAGCCCAGAAGTTTCTCGACGGCCTGATTCATATACACGTAGGTCTGCGTGTCCACGTCGATGATCGCGTGTAGATCCTGCGAGAGATCCGCCACGCGTTCGATATAGTCCTCGCCATGTTCCAGGGCCTGGTGCACTTCCCGGGTCTGGACGGACATGCGGCTGAAGAGCAGGAGCCCAAGCAACCCCATCAAGATCGTCGCCCCCGCCAGCAGGGTGTGATCCGCCTCCTTCACGAAGGCCAAGCACCAGACCACCAGGAGAAAGTCCGCAATGAAAAGCGCCAGGATGAAGTAGGGCGAAAAAAGTCTGCGGAGCTTCAGGTGAGCCATCGACGCACTCCATGCCTCGAGGGAGGTTTAGCTGAATCTAGTCCACCCCGCCCTCCCCTTCCATACCTTTTTCCAAGACGGCTTTCAGTTCATGGTTCCTTGAGGGCTTCCTCCAGGGCCTTTTCGGCCCGACCTGCGGCGTAGCCACTCCAGCGTTCCCGCAGGCGCCCGTGGCGATCCACGATGAGCGTGGTAGGAATGCCCCGGATCTCACCGAAGGGCCTCAAGGCCTCGGCACCTGCAGGCAGAAAGGCCTCTAGTCCCAGTTGTGGATTGGCCTTCAGGAAGGGTTTCACATCACCCCAGCCGCCTCGGTCCACGGAGATGGGCAGAACGACGAATTGCTCCCCACCCCGTTTCTGCAACGCGGCCACTTCGGGCAGACTGGCGCGACAGGGCGGACACCAAGTGGCCCAGACATCGACCACCACGACCTGCCCGTTGAACTCCGTCAGGCTCCGTTTCGCGCCGGAGGCGTCCAGGAATTCCACATGGCCCACCCGCTTGCGCGAGGAGGCAGCCACCGGGCCTTTCTCGCCCGTGCCGAAGCCGCAACCCGCAAGCAGGGTTAAAGCGAGGACTGGAAGGAGAAATCGGCGAACACGGCTCATGGGTGGTCTCCCTGCCCCAGGATACTGGCAGATTCACTCATCCCCCGACTGCTAGAATCGCCTTCTTAGGAGAGCCCATGTCCCGCGCCGCCAATCCCGCCGTGAACGAAGCCCTGGCCCTGCAACTGGGCTTATCGGCGGAGGAATGGCAGACCGTACTGCGCCTCGTGGACGGCCGCACGCCCACCTATCCCGAACTGGGGATCTTCAGCGCCATGTGGAGTGAGCACTGTTCCTACAAATCCAGCCGCCTCCACCTCGGCAACCTGCCCACGAAAGGCCCCAGGGTGCTCCAGGGGCCCGGCGAGAACGCCGGCGTGGTGGACATTGGAGAGGGCTGGGCCGTGTGCTTCAAGATGGAGAGCCACAACCACCCCAGCTACATCGAGCCCTACCAGGGCGCGGCCACCGGCGTGGGCGGCATCCTGCGGGATGTGTTCACTATGGGCGCCCGGCCCCTGGCCAACATGAACAGCCTCCGTTTTGGCGAACTCGACGCCCCCCCCGCATGAAGGGCCTTGTGAAGGGCGTGGCGGCGGGCATCAGCGGCTATGGCAACTGCATGGGCATCCCCATGCTGGGCGGCGACGTGGGCTTCGACGCCTGCTACAACGGCAATATCCTGGTGAACGCGTTCACCCTGGGCGTCATGCGGGGCGACAAGATCTTCCGGGGCTTTGCCTCCGGCGTGGGCAACAAGGTGATGTACATCGGCTCCAAGACCGGCCGAGACGGCATCCACGGTGCCAGCATGGCCTCGGCGGAATTCGGCGAAGGTTCCGAGGAAAAACGCCCCACGGTGCAGGTGGGCGATCCCTTCACGGAAAAATTGCTGCTGGAGGCCTGCCTCGAGCTGTTCGAGACCGACTGGATCATCGGCATCCAGGACATGGGCGCCGCGGGCCTCACCTCCAGCAGTTTCGAGATGGCCAGCCGCGCAGGCACGGGCCTGGAACTGCGACTCGACCAGATCCCCATGCGCGAAGAGGGCATGACGCCCTTCGAGCTGATGCTCTCGGAATCCCAGGAACGCATGCTGCTGGTCGCCCGACCCGGCTGTGAACCCAACATCATCGGCGTGCTCCACAAGTGGGACCTGGACGCGTGCGTGGTCGGCGAGGTGACGGCTTCGGGGCGCTTCGTTGGAATGTGGCACGGCGAGCAGGTCAT
>CAIPUA010000414.1 GCA_903868115.1 uncultured Holophagaceae bacterium
ACCATCGATGGTTTCGATGCGGAAAATTTGAATTTTCCGCTCTACCTCGGCAACCCGATCAGCCCCGGCAGATCCGCCATCCGGTGAAACACCACAGCGCCAGCCTCCGCCAAGGTAGCCCCGTCATCCTCGGATGCAAAGCCATAGCAGCGCATGCCCGCGGCCACGGCGGCCCGCACGCCTGACAGCGAATCCTCGACCACCACACAGGCCGCAGGCGGCACGCCGAGGGCGGTGGCGGCATGAAGGTACACATCTGGCGCGGGTTTGGGGGCGTTCATGGTCTGGGCCGAATAGATATGGCCCCGGAACCTGTCACGCAGGCCGGGGTGCTGGCCCATCGTGATTTCCATCTTGCGCAGGGGGCCGTTCGATCCCATCGCATAGGGGATGGCAGCCGCGATCATGCTTCTGTTGTTCGTGGGGCTGGTGATGTCCTTGAACGCGATGGACCAGTCCTGGCCACTTTGGTCCCATCGCTCACGCACTTCCTTTTCGGGAACCCAGAATTGCGGATTCGGGAAGTAACTCGGGTTTGCAAGCTGCGCGGGCTCACTAGTGGCCTGGAAGGATGGCCGGTGGATATTCTCTGGATTGATCTGGATACCAGCAGCTCTGGGTTCAAACATCTGGGTCATCTTGCCTTCCAACAACGGAAGGTAGCGCCCCTCTGGGCTGTCCCATGTGGGAAGGCAGCCGATTTCGGGCCAAGCGCCCGATGCCTCCAACTGGGTTTTCGTGCGGAAGAGGCCGCTGTCGTTGGTCATATGAAACAGAGTTTTGTAGGTGGCACCCCAGGGATCTTCCAGAGGTGATAAACGCCGCAATACGGGCACGCGGTCATAGATGCGGCGGGTAAGAACGTGGTCGCGCCCGCTGCGGAACACCGGACAGGTGCGCGTGTTGGGGTTCATGCGGGTGAAGTCTTCAGGCTCGAGATGGATCAATCTTTCCGGGATCTGATCTGCCTGAGGCAGGAAAAAGGCCGCAGGGATGCGCGTGGCACCACCGCCCGCCCCCGTGAAGCCCACGAGGCAGAATTTGAAACGGTAATACACGGACGGAAATATCCGTTCACGGTTTTCGAAATCGTAGATGAAGGCCACGCGGCGCTGATCCACCATCTGGCCGAAGAAGGCGGCGTTGCCGTAATCGGTGCAGAGCCCCGAAGGCACCACGAAACCGGCACGGCCCATGGGTTTCAACAGCGATAGGGCCCGTTCCACCATGAGGGCATACAGATTGGTATCGCCACCGCCCAGCAGCGGGTATGGGCCGCCCTCGGCGTGACAATAGCCCAGGAGCTCCTCGCGCACGCGCTTGGCCCGTTGGAAACTTTCCCAAAGTTCAGGGTCGCCCTGCTCCAAATCGGCGATGGCACGACGGCGCTGAGCTGCCGTTTGAAGCTGAGCGATGGTGGGGCGGGCCTGGGCGAAGAATTCATTCTCCTGAAGCTTGATGCGCTCCCAGGGCGGATTGGTGATCACGGCATCGAAACCGCGCTCACGCGCTTCGGGCTCACCCCCGCACAGCAGCACTTCCGGGAAGGCCAGTTCCCAGTGAAAGAAGGTGTGGCGCTCCCGGTCCTCCAGGACATTGAGGGCGCAGAGGCGCAGATGATCGGGCAATTGGCCCACGGTCTCTCGGCCTTCGCGGATCAGGCGGCCCAGCGTGCCCAGGGCGCCATCATCGGCCAGCAGCGTAGCGATATCATCCACGACCACCGCACCGCGCCCCCGGCCTTCGCGCCTGGCAGGGTTGGAAAAGGCCCGGCTGCAGGCAACATCCAGCAGGATGCGCATGGCGAAGAGACCGCGTTCGGCCTTGTTGTAGAGCACCTGGGATTGCTTTACCTGATCGCGGGTGGCATCGGAGAGGGCCACGAGCTGGTGGAGTTCGGCCAGCACCGTTTCCACATCGAAGCTATGCACTTCGGCAAAGAGGCCCGCACCCACAAGGGCGCCTTGGGCATCCTGG
>CAIPUA010000415.1 GCA_903868115.1 uncultured Holophagaceae bacterium
ATGGGGCGGCCTCCCCTGAAAATAAATCCTATGTATTGCTGCTGGGTGACATATGAACGGTGCCTCCAAGGTCCTGGATTAGGCGGATGGCTTGGCGGAGCAGTCGGGCGCGATGGGGGCTTGGAGGGGTGTCCGTCTCTTTCTCTTGGTACGGGACTTCATCCATCAACACTCGGTAGATGATCAGGGCCAACTTGTGGGCGATGGCAACGATGGCCTTCTGGGCGGGCATTCGCGCCTTCAATCCGAGATACTTCCCTCGCAGGCTGCACCCTTTGGTCCGTGCGGTGGCTTGGGCGCATTCCACGAGGAGGCTTTGGAGGCGGTGGTTGCCCTTCCGTGTTCCCGCAGGCCGACTCTTTCCACCGGTCTCGTGACTTGCAGGCGCGAGCCCCAGCCATGCCGCGAAATGCTTTGCGCTGGGGAAGGCTGTCAAGTCAGGACCCACTTCGGCCAGGATCAACTGGGCCGCGAGTTCTCCGATCCCCGGAATGGTCGTCAGCAGGATCCGCTTCGCCCGATACGCATCACTCCACTCCCTCAGATGCCTGTCGACTTCCGCCACCTGCTCATCCAGTGTCTTCAATCGCTGCAACTGGAACGATAGCTGTTCCCGTTCTCCATCACGCAGGCACACCTCCAGCGCAAGTTGGATCTGGCTCGCCTTCAACCGGGCTCTTCCCCGGAGCTTGCCTTCCAACTCCTCCCAGGCCGTCCGACCTGTCGCCAGCGCTTCCAGCAGGCCCATTCCCGATGCGCCGAACACATCACTCAGCACCGCCGACAGCGGAATCCCCGCACCCAGCAGAAGCTTCAAGGTCTGATTCCTCGCCTGTGTTCTCGCACGAACCAGATTCGTATGCAGCCTCGCCCACTCCCGGCCTTCCCGAACCTCAGGCGCCGGAATGAAGCTGCCCGGGAGGCTGTCCTCTTGCACCTTCCCGGCTAACCACGCCGCATCCTTCCGGTCCGTCTTACGCCCCCGGATCGCCTTTACATGCGCAGGATTAGCCACCATCACCCGCATCCGGCCCTCCATCTCTCGGAACACCGGACGCCAGAATACCCCTGTGGCCTCCATCCCAAGCGCCTGGCACCCCGCTGCCTCCAGCCACGCCCGGAAACCTGCCACTTCTCCGCCTGTCGTTCCGAACCTCCGCTCCTCCACCTCCCCTGGACCGCCCGGCCCACCTCGCACCAGACACGCCACCAGGCTCGATCGGTGGACATCCAGACCACACGCTACTTCGTGCCATACCATGGCACACCTCCTTCTGGAGGAAACCTGGGCGGACCCCACACTTCGCCGACAGCGAAACTCCCCTGCGTGCTGCCTTCACGGCGCGACACAACCCGGCTCCACGCCAGGCCCGCTGACCAATCTTAGTGACGGCTTTGACCAAGGCACGACCGGCCTTCACTCAGGCCCCTCACCTACAGCATCCTCCCATTTTCATCCCAACCCAGGCGCCTGGGCGCCCGGCATGGCATCTTGGTGGTGAGTTTTACTGTTTTGAAGGCGAATTCTTATCAGGCCTTTTCCAGCACCGCCACC
>CAIPUA010000416.1 GCA_903868115.1 uncultured Holophagaceae bacterium
CCCTGAACCTCCGCCTGCAGACGCTGCTCGGCTCCGTAGATGCTCCCAAGACCCATGCGGGCATCGAGCGGATTCCACACGAGGGGGCAAAAACCACACCCAACGCCGTCCATCCTGAACCCTGGGAGGTCATTCTTCCAAGCGCCTTGACCCGGCCCGATTTCCAGACCTTGCGCCGCCAGGGATGCCCCGTCTGGGTGTTCAGCTATTCGGGGCTCCAACAAGGTCTGGAGAAGGTAGGGACCGAAGAGGTCGTCTCGGAAGAAAGCAAGGAACCCACCCTGCCGGGCGGTCCCAAGGGCGGGAAGCAATTTGGAACCCGGATCCATGCGTTTCTTCAGCGGGTGGAGCGGGAATCCTTCAAGGGCCTGGATATGGCCGCCTGGATGGCCCTTCCCGCCACGGTGGCCCTGGCTGAGAAACGCCTCTCGCTTGAGGATCGCGCCGACGCACTGCGCTGGGCCTACCTGGCCATGGCCCGCCCCTTCGCGTTGCCCAATGGCGACATGACGATCCTGGCCGAGGCGGATGAATTCCTGCGGGAAATGGATTTCATGACGCCCTATCCTGAGCGTTCCGATTTTCTCACCGGATCCATCGATCTGCTCTTCAAGACGGGGGATCGGACCCATGTGCTCGACTGGAAGACGAATCGGCTGCCCGGCTACGATTCCGCCCACCTGGACATAGCGGTTCAGGGGCACTACCTCCTGCAAGTAAAGATCTATACCGTCACCACCTGCCGCTTCCTTGGCGTCCAGGATTTCGAGCAGTACGAGCGTGCCTTTGGGGGCGTCGTCTATGTGTTTCTTCGGGGGCTGTCCGAAGAAGAGGGCGGCATCTGGACCTGCCGTCCCTCCTGGGAGGAGGTGCAGGTTTGGGAGCAGGAGATCACCGCCCTTCAACCCGAACGGCTGATCCCAATCCACGCGGGAGGCGAGCGCCATGACCGATGATCTCCTGCAGATTCTGAAACTCCATCCGGATCAGGCCAGCTTCCCGCCCAAGGTGATCGCCCTGGTTCAGGAATCCAACCAGAACGCCTCGGCGGTGGTCCTGGCCTGGGAACTGTCCGGGCTGGCGCCTGGGCTGGATGAACTCCAACGCAAATGCCTCTTTGCCATCGCCCTTGCCCTCCAGGTGGCTGAAGGGCAGGGGCATACCCGCCTGGCTCTGACCCCTGCCGAGGGGAGTCAAACAGAGGCGCTTTTCCGAGCCTTCGGTCTCAGCAGCTTCGACATGCGGGCCTTCCTGCAAACACCAGCTCTGGCGTTGGTCGTCGGATCGCCTGGAGAGGCTAAGCCATTGCTCCTTGGGGAGGGGTGGCTCTACTCCCACCGATTCTGCGGTCACGAGCAAACCCTGGCCGACCTGATCTCGAAGCTCCAATCCACGCCCACAATGGCTGCCGCTGCGGTGGGCGAGGAAGTGTTCTGCGATCCGGTCGCCTTGAACGCTGAGCAGCGCAGGGCGGTGGGGATGGCCTTGGCAGGCGCCCTGACCCTCATCACGGGAGAACCCGGCACCGGCAAGACCACCATCGTGGTCTCCATTCTCCGGGCGCTGCTTCGTCAGCCCGGGATGACCTTGGAGGATATCGCCCTGGCGGCGCCGACCGGGAAGGCAGCCCAGCGGATGGGCGAGTCCATCCGGAAATCCCTTGAGGAACTCAGGGTGGTTGAGGGTGTCGATTGCAATTTGATCGAGGCCACCCTGGAACCCAAGACCCTGCACCGCCTCCTGGGTTGGCATCCGACCGCGGAACGCTTCCGTCATGGTCCCGGGAACCCCTTGTCGGTCAAGGTCGTGATCGTCGACGAAGCCTCCATGATCAGCCAGGAACACATGTTCCGCCTTCTGGGAGCCCTGGCGCCCGAGGCGCGACTGGTCCTGCTGGGAGATGCCGATCTGCTTCCCAGCGTGGAAGCTGGGTGTGCCTTCCGGGACATGGTTGCGAGCC
>CAIPUA010000417.1 GCA_903868115.1 uncultured Holophagaceae bacterium
CCCCGGCATCGGGATGCGCCTGCTGGAGGGGCTGCGGGTGCAGGATGTAAAATTCACGCCCCGGGAAATCATCGTGCGCTAGGGCGAGGGCGCCAAGGATTCCGCGACCATGCGGCCCGAGCGGCGGATCGGGCCGCTGCAGGCACATCTGGCAAAGGTTCAGGCGTTGCATCAACGGGATCTCGAGGCAGGGTTTGGTGAAGTATACATGCCCGATGCCCTGGAAGTAAAAGATACATCCGCTCAACGCGGCCCCCACGCCCCAGCCTGAACTGCGTATAGGTAATTTAAGTCCATTTGGCCAACGCTCGCCGGGCGAAGGTGAGTGCTCGAGGCCATGCGGTTCCTCGGTCAAGGTCTGCGAGTGGTTGCAGGGGTGAAATGCAGGGATGCCAAGCCCCTTTCTTACGCTCCAAGGAATGGCTCGATCAACTCGGTGCACGGCGATGCCCTGGGACCGGGGCTCCGCAGGGGTTTTTTGGCCACCGATAAACACCGATGGACGCCGATAGGAAGCTGACTACAGGCTTTGCCGTTGGCGGGAAACCTGGCCTTGATGGCGTATCCGTGGCGGTCAGGACAACCCGAAGAAAGGGCTTGAGCCCTACTGCACCGCCACCCTCTGGTACCGAAACTTCACGCGCCGCTGCAGGGCCCGGCCTTCCGGGCTGCTCGGATCGCCTTCGATCTTCCCGTCGCTGTGGGCCTCGGCGGTCATGAGCTTGGGATCCACACCCTTGGCGGTCAGGTAACCGAGCCGTTGCGATCAGATGTGGCGCAGCGCCTCGGTGATGCGCAGTCGAGCGGCCTTGAGGCCGGGGAAAAGGGCGGAGATCTGGATGACGGCCTGCAGTCCCAGGAAGGCGGCGAGGTAGACGCCCGGCACGAAGAAAATCCGGAGTTCGTAGCCATGACTGGTGCCGGGCGGCGCGGGCATCTGCAGGTGCAGGGCGTTGAGCCCCGCCCGCAGCAGCAGGGTGAGTGCGAGGCCTAGGGCGCTGCCCAGCAGCCCCAGCACGGCACCCTCCAGCTGGAGCAGGACCACGAGCTGCCCGGGGCGGAGGCCCAGGGCCCGGAGCGTACCGAATTCCCGCACTCGCTCCAGGACGCTCATCAGCAGCGTGTTCGCCGTGGCCAGGAGCACCACCAGGGCCAGCACCAAACCCATGAAGCCGAAAATGGCGAAATAGAGCAGCCGCACCTGCCGATAGAAGGCCGCCAGCTCAAACCAGGGTTGAGCCACCACCCCTTCCTTTGCCAAGGCCTGGAGCCGAAGCGCCTCTGGCCCTGCGTTCTCCGGGCACTTCAGGAGCACCGAGAGCCGGGACCGGGCGGGCCCCGCATCCAGCAGCACTGCAGCGGTTTCCAGACTCACGGTGAGAGTGCGATCGTTGAGTTCTTTCAACCCGAGATCTTGGAGGCCCACCACCTCCACATCCACCGCGTTGAGGGCGCCGTCCTTCGTGGTACTCATCAGGGTTAGCCCGCTGCCCACGGAGGCACCGAGGCCCTTCGCCAGGCCGATGCCAAGGATCACTTCGCGGACGGCAGGATCCGCGCTCAGCCAACGGGAACCCTTACCCCCGATCGCCTTGGCGCCGTCCTTCACTTGATCGAGGCTGGCCATGAAACGAGGCTCCCGCGCTGGATCCACGGCGTTGCCGAGGAAGGCCACGCTGCGAGGGCCGCTGGAGAGCAAGCCCATGAACTGAATCCGGGGCAGCACCTCGGCCACGGCAGGATCGCGGCGCAGGCGCGCGGCAAGGCCTTCGCCATCCGGCAGGGAGAACTCCAGACTCTGGCCTTCGTCCCCTTCGAGCGCCTTCGGGTGCAGGATCTGGACATGGCCCAATCCGCCCCGAATGGCGCCATCGGCGAGGCCTTCGAAGGTCTGGGACATGAAGCCCCCGGCCAGGGCCAGGGCCATGAAGCCCGCGGCCAGCACGGCCAGACTTAGGATCGTCCGCCGCCGTTGGCGGGCCACGTTGCGAAGGGCCAGACGAAGGAGGATCATGCGTCCAGCCTCCGCCCGTCCTCTAGCCGGAAGACCGCGTCCGCGCGACCAATCACCGCCGGATCGTGGCTGGCGACGAGGAAGGCCGTGCCCAGTTCCCGAGCGAGAACCGCCATGAGCTCCAACAGGGGGCCGCCGTGAGCGTGGTCCAGGTTGGCGGTGGGCTCATCCGCCAGCACCAACCGAGGACTTCCGGCCAGGGCCCGGGCGATGGCCACCCGCTGCTGCTGGCCGCCGCTCAACTGACCCGGCCGATGGGCCAAGCGATCCGCAAGCCCCACTCGCGCCAGCATCTCCGATGCGCGGTCGCGGGCCTGAGCCTCGGTGAAGCCCTGGAGTTGCAGAGGTAGCATCGTGTTCTCCAGGGCGTCGAGCACCGGCACCAGATTGAAACTCTGGAAGACGAAGCCAAGCTTCTCCAGGCGCAGCGCGCAACGGGCCTTTTCGGAAAGTCCTGAAACCAGCACGCCTTCCAGAAGCACTTCCCCATCGTCCGGCGGCTCCAGGAGGCCCGCAACCTGCAGCAGGGTGGTCTTGCCGCTGCCGCTGGGCCCAGCCAGCACGGCCAGTGTGCCTGCCGCCACGGACAGACTCACCTCGAAGACCCCGGCTCGTTCGCCGCCGAGGGTATAGGTGCGGGTGATCGCGCGGAGTTCCAGCACGGTCAGTTCCGTTCCCTGAATTTCGCTTCGAAGTCCTTGACCGCCGCGTCCAAGCCACCTTCCACCACTTCACCCACCAGATCGTAGGCGTGGGCCTCGGTGATCTTCACGGGCTGGATGGCGCCGAGCGTCGGTTCGCCGCCGACGATGAGCACATTGCCATCCACTTCGGGGGCCTGGCCCTGGTGGCGGCCCTTCAGCACCAGGTCCGTTTCCTCGTGGGCGCCCTCCACCAGGACCTCCAGCGTCCTTCCCACCAAGGCCTGATTTTTGGTGCGGCTGATCTTCTGCTGGAGCTCCAGAAGCTTGCGTTTGCGACTCTGCTTGGTGCGCTCGGGGATGGGATCGCCCAACCCGAAGGCCGGGGTGCCTTCTTCCTGGGAGTAGGTGAAGACCCCGACATGTTCGAATTCGGCCTCCTGCATGAAATTGAAGAGGGTCTCGAAGGCCTCGGGGCTTTCGCCCGGGAAGCCCACGATGAAGTTCGAGCGGATGAAGATGCCCGGCACGGTGCGGCGGATCTGCTTCAGCAGTTTGAGGAAGGAGGCCGGGCCACCGCCCCGGGCCATGGTTTTCAAGACCCTGGCATCGGCATGCTGCAGGGGCATATCCAGGTACTTCGCGCAGTTGGGCGTCTCGGCCAAGGCGCGGAGCAGCCCCTCGGTGGTGCGGTTGGGGTAGCTGTAGTGGATGCGGAACCAGGGCAGGCCTTTGACCTTGCCCAGCTCCCGCACCAACTTTTCGAGGCCATCCGGATCGCCCCGATCTCGGCCAAAGTCCGTGGTGTCCTGGCCCACCAGACTGATCTCCAGGATGCCCTGGGCCACGAGATTGCGAGCCTCGGCCACGATGCTCGGGATGGAGCGGCTGCGCTGGGGACCTCGGATGGCGGGAATGGCGCAGAAGGCGCAGGCGTGGTCGCAGCCCTCGCTGATCTTGAGATAGGCCGTGGCCTTGGGGGTGGTGAGCAGGCGCGGGCTGGCCTCGCTATAGAGGTAGGCCGGATTCCGCTCGGGCTCGAAGAGGCGGTCATCGGCGCCGATGATCTCGGCGATGTGCTCGATATCCCGGGTGCCCAGGCAGGCGTCGATTTCGGGAATGTCCGCCAGCAGGTCGTCCCGGTAGCGCTCCACCAGGCAGCCCGCCACGATCAGCTTGCGGCAGGCGCCGGTTTCCTTCATGGCGGCGGCCTCGAGGATGGCCTCGATGGATTCCTTCTTGGCGGGTTCGATGAAGCCACAGGTATTGACCACCAGGACCTCGGCCTCCTCCATCGAACGGGTGAGGGTGAAGCCCTTGAGCCGCAGGTGCCCCAGCATCACCTCGGTATCCACAAGGTTTTTCGGGCATCCCAGCGAAATGAAACCAACCTTGGTCATCGATTTGCTCCGGCCGACCCGGATGGGATCGGAACTCAACAGGGTAACGCCAAGGAGCCCGTCCAAGTGTGCTCCGAGAATCGGCAAATACTTTGGACGGACTCCTGCCGAAAAGCCTCCGTGATAGACTCGAATCACTTTTTTTGGACCCGTTCACGATGAAGATCACCTTGCTGGTGGAAGGCGCCCGGCACCCGGTCGAATTGACCGACGAGGGGGTAACTGTGGGCAGGGGCGATGCTGCCTCCATCCGAGTGGCCTCCAACGCCGTCAGCCGGGTGCATTCCCGCTTCTTCCTGAAGGACGGCAAGCCCCATGTCATGGACCTGAAATCCCTGAATGGAACGACATTGAACGGGGCCTCGGTGGCGATCCCCACCCCTTTTCGGCTGGGGGACACGGTGCTCCTGGGCGAAATTCCCGTCCAATGGGTGCCGGAAGGGCCCACCGAGACTCGGGACGCCGTCTTCACCTCGATGCTCATGCCCACGGTGGTGCCTCCCAAGGGCTCCACCGAGTCGAAGATCTCTCTGGAGGACCGGGCCTTCGATGCCTCGGGCAGCATCATGGTCCCCCACGCCAGCCTGGAGGCCATGCTGGCCAAGCATCAGGCCGAGAAGCCTTCCTTCGAAGTGGGGGCCCTCTTCCAGCGCCTCGCGACCATGGCCGGCCAACTGCTGCGCGCCGCCAGCCTGCAGGAGTTTCTGGATTCGGTGATGACCCTGGTGACGGGCCAGATTCCCTGCCAGCGTGGTTTCATCCTCCTCGCCGATCCTGCGGGCGAACTCGTCCCCGAGCTGGTCTGGGAGGAGAAAATCGGCGCCATCACGAATCCCATAAGCCGCACCATCGCCCGCACGGCCATGAAGGATCGGGTGACGATCCTGACGACCGATGCCCGGGTGGATCCCCGCTTCGCGGCCGGCGAAAGCATCAAGATCCATGGCATCACCTCCGCCCTCTGCACGCCGCTCATCGTGGACGATCAGGCCTTGGGCGTGATCTACCTGGAATCCAGCCTGAACAAGGGGGGCTTTAAACGGGAGGATGAGCATCTCCTTTCGGCCATGGGCAACTTCGCAGCCGTGGGCATTCAGCGCGAGCGCGAAGCCCGCTTTCGCCAGCGCCTCGAGCGCTACCACAGTCCCCAGGTCGTCAGCGAGATTTTGAAGGCCGCGCAGAGCCTGGACGCGCCCATCCTCCAGGCCCGGCGCTGTGAGATCAGTGTCCTGTTTGCCGACATCTCGGGGTTCACTCGCATGAGCGAGGGGATGGAACCCCTCCAATTGGCCGCGATCCTCAACCGTTCCTTCGAGGTCATGACCGACCAGATCTTCGCCCGCGGTGGCACCCTCGACAAATACATCGGGGACGCCATCATGGCCTTCTTCGGGGCGCCCGCCCCGGACCCGGACCACGCGCGCCATGCCGTGGAGGCCGCCGTGGCGATGCAGCAGGCGCTGGAATTCATGAACAAGGACCGCCCGGAGGGCTATCCCGAGCTCCGGATGAGGATCGGCGTCAACAGCGGGGAGGCCTTCGCAGGCGATATCGGGTGCGAGAAACGCATGGACTATACGGTCATGGGTTCTACTGTGAACTTGGCCTCCCGGCTCGAAAGCTCTGTGGCCAAGCCGAATCAGGTCGTGATCGGGCCGCGGACCGCCGAAATTCTCGGCCTGGACAATCTGCGACAACTGGATCCCGTGAGCCTGAAGGGCATCGAACACGATATCCGCCCCTTTGAGGTAGTCTGGAGGGAATAGCCTCAGGCAGAAATCTACTTGCTCCCCGGCCACCCACCATCCAGAATTCAGGTCCCCGGCCGGAATGACCGATCGACCCATGAGAGTTAAGAGCCATGCCTTCCGAACGCCGCCAATTCACCCGCATTCCCCTGGGAGCCACCGTGGGGTTCCAGGAATTGACCTTCTCGAGTATTCCGGAGCCCTCTGAAAGCGTCTTCAAGGATGTCTCCGGCGGGGGACTCCTGCTCAGCTCCCCCCGGGAATATCCCTTGGGCACGCTGCTCAAGCTGGAAGTCAGGATCCCAGGCTGGGGGAAACACCAGCACACCTTTGGCCCGGCCAGCGACAAGGATGCCCGCCCCCTGGTGGCCGTTGGGCAGGTCGTCCGTGTCGAGCAAATGGATGCGGGCGGCTACGAACTTGGAATAAAATTTCTCAATGTTTATCCCGATGACTGGGCCGCGCTTCTAAAATTCATCGAAGCCACCGCCCCTGCAAATGCGCACTAGCCCCCGAACTTTTCGAAGGAGACTCCCTTGAAGATCCTGATCGTGGACGACTCATCGACGATGCGCCGCATCATCATCAATACGCTTTCCCGCATCGGATATTCCGATGTGATCGAGGCGGAGCACGGCAAGGCTGGCCTTGAGAAGCTCGGCCAGGGCGGCGTGGAAATGATCATCACGGACTGGAACATGCCTGAGATGGATGGACTGGAGTTCGTCACCGTCGTGCGCACCACGAATTCCAGCATCCCCATTCTCATGGTGACGACCAACGCCGCCAAGGAAGACATCGTCGCGGCCCTTCAGGCGGGCGTGAACAACTACGTCGTGAAACCCTTCACCCCCGATACGCTGAAGGAAAAGATCGAGTCCCTTCTCGGATAACGCCCCGGGGGTCCCATGGATCAGTCTGAAATTGATGCCTTGTTGCATGTTGGCGAGAAGCCTGCGGGAAAAGGGAAGAAGGCCAAGGAAACCCCGGCGGCTCCCGCGCCTGCCCCTCCCGCCCCCAAAGGGTCCGCAGTGGCAGCCGACAAGGAAGGCGAAGTCATTTCCGAAATCGATGCGGTAACAGCCGTCACCGAGCGGGAGACCAACAAGGTCATGGACCAGTTGGACACGATCAGCCAACTCGTCTTGAAGCAGCAGGACCTCATCACCCAGGTCATGCAGCAGCCCGGCGCCCAGGACGGTGCGGTTCAGCAGGCCCTGCACGAGATCATGTCCGCGGGAAAAACCATCCAGGACAAGGTCTACGAGGCCATGGACCTGATGCAGTTCCAGGACATCACGCGTCAGAAACTCGAGCGGATCGTCTACCACCTGCGCCAGATCCACGATTACATCGTCGATCTGCTGGGCACCGGTCTCAAGAGCGAGGGGGAGCGGGCCAACATCAGTCGGACCATCGCCCAGACCGGCACCACCCCCGATGAGCGGAAAACCCACGCGGATACCGTGATCGAGGAATTCAAGCGCAGTCAGCAGAAGAGTTGAACCATGCCCACCGCGGACCTCCAGACTCGGAACATCCGGGACCTCGTGCCCTCTGGCCAGCTCGTCACCTTCACTCTGGATTCGGTCGAGTTCGGCCTGGACATCGACCGGGTGCAGGAGATCACCCCGCGCTCCGGCATCACGCCCGTTCCCGGCGCGCCCAGCTTCGTGCTCGGCGTGGTGAATCTGCGGGGCATCATCATCCCCGTCCTCGATAGCCGCCTCCGTTTCCATCTCGCCCCCGCCGAACCCACGCCCAAGACCCGGATCATCATTCTCAACCTCGCCGGCCAACCCACCGGCCTCCAGGTGGATTCCGTCGCCGAGGTGGTCCGCGTGGAGAACCTCACCATCCTGGAAACACCTCCTCTGGTGGCAGGTGTGCGCAGCGACTACCTGGCTGGCATGGTGACCGTGGGCAGTCGCCTCATCACCCTGATCGACCTCGATAAAATCCTCGACAGCTCCGAATTCAGCCAGCGGGAACTGCTCCTCGAAAACAACTCCGGTTCCCCTGCCTTTGGCGGCGTGGGTTCGGACGGTTACCAGGAACAGGTGGAGACCGAGATACCCTACGTCACCTTCGCCTTGGGTCGCGAATCCTTCGGGGTCAATCTCCAACTGGTGGAGGAGATCATCGAACTGCCGCCGGTGACGAAGGTTCCGGATGCCCCCAAATATGTGATGGGCGTGATCTGTCTGCGGGACCAGGTCCTGCCGCTCCTCGACTTCATTCAACTGCTCCCCGTGGAGGACGACGGCACCACGGCGCATCGCGAGATGGTCATCCTGCTTTCCTTTGGTGAGGCCCGGGTCGGCATCGCCGTGGACGGCATCCAGGAGATCATTCGGGTGCGGGATGAGGATGTGCTGCCGCCTCCCCACACGCTCTCGGAATCCGAGGCCGCCAAGTTCGAAGGCGTGGTGGTGCGTTCGGATCGGATGGTGAGCCTGCTCAAGGTCCTCGATGTCATCGCCGGCGAGGACCAGGCGAAGATCGCCGCCCTGGGGACGACCCTGACGGATCGTCGCGCCCAGGAAGCGGTCGTGGAGAGTCACGATCTGCCCCTCGTGGTCTTCCGCCTCGGCGACGAAGCCTACAGCCTCCGACTGCACGAGGTCCGCGAGATCATCATGGCGGGCCTCGTCACCCCCGTGCCGCGGGCACCTTCCTTCATCGAGGGCGTGCTGAATCTGCGGGGCGAGGTCATGCCGGTCATCGATCTCCGCGATCGCTTCGGCCTGCCCCGCAAGGAGCGCACCAGCCTCTCCCGCATTATCATCACCCCCATCGGCGGCGTCTTCACAGGCTTGGTGGTCGATTCGGTGGACGAAGTCAAGAATGTCGACCAGCGCAAGCTAGAGGAACCACCGCGCGTCACCGCCGCCGGGGCGAATGCCTACATCACCAAGGTGGCTCGGACCGAGGCCGGCGTGGTCTTCCTCCTGGACATCCAGCAGCTCCTCACGGACACAGAGGGCCGCCAGCTCGTCGAGTCCTTCCAGAGCAGGAAGAGGGCTGAATCATGAGCGAATTTTCCCTGGACGATCCCAGCTTCTACGAAGACTTTCTGGTCGAGGCCGGTGAGCACTTCGAGCTCATCGAGCAGAACTTTCTCGTGCTGGAAGGGAACCCGCAGGATCTGGATATCCTCAACGGCATCTTCCGCAGCGTGCACACCATCAAGGGCGCCTCCGGCTTCCTGGGGCTCGCGAAAGTCCAGTCGCTCTCCCACATCGGCGAAAACATCCTGGATGAGCTCCGCAAGGGGCGCATGGTCGTAACACCCGAGGTCATGGAACTCCTCTTTGAAACGGTGGACATGCTCAAGGTCCTGGTCGAGGACGTGGGGGTGAATCTCCGCAAGCAGGGTACGCCCGCGGATCCCAATACCGCAGACCTGATCCATCGCCTCGAGACCCTCCGCAGCGGTGGAACGCCCACGCCTGCGGCTGCCGCACCTGCTCCCGTTCAGGCTTCTCCCGTCGGCGCCCTGGTTCTTCCCGCGGGCCTCAGCAACCTGGATGCCCCTTCCCGCAAAATCCTGGAGGAGCTGGTCGCCCAGGACATCTCGCTGGTGGCCATCAAGGCCAAACTCCAACCCGAGATCATGGGTACACCCTTCAATCCGCTGTCGATGCTCCCCATGGCAGACCTGGTTGGCAAGCTCGTCCATTCCTCGCACATAATGACTGCGTCCACGGATCTGGACGCCTTCCAGCACGACCAGTTCCACTTCGATCTGGTCCTCTTCATCCAGCCCTCGGAATCACTGGAAACGGTTCAGAAAATCTTCGATGGCGTCAAGAATGTCCGCATGGAGTACTTCCTGGTGGGTCCCGAAGGCGCCCGGTCCCTTGCCGCCACGGGACCTGACAAGGTGGAGACACCTCCGCCCGCGGTGCAGGCTCTCCCAGCGGCAGTCCAAGCGCCGGAGGCTCCTGCACCCGAAGCGCCGGTGGATACGGGCGCCAAGAAGACCGCCGCACCAGAAAAGACCGACAAGGGCTCCGATACGATCCGCGTCAGCCAGCTCAAGCTGGACACCTTCATGAACACCGTGGCCGAACTGATCATATGCAAAACAATGATCAACCATGTGGTCGAGCGCTTCGAAGTTGAAGTCACGGAAGGCGCCGCGAGCGATCTCGTCAAGGAGCTTCGCAAAGGCAGCGTCTACCTCGATCAGGTCTCCAAGGAAATCCAGGCCTCCGTGCTGGGCATCCGCATGGTCCCCGTGAAGACCATCTTCAGCAAGTTCCCCCGCATGCTCCGGGACCTCGCCAAGGCCAGCGGAAAAAAGATTGAGCTGCAGATGGTGGGCGAAGATACCGAGATCGACAAGAGCCTGATCGAAGAACTCAGCGACCCGCTCATTCATCTCATCCGCAACAGCGCCGACCATGGCGTTGAGATGCCCGAGGCCCGCGTCAAATCCGGGAAATCCGAGACGGGCATCGTGATCCTTCGGGCCCGCCATGAAGGCGATTCCGTACTGGTGGAGATCGAGGATGACGGCAAGGGTATCGACCCCGCCGTGATTCGCGCCAAGGCCATCGAGAAAGGCATTCTCAGCGTTGAGCGCGCCGAGGCGATGTCGGATGAGGAAGCCATCAATCTGGTCTTCCTGGCTGGCTTCAGCACCGCCGCCAAAGTGACGGACATCTCGGGCCGCGGCGTCGGCATGGATGTGGTCCGCTCCAATGTCCGCCGCCTGAATGGTCATGTCTCGGTCCAGAGCGTCGTGGGCAAGGGCTCGATCTTCACTCTGAAGCTCCCCCTCACGCTGGCGATCATCGATGCGCTGCTGATGCGCTCTGGCGGGCAGGTCTTCGCCGTTCCCGGTACGGCCGTGGAAGAGACCTTGCTCGTGGCACCCGAAACCGTTTCTCACCTAACGCGGCGCAAGGCCATCAACCTGCGTGGCGAGGTGCTGGGCATCACTCAGCTCCGGGAACTGCTCAATTTCCATGACCGAGAAGAGGGCAAGCTGCTCGAGGGGGAGGAACTGCCCGTGGTGGTGATTTCTACCGCCGGTCGTCGCATGGGCCTCATCGTCGATTCCCTCATTCGTCGCCAAGAGATGGTCATCAAACCCCTGGCACCCTACTTGGCCAGCCTGCCTGGAATCTCAGGGGCCAGCGTCATGGGTGATGGTGGCGTCGTGCTCATCCTGGATCCTGCCGAGCTGATGACCCTGGCGGTGCAGGAGGCCTTGTGAGTCTGGCTGCGGCGCCGCCGCTCGCGTCGACCCTCCAGCCGACGGCTGCGCGGGAGCACACCGGAGCGCGCCAGTACCTCACCTTCACCTTGCAGGATCGCACCTACGGCGTGCCCCTTTCCCAGGTCGCGGAGATTTCCCCCTATCGCGAACTGAACCGCATGCCCCATATGCCCAAGGGCGTCGAGGGTCTGCTCGATATGAGGGGCAGCGTGGTGCCCGTGGTCAATCTCCGCGTGCGCCTGGGCATGCCCGCCCTCGAGGCCAACACCGCTCACAACATCCTGATTCTCTCCCTGGTCGGAAACCTAGTCGGTGTGCTGGTGGATCATGTCGATTCGGTCATCACGGCCTCCGCGGAGGAACACGCCCCCGCTGGGCCCATTCTGGCGGGGAAAGACGGTGCCTGGGTCGCAGGCTTTCTGCTCCAGAACGAACGCGTCACCATTCTGCTGGACACCTCCCTGATCATCGCTCTGGGAGGTGAGCGGATCGTTCGCGTTAGCGCCGAGGACCTCAATCTCGAACGGAAGATGGACGACTCGCTTCGCCACCTGATCGAGATGGCCCCCGAAAAATCCAAGCTCGACAGCGGCCGGATCATCCCCCAGATGGAAGCCGCGATCCAGCACACCGAAGATGAAATGGCCAAGGTGGTGGCCCGGATTGAACTCATGCTTGCAGGCGCTGACGTTAGTTTCCAGAGCATGGTGCGCCTCAAACAGGAGGTGAGCCTGGGCCGTCTGCAAGGCCAGGATGCCATCCTGGCGGAGCTGGAGAAAAACACCCAGGCCATCCAGGACGAACTCTTCAACCTGCTGCAGCAGATCCAGTACCAGGACATCGCCCGACAGAAACTGGAGCGCGTGCTGAACCATATTCGTGGTCTCCAGGCCGCCATTGGCCAGAAATTCCGCGACATCGGCGGTCGACAGACGTGAGCACTTCCTCGGAGAAGCCGGGCGCGCGATGATGGGGGATTGTCCCGGGAGTCGTCCGTGAGTGCCTCTATCGTCGAAATCCGCCACTTGAAGCAGCATGTGGGTGCTGTCGTCACCCTGCGCGGCTGGGTCCGGAACGCGCGCACCTCCAAGATGCGTTTCATCGAACTCCGCGATGGCAGCGGCTTCGTGCAGTGCGTGGTGGGTGCCAACGACGCGGAACCGGAGAGCTACGAGCTGGCGGGGCGCCTCACCCAGGAATCCGCCATCACCGTGACAGGCACCGTGCAGACCCATCCCAAGAGTGGCGCGCCCGAACTGCTGGTGAAATCCCTCACTCTGGTGGGCGAGAGCGTCGACTATCCCATCACCCCCAAGGAGCACGGCACGGCCTTTCTGATGGAGAACCGCCACCTTTGGCTGCGCAGCAAGCGCCAGTGGGCCATCCTGCGCATCCGGCACACACTGGCGAAGGCTATCCGCGATTTCTTCGACGAGGATGGCTTCACGCTCCTCGATTCGCCGATCCTCACGCCCAGCGCCTGCGAAGGCACCTCGACTCTCTTCAGCACGCCTTATTTCGATGAAGGGATGGCCTTCCTGAGCCAGTCGGGCCAACTCTACCAGGAGCCGGGGCTCGCCGCCTTCGGCAAGACCTACTGCTTCGGTCCCACCTTCCGCGCCGAGAAGAGCAAGACCCGCCGCCACCTCACGGAGTTCTGGATGGTGGAGCCCGAGATGGCCTTCGCCCATCTCGAGGATGTGATGGTATTGGGCGAACGCCTTACCAAGTTCATGGTCCAGCGGGTGCTGGAGGGCCGGCAGGAAGAGCTCGCCATCCTGGAACGCGATCTGGCCCCTCTGGAACGGGCCCTGGCCGTCACCTTCGGCCGCATGACCTACACCGAAGCGGTGGAGAAACTCAAGGAACTGGGCAGCGACATCAACTGGGGCGAGGATTTCGGCAACGACGACGAGACCATCCTCATGAACGCCCTGGATCGGCCCCTGTGGGTCCACCACTTCCCGAAAGCCTTCAAGGCCTTCTACATGGAACCCGATTCAGAGGACCCCAAGCTGGCCCTGGGCGCGGATCTGCTGGCACCTGTAGGCTACGGCGAGGTCATCGGCGGCGGTGAGCGCGCTTCCAGCCTGCAGTATCTGCTGGACCAGATCAAGCACGAACAGCTGGATCGCAAGGACTACGAGTGGTACTTGGATGTCCGCAAGTACGGCAGCGTACCCCACGCCGGTTTCGGGCTGGGCCTCGAGCGCGCCGTGGCGTGGATTTGCAAGCTGCCGCATGTCCGGGAGACCGCGCCGTACCCGAGGATGATGGGCACCCTCAAGCCCTGAGACTTCTCCCCTCGCCCTCCGTTCCCGCTGCGCCTTCGGCTTGCGATCACGGAAAAGGGGGAACCGCCGATGGCCAGGCACATGGGTTTCCCGTCCGTCTCCTGATCGTCACCTCCTGTTGCTATCCTGGCTTGGATGCTGAACGCTTCTGCCTTCCCTGATCCTCCCCGTGAGCTCCCGCGGGGGCGCGGTGTCTTCTGCAACCGGACTCTGAATTTCCGGGCTCTGCGGGCCATCGGCTACGACATGGACTACACCCTGGTGGGCTACCGGGCGGACGTGTTCGAGCGGCGCGTCTACGAAATGGTTCTGGAGAGCTTCCTGGCCGAGGGCTGGCCCGTGGAGGAGCTGGTCTTCGATCCGGAGATGGTGGCCCGGGGCCTGATCATCGACACGGAACTGGGCAATCTGGTGAAGGCCAACCGCTTCGGCTTCATCAAGCGGGCCATGCACGGCACCCAGGCCCTGGATTTCGCCACCCAGCGGGATGTCTACACCCATGTGCTGGTGGATCTGGCCGAGGACCGCTGGGTCTTCCTGAACACGCTCTTCTCACTGTCCGAGGGCTGTCTCTACGCGCAGATGGTGGAGCTCCTGGACCAGGGGAAACTGCCCAAGGTGAGAGGCTACGAGGAGCTTTATCGCCGAGTGCGGGCCAAGGTGGATGCCCAGCACCTGGAGGGCAAGCTCAAGGCCGAGATCGCCGCCGCCCCCGAGCGCTTCGTGGTGCTGGATTCCGAGGCCGCGCTCGCCCTGCTCGATCAGCGGACCGCAGGCAAGAAGCTGGTGCTCATCACCAACTCCGAATGGAGCTTCACCCAGCGGATGATGACCTTCGCCTACGACCCCTTCCTGCCGGGCGGCATGACCTGGCGCCAACTTTTCGATCTCGTCATCGTCAGCGCCCGCAAGCCGGATTTCTTCACGGAGCGTGCCCTCTTCTTCGAAATCGTGACGGACGACGGCCTGCTGCGTCCCCTGGTGGGTCCCCTGCAGCCTGGCCGCGCCTACCTTGGCGGCTGTGCGGCCCAGGTGGAGCAGGATCTGGGCATTTCCGGAGAACAGATCCTGTATGTGGGCGACCACATGTTCGGCGATGTGCATGTGAGCAAGCGCCTCCTGCGGTGGCGCACGGCCCTGGTGTTGCCGGAACTGGAAGCCGAAGTGGCCGCGCTGGAATCCTTCCGGGACACGGAACTGGTGCTGGCAGCGCGCATGGAAGAAAAGGAGCGCCTGGAATCCCAGCTTTCCCAGGCGCGGATTTCGCTCCAGCGCCTTCGGGGCCGGTACGGACCCGCACCCTCCTTGAGCCCCGCCGAACTTGAGACCTCCATCCAGGAACTCCGCAGCCGCCTTTCGGCCCTGGATGCCGAAATCGCTCCCCTGGCCAGGGCTTCCACGGAGCTGACCAACAGCCGCTGGGGGCTTCTCACCCGCGCCGGCAACGACAAGAGCCATCTGGCCCGTCAAGTGGAACGCTACGCGGATGTCTACACCTCACGCGTGTCCAACTTCCTTCACGCCACCCCCTTCGTCTACCTCCGTTCCCCTCGGGGCAGCCTGCCCCACGACCCCAGCAGCCCCGGCGGCCCGCCGCTGTCGCCGGCCATCTCGGCTGAGGAACCGGGAGAAGCGTGAATGAGCGGCACGGGTTCCCCCGATCCTGATGGAAATGCCTTGCCCTCTTCGCTTTCAGGGGGGCGGGTGAAGTCCCCAATATGGGGTGGTAGGCCTGTGGACGCACTCCGGAGCGCGCTCGTGGCGGCCCTGCTCTTCGGAATCCTGGCCTGGGCCACCCTCGGGCCTGGCACTATCTGGGCTTTTGATCGCCTGTCCACGGCTGGAAGCGAGGTATTCCGGGGGCCTTTTTACGGCAGGATCTTCGCGGCCATCCCGCGTCCCCTCGGTGCGCTGGTCCTCGCCGGGGGGGGCCTCCTGGGCCTGGGCTGCCTGCTTCGGTGGCAGCGCACTCGCCGCTTTCCGCGAAGGTTGGGGGCGGCGCTGATTCTCCTCGTTGGCGTGGCAATGCTCGTCATGAGCATCCGGGAGTTCATGCCACGGATGCTGGGAGAACTCGGGTTTCCCTTCTCGCTCGCCATTGGATTTCCCAGTGGGCACGCCAGCATGACCCTTGCCCTGTGCCTCGGACTGCAGTTCCTGACGTCGCCGAGATGGCGCCCGGGGGCCGCTGCGCTGGCGGGCCTCGTAGCTGCTTCCATGAACTATAGTCTCTTGCGGGGCGGCTTCCATCCGCCCGGAGACATCCTGGGCGCGGTCCCCTTGGTCCTCTGCATTGCCTTTGTGATTTTGGGCATTTTGCCCTGGCGTTCCTCCGCTTCGTCCACGCTCGAAGCCTGGCCGGCACTCCTGACCGGGGGCATCGGGCTCGCCTGGCTGTTTTCGGGGGGCGTACTGTTCGGGGGATTGCCTTTCGCTCAGCCCGGCCTGACGCAGGCCCTCGCAGCCTATGGTGCGAGCTGGCGCCTGGTAGTAGGTTCCGCGCTGCTGGCGCCCGGACTCGTGGCGCTACACCGGTCGGGTGGCCTGCCAAGGACGGCGCCGAGATTCCTGGGCATTGGTCTCCTGTCGGTCCTGCTTTTTTCGGGTGTGGATGTCCTCGTGGAGCGGGCTCGTATCCATTCCCGGATACACGGTTCTCGAGCGGGGCTCGAGGCAGAACGCCTGCGCTTGGTATGGCTCCGCCAAGCCGAAAAGGAATTTTCACTGATGGGCGGCACGGTGCGGGGGGTGCACATGAACCGGAGTCTGAGGTGGGGATTCGCTAACCAATTGCCTCGTCGGGTGCAGGTGGTAGACCAGGCGCTCCGGGCTTTCGGGTCCGGTCCCATGAATGACGTGGAAAGAGAGGTCTTCGCTCGAGTGCTGGAGGATTGGACCCTGCTCCGCTCCGGACTGGGCGCGCTGGCTGAAAGGATCCGTGCCAGGGATGGACTGC
>CAIPUA010000418.1 GCA_903868115.1 uncultured Holophagaceae bacterium
GAAGGGCCCCTGGCACCTCAGGAACCGGGGCCCCCCGGAGAGCGCCGGTGAAAGTGCCCTTCAGGGAATCCCCCAAGGCCCAGGGCACTCTCGAAGGTGCCTTCAGAGACGAAGTTATAGAGGAGCTTTGCACGCGTCGGCAGTCCTGTCTCCTGGCCACGCCCTACCTCAGTTTCGATTCCCGGCTGATGGAGATCGTGAACGGGGAACTCAGGGTTCGGGCCACCATGAGTCGAGAAGCCGCCCGACATGCCCTTGGGCAGCAGCCCTTGAAACTGCGCTTCCCTTGGGGACTCACCTTCATGGGAGGGCTCACCCACGTCCTGGGCTATGAACAGGGCGAACAGCGTCGCACCTTGCGCCTTGCCATTCCAGACCGCCTGGAACCCGACGAGCAACGCGAAGCCTACCGACTGGATCGGGTGGGACGCTGCCAGGGCGCCCTAGGAAGCCAGGCTGGGAACCTCCTTCGAATTTCCCTGGAGAACCTCTCGACCCTTGGCGCCGGAGTGTTCTGCATGGAACCCATCCCCACGGATGGATTCCAGACGGGGCGAATGCTCTCTATCTCCCTGAGCCTGGACCAAGGGCCAAGCCTGCGCCTGGAGGCCCGGGTCTGCCATTCCCAAGGCCAGTACCTTGGCCTGAAGTTCGATCCCATCTCTTTGGTTGGCAGCGCGATACAGATCCAGGAGTGGATGGCCCCCCGCATCGAGGAGGCCCGCCGCCACTGGGAAAACCGCGCCGAACTCAGAGCCAGGGCCGAGCAGGCAGCCAAGCCCAAACTCCCACCCAAGGGCATTCTGCTGGTTTCACGGGATGCCCTGCTTGCCGCCGAGATAGCCCATGCCCTGGAAGGTCTCCACGAGCTCAGGAGCGCCCCGCCCGTGATGGGCCCATTCAAGGAAGCCCTGCAGCCACCCCCCATCCTTCTGCTGGTAGACACCGTGGGCACCGATGGCGAAGAGCGCCACCGCCTGCGCAGCCTGCTGGAGGCGCAACCCCCAGGCTGCCCGATCCTGGTGCTGGGCCGGGGTGGCGAAGCCGAAGCTTGGCGCCCCCTCGTGACGGACCTGAAGGCCCGCCTCTACATCACCTGGAACCCCGAACAGGCCACCTTCTTCCGCAGGCTAGTCCAAGGCCTGACCCGGCGGCACCTGAAAACCCAGGAAGGCGGCTGAAACTGGCGGAGAGAGAGGGATTCGAACCCCCGAACGGGTCACCCCGTCACCTGATTTCGAGTCAGGCGCCTTCAACCACTCGGCCATCTCTCCAGAGGGGTGATTGTATCAGGATTCAGTGCCGTGCATGGGCGCTCTCCGCCTACAATCCTCGATACCAGGAGGTTTCAATGGGTGTTTGCGGTTCGATGGCCCTGCTCTGGACAATCCCAGCGGTTGTGCTCCAGGCTGCGCCGCAGGATGTGGAACTGGCCCTTGATGTGGCGGGCGCTTCACACTTCGCGAAGTTGGCGCTGAAGTGTGTGCGGCAGGAATACCCGAACAAACTGGACCATGTGATGAACGGTGCGGCCGAAGTGCAGTCACCGAAGGTTTTGCATCCGGCCTTTTACGGTTGCTTCGACTGGCACTCCTCGGTCCACGGCCACTGGATGCTGGTGAAGGTGCTGCGGGATTTCCCAGACCTGCCGGAGGCCAAGGAGATCCGTGCGGTGCTCGAGGAGCACCTCACCCCGGCTCGTATCGCCTCTGAGGTGGCCTACTTCACCCAACCCAACCGCAAGAGTTTCGAGCGCACCTACGGCTGGGCTTGGCTCCTGAAGCTGGCTGCGGAACTGCGGGCCTGGGATTCGCCCGAAGGGCGGCGCTGGTCCACCCACCTGCAACCGTTGGCGAACCGCGTGACGGGAGCCTTCCTGGACTTCCTGCCCCGGCAGACCTACCCCATCCGCACGGGCGTACATCCCAACACCGCCTTCAGCCTTTCGCTGGCGCTGGACTATGCCCGCACGGCCAAGGACAGTCGCCTGGAAACACTCATCTGCGAGCGCACCCGCACCTACTTCGGCGTGGACCGCAACGGTCCCATTGCCTGGGAACCCGGCGGCGAGGACTTCCTGTCGGCCTGCCTGGAGGAGAGCGCCCTCATGGCGAAGGTGCTGCCGAAGTCCGAGTTCCGCGTATGGGTGACGGCCTTCCTGCCGGAATTGCTGAAGGATGGATTGCTCGTTCCTGCCAAGGTCTCGGATCGCACCGATCCCAAGATCGTCCACTTGGATGGCCTCAACCTAAGCCGGGCGCGGTGTCTCTATGCCATCTCCACGGCCCTGGGATCCAAGGATCTGCGGCGTGAGGCGCTGCTGCGCACCGCCGATGTCCACGCCCGCGCCTCCCTGCCCTTCATCGCCTCGGGCGGCTACGAGGGCGAACACTGGCTGGGCAGTTTCGCCGTCCACATGCTGGATGCCCGACGGGTGGTCAGGAACTGATCAGCCCCGCCGCCGCCTGAAAAATATCTGTAGCATCTCGCGACACTCAGCCTCGAGCAGGCCGCCTTCCACCACGAAACGGTGATTGAGGTTGGCCCGCTCAATCAGTTCGCCCCACTGGGACACACCCACCTTGGGATCCGGGGCACCGTAGATCACCCGCTCCACCCGAGCGTGGACGAGGGCGCCGAAGCACATGAGGCAGGGCTCCAGGGTCACGTACAGCGTGGCACCCGTCATGCGGTAGTTCTTCAGCCAGTCGCAGGCGCTGCGCAACGCCATGATCTCTGCATGGGCGCTGGGATCGTGGTGGCCGATGGGGCAGTTGTAGCCCCGCGCCACGAGCTTGCCATCGAGTACCAGCACCGCGCCAATGGGCACTTCGTCTTCCCGGTCCGCCTGTTCCGCGGCCTCCAGGGCCAGCTTCATGAAGTAGAGATCGTCACCGGACCACATGGAGTTCAGCTCGTCAATGAGGTGGTTCAGGTGGACAGGATCGCTTCTGAAGGGGAAAAGTCATTGTCTCGCAAGTGTTCTCGAAAAATCGAGACTGTTTCTCGTTTCAATTTGACCCCACAATCCTCAAGGCCCTGAAGCGGGGCTGGATCCTCGAAGCGCCGCCAGAGCAAGCCTGGCGGCGCTTTTCGTAAAGGAGGCGGCGTGAAGGCACACCTGATCCTGAAGGACGGCAGCATCTTCCGTGGGCGGGCGCCGCTGGGCTTCGGCGGTAGTGGCGAGGCCGTCTTCACCACGGCCATGATGGGCTACCAGGAAATCCTCACGGATCCAAGTTTTGCCGGCCAGATGGTCGTGATGACCTTTCCCGAGCAGGGCATCTACGGCATCCACCCGGACCTGAACGAGGCACCCCGGCCCTGGGCCGCCGCGCTGCTCTGTCGACGCCTCACGAACGCACCCGATCATGTGTTTTCTGAGGGCGATCTGGGTTCCTGGCTCCGCCACCACCGGGTGTCGATCATGACTGAACTGGATACCCGCGCCCTCACCCAGCATCTCCGCAGCGCCGGAGCCCAACCCGGGCTCATCTGGACTGAAGCTGATGGAACCCTGGATGTGGGGGGACTCAAGGCCTCCCAACTCCCCGAAATGTCAGGCCAGGCTCTTGTCGAAATCGTGAGCTGTCGGGACCACTATGAAATCCCGGACCCAAAAGCGAAATTTCGCGTCGCCGTACTCGATGGCGGCATCAAGGCCTCCATTCTGAACCAGCTTCGCGGCGCGGGTCTGCACCTGGAGGTCTTTCCCTGGGATACCCCGGCCAGGGAACTCACGGCGAGCCGCTTCGGGGGGCTCTTTTTAAGCAACGGACCGGGTGATCCCGCCGCGCTCAAGGCCATGCAGGAGGAAGTGGGCGCCAGCATCGGGAGGTTGCCCATCTTCGCCATCTGCCTGGGACACCAGTTGCTGGGCCACGCCTTTGGTGGCCGCACCTTTAAACTGAAATACGGCCACCGCGGCGCCAACCAGCCGGTGCTGGAGGTGGCCACGGGCCGGGTCCAGATCACGGCCCAGAACCACGGCTTCGCGGTGGACGAGGCGAGCCTGCCTTCAGAGGTCGAAGTGACCCACCGCCACCTCAGCGATGGCACCGTGGAGGGTTTGCGGCACAGGCGCCTGCCCATCTTCAGCCTGCAACACCACCCCGAGGCCAGCCCCGGCCCCCACGACGCCCGTGGCGCCTTTGGGGACTTTGTGCGGCTGATGGAGGCACACCATGCCGAAACGCTCTGATATCGCCTCCGTCCTCGTGCTCGGCTCCGGTCCCATCCAGATCGGTCAGGCCTGCGAGTTCGACTACTCGGGAACGCAAGCGCTGAAGGCCCTTCGCGAGGAAGGCATTCGGACGATCCTGCTGAATTCCAATCCGGCGTCGATCATGACGGATCCGAAACGGGCGGATGCAACCTACATCGAACCGCTCACGCTGGCCGTCTTGGAAAAGATCCTCGAACGCGAGAAGCCCGATGCGATCCTGCCCACGGTGGGCGGCCAGACGGCCTTGAATCTGGCGCTACAGGCTGCCAAGACCGGTCTGCTCGCGCGATGCGGCGTCGTGCTCATCGGGGCCCAGGTGGAGGCCATCGAGCGCGGCGAGGACCGCGCCCAGTTCAAGCACCTGATGGAGGAACTGGGGCTGGAAACCTGCCGGGGCGGCTTCGCGCATAGCCTGGACGAGGGCCGCGCGCTGGTGGCCACCACGGGTTTTCCCGCGATCCTGCGGCCCTCCTTCACCCTGGGCGGCAGCGGTGGCGGCATCGCCTACAACATCGAAGAATTCGAGACCATCCTGCGGGGTGGCCTGGACCTCTCCCCGATTCGCCAAGTGCTGGTGGAGGAGAGCATCCTGGGCTGGAAGGAATTCGAACTGGAAGTGGTGCGCGATCTCGATGACAACGTGGTGATCATCTGCGCCATCGAGAATATAGACCCCATGGGCATTCACACTGGGGATAGCATCACCGTCGCACCTGCGCTGACCCTCACGGATCCCGAGTACCAGCGAATGCGCGAGGCCGCCAAGGCCGTCATTCGGGGTGTGGGCGTGGAGACCGGCGGCAGCAATGTGCAGTTCGCCCTGCAGCAGGAAACGGGTCGCCTCATCGTCGTGGAAATGAATCCCCGTGTGAGCCGCAGCTCGGCGCTAGCCAGCAAGGCCACGGGCTTCCCCATCGCCTGGGTAGCCACCAAATTGGCGCTCGGCTACCGACTTTGGGAACTGCCCAATGTCATCACCGGCAAGACCAAGGCGGCCTTCGAGCCCGTGTTCGATTATGTGGTGGTCAAGGTGCCCCGCTTCACCTTCGAGAAGTTCCCCCAGGCCTCGCCGGTGCTGGGCACACAGATGAAAAGCGTGGGCGAGGCCATGGCCATCGGGCGCAGTTTTCAGGAGGCGCTTCAGAAGGCTTTGCGCAGCCTGGAAGCGGGTCACGATGGCCTCGCGGGTGTGTTGGAAGGGAAGCTGGACCTGACACGCCTCCGGGAGCATCTCCTGACGCCCGGCCCCGAGCGAGTCTTCTGGCTCTACCACGCGCTGAAGGCGGGCCATACCGTGGAGACTCTGGCGCGACTCACGGGCATCAGTCCCTGGTTCCTGCGGGAAATGGAGGAGATCGTCATTCTCGAAGGCCGCCTGCGCGGCTTCAGCCTGGAGCGCCTGCCGGAAGAACTGCTGGAGAGAGCCAAGCGCGCAGGCTTCAGCGATGGGCAGATCGCGGGCTTCTGCGGAACCCGCGAAGGCGAAGTCGCGCGGCGAAGGGAATCCTTCGGCCTTCGCCCGGCCACGAAACGCGTGGATACCTGCGCCGGCGAGTTCGAGGCAGAGACCCCATACCTTTACCAAACCTGGGAGACGGCCTCATCCGAGGGCGGCGCACAGGATGTGTGCAGTGAGGCCCCGCCTTCGGGTCGCCCCAAGGCCATCGTGCTGGGTTCGGGTCCCAACCGCATCGGTCAGGGTGTGGAGTTCGACTGCTGCTGCGTTCAAGCGGTCGAAGCCATTCGCGCCAGCGGCGTGGAAGCCATCCTCGTCAACTGCAACCCCGAGACCGTGAGTACGGACTTCGATACGGCGGATCGCCTGTACTTCGAACCCCTGACCTTCGAACACGTGAAAGCCATCGTGGATCGGGAGGCCGGAGCAGGAGCGGAGGGCTACGGAGCGAAGCTCCGCCCAAAGGGCGAGGCCCAGGAGGGGCCTCGTAAGACCGGAAACGGCAAACTCCTGGGCGTCTTCACGCAATTCGGCGGGCAGACCCCGCTGAAGCTGGCGGGCGAACTGGAAGCCGCTGGGATTCCACTTCTGGGGACACCGCACCGGACCATCCTCGACGCCGAGGACCGGGATCGTTTTGGTCAGGTATTGTTGCGCCTTGGCATCCCTGCCGCGGAATGGGGCATGGCCGCCAGCCTCGATCAGGCCCGGGAAATCGCCCACCGCCTCGGCTTCCCCGTGATGGTGCGACCCAGCTTCGTCTTGGGCGGGCGCGCCATGGCGGTGGTCTTCGATGACGCTGGATTGGAGAAATATGTCCGGGAGGCCGCGGCGGTGGACGCTACCAAACCGGTCCTCCTGGACCGCTACCTGGATGGCGCCCAGGAACTCGATGTGGATCTGGTGTGCGATGGCAGGGACACGGCCATTTGCGGCGTCCTGGCCCATATCGAGGAGGCGGGCGTCCACAGTGGCGACAGCTATGCGGTGTTCCCGCCCCTGGGCATCGAGGAGGGCCTGCTCGAGACTGTCAAGGCCCAGAGTCGCCGCATGGCCCTGGAACTGGGCGTGCGGGGCCTGCTGAATCTGCAGTGGGCCCTGAAGGACGGTGTGGCGTACTGCCTGGAGGCCAACCCTCGCGCCAGCCGCACGGTGCCCTTCATCAGCAAGGCCACGGGCATCGACTGGGCGGGTGTCGCCGCGCGTATCGGCCTTGGACAGTCGCTGTGGGCTCAAGGTGTCACAGATGGCGTGGCGCTCGCGGTGGCGGTGAAGGGCGTGGTCTTTCCCTTCGCCAAGTTCCCTGGCGTCGATCCGGTGCTGGGCCCGGAGATGAAGAGCACGGGCGAAGTCATGGGCTTCGGCCAGACTTTCGGCGAGGCCACGGCCAAGGCCCTGCTGGCGGCGGGTATCCCGTTGCCTTTGCACGGCACGGTCTTCCTCTCCGTGGCCGATGCAGACAAGGTGCGGTTGCCGGAACTGGCCGGGCGCCTCCTCGGCCTCGGCTTCGGGCTCTGCGCCACGGAGGGCACCGCACGCCACCTCGAAACGACTCTTGGCCTGAAGGTCCGGCGCATCAACAAGGTGACGGAGGGCCGCCCCCACGCAGTGGATCTCCTGAAGAACAGCGAGATCCAGTGGGTCATCAACACCCCCAAGGGGCGGGAAGCCTACGAGGATAAGGGTGCCATCCGCCGCGAAGCCCTCCGACTCGGAATCCCCTGCCTCACCAACCTCAACGCCGCCCTGGCCGCCTGCGAAGCGGTGGAGACGTTGCGGGGCGAAGTGCGGGTGCGATCACTGCAGGAACTGGGCACACGCCCGATAAACCTGTAGGAGTTCTGGTAGATTCGTTGAAAGATTCCAATTGGTTCGAACATGCATATCTGGGCAGTGGGTGGTGGGAAGGGCGGCACGGGCAAAAGCCTGGTAGCCAACGGTCTGGGCACGCATCTGGCAGAACGGGGCTTCAAGGTCATCCTGGTGGATACGGACTTTGGCGGGCCCAACCAGCACACCTATTGCGGTATCCGCAAACCCTCGACCTCTCTGGTCCAGTTCTTCGAGGACCGCAAGCCCCTGGACGAGATCCTCCTGAAGACCAAGATCGACGGCCTGCGCCTGATCCCCGGCAACTTCAATTCGCAGAACACAGACTGCCTCACCGTCACCCAGAAGCAGAAGCTCTTCCGCCATATCAAAAATCTTCAGGCGGACCATGTGATCCTGGATCTCGGAGCCGGCACCCAGTACGACACCCTGGACACCTTCCTGCTGGCCGATGTTCAGGTCGCCGTGGTTGCACCGGATGCGCTCGCCACGGAGAATTTCTATCTTTTCTTGAAAAACCTCAAATACCGGCAGCTGAACAGCGCGCTGTCCACCCTGGGCCTCCGGGACCGCAGTCGGGAACTATGGAAGCACCGCACCGAATTCGGCATCGCCACCACGAAGGATCTGGTGGCATATCTGCGAGCCCTTTCAGCGGAATTCTCGGATCTTTTCGACCGGGAGCAGCAGAAGCTGAAGACCCATGTGGTCCTCAATCAGGTGCGGGAATACCGCCAGACCGAGGTCGGCGTGGCCGTCACCAGCGCGGTCAACAAGTTCTTCCACATCCCGGCAACCTACGCTGGACATATCCGCTACGACAAGGATCTCTGGCAGCACTTCGGCCAGGACACTCCAGTCATCCATCAGGGTGTTTCCTTCAACATGAGGCAGGACCTGGAGAAGATCACGGAGAGCATTCTGAAGGCCCAGGCCATGGAGGTCGGATAGATCATGCGCGTCTCGGATGAAGGCCACTGCCGCCAGTGCCTTGAGGTATCCGCCGATGCCTCCATGGATGAGATCACCCAGGCCTATCACCGGCTGAAGCGGATCTACCAGGACGATCTCGCGCCCTTCTCGGCCCCGTCCATGGATGAGTTCTCCGAGGAGGCCAGGGGGGAGGTCCTGAACCAGATTGAAACCGCCTACCGGGAACTATGCGGGATCCTGGCGACCACGCAGCCGCAGGCTCATCCGGCCCCCCCGCCGACCCTGAATGCCAGCCTTCCCGTCGACGGCGCCGCCTTGCGGAAAATTCGCGAAGCCGAGGGCCTCACACTGGATTTCATCGCCGCGCAGACCCATGTGCGCCAGGAATACCTTCAGGCCTTCGAAGAGGAACGCTTCGCGGATCTGCCCCATGCTGCGGTGAATGTGCGAGGTTTCCTCAGCGCCTATGTCGCCGAAATGGGACTCCCGGTGGATGCGATCGTGCGCGGCTACATGGCGCGCTACCAGCAATGGCAGGCCAGACAGCGGAAGTAGACCCGCAGCACCGGCGCCAGCCATGGCCGGGCGGTGAGCAAACCGGGCGCATCGGCCCCGGAATTCTCGTTGATAACCGCCCCAAACAAAGGCACAGTTTCAGCCTTTGCAGTATCTTTTGCACCTAGCCCAGGAGGGCAGAAGGGAGTCGTCATGCCATTCACCGATAATCGGCCTGCTATCAAGGAGATCCTGGTTCTGCTGGACAACGGGCGCTATGTCCACGTGGATCCCAAGGAGGGACATCTGATCGCCTGGACGGATGTGGGCGTCGAGATCATCGAGGCCTGGTACGCAGACGAAAAGAATCAAAGACTAGAAAACATGGGAATCGCAAGGAAGGCATGGAATCCAGAACCCGACCCATCCGTCACCCTGGCTATGGCTGCGCCGACCTCCGCTCCGGCCTTCCTCCGCAAGGACATGAACTGCCGAACGACGCCTTTCGCCTGAAACTTCAGGAGAGCAAACCCAGCCTGCACGCAAGGTGCACGAGATTCCGATCGAAGGCCAGGGCCTGCTCGCAAGCCTGCCGCGATCGGCGCACCGCCTCGGTGGCCCCAGGGCGCTTGCTCCGCGCCTCGACACTCTCGGCCACAGCCAACCAAAGATGGGCTTCGGCATTGCGCGCATCGAGAAGCAGCGCACTCCGGGCAGAGGCAAGGGCCCGGAGTCGGTCCTGGAACCGCCCCCCCAAAAGGTAGCGCCGACTCTCCAGTTCGGCCAAGGCCACGCCAGCCTGGGCCGCCGCCCGCAGGCGCAGGGAATGGCGGAGGTTGCGCTCCGAGAGGGCCCAATCGCCGGTTGGGTCCTCGTTCCGCAGGGCTTTCCAACGGCCTCGCTGCAGGGCCATGAGACCTTCGATGTAGGGACGGTAATAGTATTCCTCTCGCAGCGGGCGCCCCCGATCGAGCAGGTTCCGGGCCTGGGTGAGCGTAGCTTCCGGGTCCAGGCCGCGGGCAATCTGAGCCTCGGCGATCCAAACGGCGGCTTCGGCCGCACTCACCAAGGCCGTGTCCTCATTTGGATTCAGCGCAAAGGCCATGGAGAAGGCTCCGATAGCCTTCCGAAGATCCTCCTCGCCAGAGTCCTGCCTGCGGACCAGATACTGACCCCGGATGAGCAGGGCATCGCCCCGGCTCTTCGCATAGCCGCTCCCCTGGAAGCCCTGCGCCTCGGCCTGATCGATGAGACGGAGGGCCTGGGCCACGGAAGCACGCGGATCCAGGCCATGGGTGCGTTCGTATTCTCCGCGCTCCACCCAAACCGCCTGGAGGCGATGACGGGATTCGTTCAGTTCCGGGTACCGATCCAGCAATTGGGCCGCCGTAGAAAGCCCCCCTTCAAAACTGGACCAGGGAGAAAGGCCCCCGTACATCGCCCGAGTCATCCGCCGGTGGTAGTAGTCGACCTGCAATAGCAAAAAGGTCGGATCCTGGGGAAAGCGGGCGATCCCTTGCTGGATCAGGCCAAAGGCCTCGTCCATGAAAGGCGTCGGATCCTGGGGGCGTTCCACCCACGCACGGGAAGCAGCACCCAGCAGCGCCGTTGCCCGGGCGCTAAGGGCCTCCCGAGTGCCCGGGCCAAGGCGCAAGGCTTCCTGGGAGAGCAGATCCAGTTCCACCAGTAATTGATTCCGAACCTGGAGCGGCGCCGCATTGTAATGTCCCGCCGCCGCGACTGCGGAGGCCAGAATCGCAGGTCCTTCGGGCCGATTCGGATGGACACGCTGGACCCGAGCCACGGTTTCGCGACAGCGGGCCAGGGCTGGCAGGGGATCGGCTCCCACCTCCAGGCGCAGTTTCACCAACTGGCGCCAGGCCAGGGCCTCGTCGAGGTAGGGACCGGGGTCGCTGGGGGCAAGCGCCTGCACTTCACGCAGGGCACTCGCGGCCGCTTCCACCATCGGCGCGGCGAGCGCTGGATTGTTGACGCTCTTGGATTGTTCCAGCAGGATCTGTCCCTCCAAATGGACGGACTCGTACACCCAGGATGTCTGGGCAAAGGCACGCTTCGCCTTGGCCCGCGCCTCCTCCCATCGGCCTCCGTAGAAGGCCAGGAGCGCCTCGTGGTAGCCGGGAGCCTCCAAGGCGGAGGCAGCCCCCTCACGAAGCAACTGAAGCGCAGGATCCCGCAGGGTGCGACCCACCTCCTGGGTCCGAGCCTCGCGGTATTCCTTGGAACCCAGCGCGCGGGCCCGGGCCAGTTCCAGGCGATACACTGCGCCGTAGCAGCGCCCCAAGGCGAGCGCCACTTCAGGCGCCCGCAGACCTCCCGCCCAGGCTTGTTCCAGGAGTTCCTTCGCCTTTTCCGGATCGCCCAGGGCCAGATAACCGCGCCCCAGCGCGTAGGCCGCCGGTGGTTGGGCGAGCCGACCGGCCTTGGTGGCCTCGGCCTCCAGGGCGGTCATCCGTTGGCGCGCCTGGTCCAACTGCGGTCGGATATCGTGAAAGGGCATCACATGGGCGAGGCGGAGCAGGGACTCGATGCGCTCGGCCTCCAGTCCGAAGTGCTGAACCCACCGAGCCCGGGTCCTTTCTCTTGAGGCCGCGAAGGCGGCGAAAGCCCCCAGGCCCACCAGCGCGACGAGGGCGACCGCGGCCACGACCACCACCAGCCGATGGCGACGGGCCCACTTGAGGGTCAGGTAGGCCGGGGTCGGTTTGCGCGCAAGGATCGGTTCACCCTCTCGCCAGCGCCGAAGATCCTCGGCCACGGCCAGGGCGCTCTCGTAGCGCCGGACAGGGTCATGCTCCAGGCATTTCCGCACCACCGTATCGAGATCCTCGGAAAGTTCCGGCACCAGCTGTTTAAGGCTCGGAACATCCTCTTGAGAAGACATTCTCAAGGCCTCGAGACCCTCGCTCCCGCCATGGGGCGGTTGTCCCGTCAACAGTTTGTGAAGAGTCGCGCCCAGACCATAGACATCCGTCCGGCGGGTCACCTTGTCATTCTCCCCCCGGGCCTGCTCCGGGGCCATGTAATGCACCGTCCCGATGACCAAGCCCTGCTGGGTGAGCCCCGTGACGTCCAGACATCTGGAGAGTCCGAAGTCCAGAATCGTGGGCTTCCATCCCTTTTCTTCGCGTTCCACCAGGATATTGGCGGGCTTCAGGTCCCGGTGAATCAATCCTTGCCGGTGCGCGGCATGCACGCCCTCCGCCACCTGTTCCATCACGCGGATCTTTTCCTCCAGGCTCATGGCCGGAGCCGCCTCGCCGAGTTGCTCGCCCTTCACGAACTGCATGGCGATATAGCCTTGCCCCAGCCACTCGCCGACCTCATACACGCGGCAGACATTCGGATGCTCTACCAGGGCCTGGTTCTGAGCCTCTAGAACAAAGCGCGTCATCAGTTCCGGTTCCTCGCGCCGGATGAATTTCAGAGCCACCAGGCGCTTGAGGCTGGGATCGAAGGCTCTGAAGACACGCCCCATCCCCCCCTCCGCCAGGAAGCGAAGGTTCCGGTACTGCCGCCAGGCCTCCACTTTGATGACCCGCTGCACGAGACGCCCAGAATCGTTGTCGGATTCCAGCGGAACCGACAGCCGACTCCAGGGGCTGGAAGCGATGGCCATCTCCGGGGCAGAGGAGAGAGGGCTCGTCTCCACTTCATGGCCCTCAGAGGTGGCGGGCGCCTCGGTGCGGTCCTGCGAGACAGGGGCCAGACGCTGCAGGATTTCGATATCCTCATCGTCCAGAAAGCCGCGCTCCACCAAATGATCCATCATGCTGCCGGGAGCGGCTGCGGCCTCGCGCAAGGTCTGCGCACTCAGCAGGCCCCGCAGCAGGGCAAGGGAAATCAGCTGTGCTTGTCGCGCATCATCCATATCAGACCATCTGCAGCCGCTTTCCAACCATGCTACCCGCGCCCGCCCCGTGCCAGCTCCAGCTTCGGGTAGACCACGCGAAAGCCGGAGCGCTCCAGATTCCCCTGGGAGGTCGTGCCGGGAAGCACGGCGGAACAGGCCCAGCGACAGCCATCGTCTAGCGCGAGTCTCAGTCGAGCCGCCACAAGGGCGCGCTGGGCGCCGAGGCCACGAAAGCGCGTCAGGACGCTCGTTCCAGAGAGCACCGCGACCCGGTTGAAACTTCCGAGCACGGCCGCGCCAGCGGGGCAGCCTTCCATAGTGGCCAGTAGCAAACGGTTGCCGAGTGCCTCGGCACTGAACCCCGGGGCCGTTTCCTCGGCAGCCGCCGGCTCATCGAGATCCTGAAAGCCAGCCTGCACGACCCGGGACCAGAGTTCCATTTCATCGGCTCCGATACACCGGATCTGGACACGGGGATCCCAGACGGGCGAAGGGAGCCCGTCCCTGGCAGTGAGCTCCCGCGCAAGAACCTGCTGGAATGCCTGAATGCGGTAGCCCCGGGCGGATAACAGGCCCGCAAGTTCTGCATCCGCAGTAGGAGCCAGCTCGAGAACAACCGGATGTCCGCCCTTGCCCAAAAGCGATTCAACACGGTCGAGCTGACGCGAGGAAACGGGATCGGCCAACCCGAGTGCCAGGGCCTGATTCAGGAAATGTCCTTCGGCGAAGAAGTGGGCGAAACCCCAGCGTCCCCGCAAGGCCCGGGCGGACCCCTGGGGGTTCTTGCGTTGAGTCTCGAGAAGGAATGAGCGGCTCTGGAGTGCCTGGGCAGTTTCCATGCGATGCACAAGTCGTGTGAGATCGAGGTTCACGAAAGGCTCCGGAGTGAGGTAGGTCCGATCGTTCTGCCAGAGCGAAGATAGCATCAGCCGTCGGCTTTCCTTGGAGGGCACCGCGGAGAACCTTATGCTGTTGATACCCCCACCGGAGTGGCAGGGGTTCAAGAGGTTGTCATGGTCAAACTGGAAATCGAGGGCATGACCTGTGGCCATTGCGTCATGCATGTAAAGAAGGCCCTCACCGGGGTGGTCGGCGTAGGGGCGGTGGAGGTGGATTTGCAGACGGGCAGCGCGACGGTCGAGGGCGACACCGATCCCGGTGCCCTGGTCCAGGCGGTCGAGGCCGAGGGCTACACGGCCCGACTGGCCTGACCCTGGTGTGGAAGCCGTCGCAAACCCGATGACTGCGGAGGGGATGCGCGGGGTGCCGAGGGCACTCGTGCGGTAATGTCAGACGCCGGAGGCCCCATGGCCGTGAAGACTTTCAAAGTCGAGGGCATGACCTGCGCGAGCTGCGTGCGGCGCGTGGAGAAGGCCCTGGCCACCGTGCCCGGCGTCACCAGCGCCGTGGTGAATCTGGCCACCGAAGAAGCCACCATCGCCAGCGAAGGCGTGGAGGAAGGACTGCTCGCGCAAACCCTCGAAGCCCGCGGCTACCGCCTGGTACTCACTGAGAGCCTGGAATTCGCCCTGGAGGAAGAAACTGCCTCCCGGCTGGCGCTCTTCCGGGTCATCGCGGCCTGGATTCTCACCCTTCCCCTGATGGCCGGCATGATCCCCGGCTTGCATCTGCACGTGCCGTGGATGGCTCAGGCCCTGCTCTCGGGACTGGTGGTCTTCGCCACCGGCCGCCGCTTTTTCGAGAACGCTGTCAAGCAGCTGCTGCACCTCGAAACCACCATGGATACGCTGGTGGCGCTGGGAGCCGGCATCGCCTGGACCTTCGCCCTCTTCGAAGGCGTGCGTGGCGAACCGCATCCGCCCTTCGAAACCGCCGCCGCCCTGGTCGCCTTCCTCCTCATCGGCAAGTATCTGGAGGCCAAGGCCAAGCACCGGGCGACGAATGCGCTCGAGGCCTTGCTGGAACTGGCGCCACCCGTGGCGCTGCGCATCACAAGCCAGGGTGAGGAGATCGTTCTGACCCAGCTGCTGCGTTTCGGCGACCGGGTCCGCGTGAAGCCGGGCGGTGCCATCCCCGTGGATGGCACGGTGTTGGAGGGCCGAGCGGATGTAGCGGAGGCCCTCCTTACGGGCGAGCCGATGCCCGTGCCCAAGGGGCCGGGCGACCGGGTGATCGCCGGGGCCGTGGTCCACGGCGGCAGCCTGGATATCCGGATGGAGGGCGCTGGAAGGGACACGTGGCTGGCGCGCCTCGCCCAGCAGGTGGAACAGGCCCAGGGCAGCCGGGCTCCCGTGCAGGCACTGGCCGACCGGATATCGGCGGTCTTTGTGCCGGGTATCCTGGTCCTCGCACTGATCACACTGGCGGGCTGGTGGCTCCACAACGGCACCTTTGCCCTGGCCTGGCGCCCGGCGGTGACTGTGCTCGTCATCGCCTGCCCCTGCGCCCTGGGGCTCGCTACGCCCGTGGCCAGGGCCGCCGCGCTGGGAACCGCGGCGCGCAATGGTCTGCTGGTGCGCGACGCCGCCGCCATGGAACGCCTTGCCCGGGTCACGGATCTGGTCTTCGACAAGACCGGCACCCTGACCGAAGGCAGGCCCGTGGTGGTGGAGGTTCGGTCCCTGGACACGGGCACCACTTCCGAGGTGCTGCGCCTCGCCGCGGCGTTGGAGGGCAACTCCGAACATCCCATCGCCAGGGGGATTCTGGAAGCCGCCCAGGGCCTGGAACTGCCTCCGGTCGAGCAATTCAAGGCCCATCCGGGCGGCGGCGTGGAAGGGACCATCCAAGGCACACGACTGCGCCTAGGCAATCCCGGGTGGCTCGGCTTCACCGCGCCCACGGGCCCCGTCGGCGCCACGATCGTGGGTCTCGCCGATGACCAGGCGCTTAGCGGCGTCCTCTTCCTAGCCGATCGGGTGCGCCCCGAAGCACGCCAGGTTCTGGAGGCCCTCCGCGCCGAAGGGCTCACACTACACCTATTGAGCGGCGACCAGCCAGAGGCCGCGGAAAAGCTGGGCCGGGAACTTGGCATCACGGAGGCTCGGGGCGGCTGTACCCCCAAAGCCAAGCGCACCCGCATCCAGGAACTCCAGCAGGGGGGCCGGGTGGTCGCGTTTGTAGGAGATGGCGTGAACGATGCCCCGGCCCTGGCCCAGGCCGATGCGGGAATCGCGCTGCCGGGCCTCGAAGCCACCCAGGTTGCGGCACCCCTCAACCTCCTGCGGGAAGGCCTGGAACCCCTGGTGCGGGCCCACCGGTTGGCGCGGCGCACCCGTGCAGTGGTGCGCCAGAACCTGGCCTGGGCCTTCGGCTACAACCTGCTGCTCGTGCCCCTGGCAGCCTTCGGGCAGCTGGAAAAAGTGGGTGGCCCGATGCTCGCGGGCGCCGCCATGGGTCTCAGTTCCCTCACGGTCGTACTAAACGCGCTGCGGTTGCGGCGCATCTGATAGGCGTCAAGGAATGTCCCTTGCTCCGTATACCGGGTCCGCCTAGCCTTGGACAGACGGGAAAATGCGACGCCTCCTCAACTTCTTCTTCGCCCTGGTGCTGGTCGTCGGAACTGGCGGGACGGAGCCTCGAGTCAATCCCGAACCCTGCGGCTGTTGCGAGTCCACCAAGCCTGTGGAGCCCTGTGGCTGCGGCATGCCCTCGCAGCCCTCTCCCCAGCGCTGCGGTGGGAAGCAGCTGCCGGCTACCCTTGCGATTGCTCGCCCGGCCACTGCGCCGATGGAAACCCTCCAGGAGGGTCGGCGGACCCGCACGGAGGCCAAACCCTGGCCGACTGAGCTTTCCACCCTCGCCTCTTCGGGCCCGAAACCCGAGGCGGCCCCCTCCGGCGCCTTTCCGTCTAGCGAAAGCCCCCCGGAGACCACGGCTGAGCGCTTGGCTCTGCTGAGCATCTACCGTATCTGAGCGCAGGAATCTGACGAATCGGAACCCGACCCGAATCGGTTTCACCCTCATCTGCGGAGTTCGCCATGCGCCATTCTGTGGCTCTGGCGCTGGGTCTCATCCCGTTTGTCGGGTCGGCCCAGCCCCAGACCTCGTCACCCTATCAAAGCCCTGCACGAACCGGGAAGGCCGCTTCTACCGAAGATGTCCTTCTCCATTCTCTGATCCAGGAGGCTATCGCCCAGAACCCAGACCTTGCCAAAACCAAGGCCCTGGTGGAGGCAGAGCAGGAGGGCATTCCCCAGGCCAAGGCCCTGCCCGACCCGAGCCTGTCGCTGGGACTCCAGAACGACGGCTTCAAGAAGCTCCAGATCGGCATGATGGAGTCCAGCTATTACCAGCTGATGCTTACCCAACCGCTGCCCTGGCCCGGCAAGCGGAGCCTGCGCGGAGATATCGCCAGCCTGGGCGCGGCAGCCGCGCGGATCGCCTCCGCCCGCACCCGTCTGAGCCTCATCGCCGATGTGAAACGGGCCTACATCGGCCTGATGCTGATACGCGAGCAGTTGGAGCTGCTTAAGCAGCAGAATCTCCTTTGGCAAAAGGCCGGCGAGATTACCAAGGTGCGCTACGAACTCGGCCAGGGCTCGCAGGCGGACCTTCTCCGGGCCCAGCTTGAGCAGAATCGTCTCCGGCAGACACGCCTTTCGCTCCAGGCGGAGGAACGCGTGGCTCTGGCCAATCTCAACCGCCTGCGGGGAGCGGAGCCCGGAACCCCTATTCCCACGACGGCGCGAATCGCCGACCTCCCACCCCAGACGAACCCTGCCATCTCCTGGAGCGAACGGGCGGAAAAGGAGAGCCCGGAACTTCAGGCTGCTCGTCTTGGCGTCCAACAGGCAGAGCGAAGCCTGGAGCTCGCCAGGCGCGACCGCTTCCCTGATCTGGCCGTAAGCGCGGGACTGATGCCGCGAGGGGCCCTGGATCCCATGTGGTCGGTGGGTGTGTCGATCTCACTTCCGCTCTGGTCGAAGCAGAAACAACAGCGGTCCGTCTCCGAACAGGCAATTCGCCGCCGCGCCCAGGGCTCGGAAGCCGAGAGCATCCGCAATCTGCTGGGGCAGCGGATCCAGGAACGGGCGGCCCAGCTCGATGCGGCGATCGAGACCCTGCATCTCTACCGGGAAGGCCTTCTGGTGCAGAGCGAAGCCAGTTTTCATGCGAGCTTGGCGCAATACGAGGCCGGTCGGGCACCTTTCCTGAGCGTGCTGGAGGCCCTGAACGGCTGGATCGCCGATCGGGGCGGCTATCTGCAGGCCCTGGCTCAGGCCTTGGCCGTTGAAATCGCCCAGGAGGAATTCAGCCTAGCTGGCACGCCGGCCATCTCGGCCCAAGCCCTGAGTGCGGGGTCCATGGGCATGGGCGGAAGCCCAAGCAATGCCGCCATGCCCGCCAAGTCGGGAACGGCCTCCGCCAAGGCTGGCGAGGGCGGTCCAGCCATGACGATGCGCTGATGCGCATCGGTGAGGTGAGGCCCGACTGGGCCGAACGAACATCCGCAGGATGCGGACAATTCCATGTGAACCGGAGCTGACCATGATGGACGAACCGATTGAAACGATGCCCCACCGCACCTCCAGGATCCGCACCCTCGGCCTAGTCGCCTTGGGCCTAGTGGTCGGCATCGGCGGCACGCTATTGCTGCGCCCCACGCCCAAGGATGCCCATGGCCATGAGGCCTCGGTTGCCAAAAAACAGATGTTCCAGTGCCCCATGCATCTGCAGATCATCGTGGATCATCAAACACCTTGCCCCATCTGCGGCATGGACCTGGTGCCCATGGAGGGCGATGGCACCTCGGGCACGAGCACCGACCGCCATTCAGCCATCACCATCGACCTTGAACGCCAGCAACTCATCGGCCTCAGATCCGAAAAGGTCACGGAAGGTTCGATCAGTGGCGAACTGCGGGCTCTGGGGCGCGTGGCCGTGGATGAGACCCGCGTGCGGAAGGTGAATGTGAAGGTGGAAGGCTTCGTGGAGAAGCTCTTCGTGGACTTCCTGGGTAAGCCCGTGGCCAAGGGCGCCCCCCTCTTCAGCCTCTACAGCCCCGAATTCGTTAGTGCCCAGCGGGAATATCTGCTGGCCCTGAAGACCCAGAAGGCCTTGGCGGGAGGCACGCTGGAAAGCAGCGGCGGCGATCTCCTGGAGTCCGCCACACGCCGCCTGACCCTTTGGGATGTGCCGAAGGAGGCCATGGAACAGCTGGAAAGGACCGGCGAACCCCAGCGGGCCTTGACGCTCAGGAGCCCCATCGCGGGCGTCGTGACCGCCAAGAATGTCGTGGAGGGAGCCCGCATCACGCCGGCGGATGTCCCTTTCGAAATCACGGATCTCGGGCATGTTTGGGTGCTGGTGGACGTCTATGAACCCGAACTGGGCCGCGCCAGAGTCGGCACGCCTGCCGCGATGACCCTCCAGTCCTCTCCGGGAAAGACCTACAAGGGACGGGTGGCCTTCGTGGACCCCGTCATGGACCCCAAGACCCGCACTGCCAAGGCGCGACTGGAATTCGCGAATCCCGCAGGGGAATTGAGGCCCGAAATGTTCGGTGAGGTGCTGCTCACGGGACAAGGCCGCACGGGCGTGGTCATTCCTCTGGATGCGGTGTTGGACACCGGAACGTCCAAGGTGGTCTTTGTGTTCCTGGGCGACGGCAAGTTCGAGCCTCGCGAGGTGACCGTCGGCACCACCGTGGGCGAAAAGGTCGAGATCCGCTCTGGCCTCAAAGTCGGCGAAAAAGTCGTCGTCCGCGCCAACTTCCTGATCGATTCCGAATCCCGCCTGAAGGCCGCCCTGGCGCACATGAGCCGGTGACAAAAATGAAGTCCACGGATACACACGGATGAACACGGATAAAAGAACAGAGAAGGACCGGAATACAGATAATGCAGCTTCCCAGAGTCAGGAACCCGCAAAACCAGGCTCGAGCATTGGCCCACTTTCGCGCAACGAATCTTTCTTTTCCATCCGTGTTTATCCGTGTTCCTCCGTGGACCTTTTCTCTTTGAGGCATTCGAATGAACCAACATATTAATTACGACCCCGAGCATCCGACCTTCCTCCAGCGGATCATCCGCTTTTCGGCGGAGAACCGATGGCTGGTAATGATGGCCTCGGCGGTGCTGATCGTCATGTCCTTCTGGACCATGCGCAACATCCCGATGGATGCCCTGCCGGATCTCAGCGATACCCAGGTGATCGTTTACAGCAAATGGGACCGCAGTCCCGACATCGTGGAAGACCAGGTGACCTATCCCATCGTCACGAGCCTCCTGGGCGCACCCAAGGTGAAGGCCGTGCGCGGTCTTTCGGACTTCGGCTTCTCATATGTCTACGTGATTTTCGAGGACGGCACGGACATCTACTGGGCGCGCAGTCGGGTGATGGAATATCTCTCCAAGATCACCGCCAGTCTTCCCCAAGGCGTCAGAACGGAACTTGGCCCGGATGCCAGCTCCGTGGGCTGGGTCTATCAATACGCCTTGGTGGATCACAGCGGCACGCACAACACGGATGAACTGCGATCGCTCCAGGACTGGTTCCTGCGCTATGGCATCCAGAGCACGGCCGGCGTGGCGGAAGTGGCCACGGTGGGGGGACAGGCGCGGCAGTTCCAGGTCAGCCTCAACCCCACCAAGATGGCGGCATACAAAATCCCCATCGAATCGGTCATTCAGGCCGTCAAGGCCTCGAATTCCGAAGTGGGTGGACGACTGGTGGAATACAGCGGGCGGGAATACATGGTCCGGGGTCGGGGCTACGTCAAATCCATAAAGGATCTTGAACAGGCGGTGCTCAGGGCCGAAAACGGTACGCCCATCCGTCTGAGCGACGTGGCGACGGTCGCCCTTGGACCCGAAATGCGACGCGGCCTCGCGGACCTGGACGGCCATGGTGATGTCGTCGGCGGCATCGTGGTCATGCGCCAGGGCGAGAACGCCCTGAACGTGATCGAGCGCGTGAAGACCCGAATTGGTGAACTGAAGCAGGGCCTGCCCGCAGGCGTGGAGGTGGTGACCACCTACGATCGATCCGACCTGATCCACAGCGCCATCAAAACGGTTCGGCACAAGCTCATCGAAGAAATGATCGTCGTTTCGCTTATCATCCTGCTTTTCCTTTGGCACATTCCGTCGGCCATCGTCCCCATTGTCACGATCCCCGTAAGTGTCGCACTGGCATTCATTCCAATGTACGGGATCGGTCAGAACGCCAACCTGATGAGCCTCGCGGGCATCGCCATCTCCATCGGCGTGCTGGTGGACGGAGCCATCGTGGAAGTGGAGAACGCCTACAAGAAGATCGAGAAATGGATCGAGGCCGGAAAGCCTGGAAGCTTCTATCAGGTGCGGCTGGAAGCCCTGATGGAGGTAGGTCCGAGCGTCTTCTTCTCGCTCCTGGTGGTGGCGGTGAGCTTCCTGCCCATCTTCACGCTGATGGATCAGGAGGGACGGCTTTTCAAGCCGCTCGCGTTCTCCAAGAACTTCGCCATGGGCATCGCCGCGCTTCTCGCGCTGACCCTGGATCCTGCGATGCGCATGCTCTTTGCCCGGGTGGAGCCCTTCACCTTCAAGCCGAAGTGGCTGGCCTGGACCGCCACGCAGTTCGCCGTGGGGAAATACTACGCCGAGGAAAAGCACCCGATCAGTGTCTTCCTGCATCGCATCTACGAACCGCCTTGCCGTTTCGTGTTGAGGCATGCCAAGGCGACTCTTGGGGTGGCGGCGTTGCTGGTGCTTTGCACGATCCCGGCCTTCCTGGGTCTGGGCAGCGAATTCATGCCGCCCCTGAACGAAGGCACGATCCTCTACATGCCCTCGACGCTGCCCGGTCTCAGCCAGACTGAGGCCCAACGCATCCTGCAGGTGCAGGATCGGCTCATCCGCACCGTGCCCGAGGTGGAGCGTGTGTTCGGCAAGGCTGGCCGTGCGGATACGGCCACGGATCCCGCGCCCTTCTCCATGATGGAAACGGTGATCATCTTAAAGCCCGAGGAGCAGTGGCGCGAGAAACCCCGCTGGTTCAGTGCCTGGGCTCCCGGTTTCGTGAAGTCAATCCTGCGCCCCTTCTGGCGGGACCGGATCACCCAGGAGGACATCATCGCGGACCTGGACCGAACCGTGAGGCTGCCCGCCCTTCCCAATGCCTGGACCATGCCCATCAAGGCGCGATTGGACATGCTCAGCACCGGCATCCGGACGCCCGTGGGCCTCAAGATCAACGGGGCGGATCTCGAGATCATCCAGAAGGTGGCCGTGGAAGCGGAGGGCATCCTGATGCACGTATCGGGTACCCGCAGCGCCTTTGCCGAACGCACGGCCCAGGGCTACTTCCTGGACTTCGTGTTGAAGCGGGACCAGCTCGCCCGCTACGGCATCAGCGTCGAGCAGGCCAACATGCTGGTAATGACCGCCATCGGCGGCGACAACCAGAGCACTGTTTTCGACGGTCGCGCCCGCTATCCCGTGAATGTCCGGTATGCCCGCGACTTCCGCGAAAGTCCCAGCACCCTGAACCGTGTGCTGATCCCCACGCCCAGCGGCGCCTTGATCCCCATGGAAGCCATCGCGGAATTGAAATGGGCCAGCGGTCCGGCCATGATCCGGGACGAGAACGGTCAGATGAACGGGTATGTCCTCGTGGACTTCGACACCTCCCGGATCGATGTGGGCACCTACGTTCACCATGCCAAGGCCGCCATCGAAAAAGAATTGAAGCTACCGGCCGGCTACAGCCTGACGTGGTCAGGCCAGTTCGAAAACATGATCCGAGTGAAGGAGCGGCTGAAGCTCATTCTGCCCATCACGCTGGTGCTGATCTTCGGCCTGCTCTACGCGAACACGAAGAGCGCCTTCAAGGCCTCCATCGTGATGCTGGCCGTGCCTTTCAGCGCCATCGGAGCGTTCTGGCTGCTGTGGATCCTGGGCTACAACATGAGCATTGCCGTGTGGGTGGGCCTCATCGCGCTCATGGGCCTCGATGCCGAAACCGGCGTCTTCATGCTGCTCTTCCTGGATCTCAGCCACGAGGAGGCACGCAGGGAGGGCCGCTTGCAGACGCCCTCGGACCTTGTGGAAGCCATCATCCACGGCGCGGTAAAACGCGTACGGCCCAAGGCCATGACCGTTGCCGCCGCCTTCATGGGCCTGCTGCCCATCATGTGGAGCACCGGGGCCGGGGCCGATGTCATGAAGCGCATCGCCGCACCCATGGTGGGCGGCCTCGTCACGAGTTTCATTCTCGAACTGCTGGTCTACCCTGCTGTCTACTATCTCTGGAAGGTCCGGGAATTCCCCCAGGCCTCCACGCATCCAACGGTCGCTATCTCAGCGTCCCCTCTTTAGGAGATCCCATGCTCACCCTTTTCCTTGCTGCCGCTCTCGTGGCCACACCGGCCCCCAAGCCCGCCACCAACACCAAGTGCCCAGTCATGGGCGACAAGGTCAATCCCGCCAAGAGCCCCAAGGTCGTTGTCCGCGGTCAGGAATACTACATCTGCTGCAAAGGCTGTGACAAGAAACTCCAGTCCGATCCCGACAAGTACCTGGAAAAGGACGGGACGCCGAAGAACGTCAAGAAATAGTTTCCCCGTTTCACGAAAATGCCCGGCGATTTCGCCGGGCATTTTCGTGAAGAAGCAAAAACTACTCTTCGGGCTCGTCGTACTCAGCGTTGTGCCACACATTCTGCACATCGTCGTTGTCTTCGAGCATATCGATGAGCTTGAGGAAGCTCTTGAGCTTGCCGGAATCGATCGCGGTGCTGGTGCTGGCGGCGTTGATGATCTTGGCGTCGAGGACGGGCAACTTGGCGGCATCCACGGCATCCTTCACGGCCTGGTAGGAGTCGGGCGTGGTCTTGATGATCCAGACCTCGCCATCCAGGAGCACATCGTCGGCTCCAGCTTCCAGGGCCACTTCCATGATTTTGTCCTCGGAGATGTCACCCTCCACCACGATCTGGCCCTGACGGGTGAAGAGGTAGGACACGCTACCCACCGCGCCCAGATCACCGCCGAACTTGGCGAAATAGCTGCGGATTTCAGGGGTAGTACGGTTCTTGTTATCGGTCATGGCCTCGACGATGATGGCCGCGCCGCCGGGACCGTAGGCCTCGTAGGCCACTTCCTCGTAGGTCACGCCTTCGAGTTCCCCGGTGCCCTTCTTGATGGCACGCTCCCAGTTTTCCTTAGGCATGTTCACGCTCTTGGCCTGATCCACGGCCAAGCGCAGGCGGGGATTTCCATTGACATCACCGCCCCCGAGACGGGCGGCCACGGTGATCTCCTTGAGGATCTTGGTGAAGGACTTGCCACGCTTGGCGTCGGCAGCACCTTTCTTGTGTTTGATCGTGGACCATTTGCTGTGGCCGGACATGGCGACTCCTGGGTGCGTTGGCGGGTTTCAGCCCCGAAGGGCGCGCTTGGAGACCCGCGCGAAGGGCGGTGGTTCCTGGCGGAGAATGGGGCGCTCGAGCATGAACTGGTACCACTGCTCCCCGTAGACCTTCATCTTCATGGCCTTCCCGTTCTGCAGAAGGCTGCGGTTGGTAAGCAGTCGTTCGTCGCCCTTGCAAATCTTGAGGCCGCGATTGAGGATCGCGATGGCAGCGTCCCGGTCCTTCATCTCGTTGAGGGAATAGGCGAAAACACCATAGAGCAGACTCTCCTTCTTGCCGGCCTTCAGGGCCATCTCGAAGGTCTGCTTGGCCTTCTTCTTCTCGCCCCGCTTCCACTGGAGGATGGCGAGCATGGCCTTGGCCACATAGTGCTGCATGGACGCCGACTCGAGCAGCGGTTCGGCTGCCTCATTCTTCTTGCGGATGTACTGAACTACGCCAATCTGGCCATCGATGGAACCCTTAACGAGGAACTGGCGAGGGCCCAGCTTGTAGCCTTCCTTCATCACCTCGATGGCAGCGTCGAAGTGCTGCTTTTTCATCAACTCGCCGGCACGGGTGAAAATCTTTTCCAGTTCGGTCTGGACCTTGCGCCCCAGCCAAATGAAGAGCGCGCCGCCGCCCAGCA
>CAIPUA010000419.1 GCA_903868115.1 uncultured Holophagaceae bacterium
GAAGGGCAGACGCTGGGCGTGAGGTTCTGGTTTACCTATTTGGGTAACTGAGGCGGTCATCAACGGCTCCCAAAGTGCCGACTGGCCTTGGACCATCCGCTTCCTGCGCCTGCGGGGGCGGCGCGCGCTGGGCTTGGGTTCTACGCGCTTCGCATATCCCGGTGCGCTGTTGGCGGTACAGCGCTTTGGGTCTGCCTTGAACCTCAATGTCCACTTCCATGCGCTGGCCCTGGATGGCGTTTACATCCTGGATGCCTTTGGCAGCCCCACGTTTTTCGGGCTCTCGCCGCCCACGCTGCCCGACCTGAACCTGCTGGCCGCACGCATCGCCCAGGCGATCCTGGCCCTGCTGCGCCGCCGCCGGATCTGGGTGGATCTGGAGGATGCGGACCCCGTGGCCGAGCGCCACGGCGCCTTGGCCCGGATTGCGCGGGCCTCCATGAACGGCACCCTGGTCTTCGGGCCTGCCGGGGCCAAGCCCGTGCGGCTCCAGGATGCCAAACCCCGCGAAGGGAACCGAGTCGAGCGGGCGGGCAAGGCGCTGGGTTTCTCATTGGATGCCGAGGTGCGCGTATCGGCGGATAATCGGTTGCACCGGGAACGGCTCTGCCGCTATCTGTTGCGCCCGCCGCTGGCGAAGGGGCGCCTGCACGAAACCATGGATGGGAAGTACGCCTTCGAGTTGAAGACGCCGTGGGCGGATGGCACGCGGGTGCTTTTCTTCAGCGGTGAGGAACTGGTGGCGCGCCTCACGGCCCTGGTGCCGCCACCACGCATGCACTTGGTTCACTACTATGGAGTATTGGCCCCCAACGCAAACCTGCGGCCGCTTGTGGTTCCCGAAGCACCGGAGGAAGAGGAAACCCTCAGTGGTGGCGCCTGTTGTTACGAAGAAGAGCGAAAAGGACGGACCGTGCGCCGCCGTTGGGTTCCGTGGGCCGAACTGCTGCTGAAGGTCTTTGGTGTTGATGTCTTTTTCTGCCCGAAGTGCGAGGGCCGCATGCAGCGGATCGCATGGATCACCCAGCCGCGGGTCATCAACGCAATTCTGGAATGTGTGGGGCGCAAGGAGGAGCCACCGTAAAGGGGAAACCTCCTGAATTTGGTTCTGGACCCCCTGCGGAGCCACACTCCCAGGGCTTCGCCATATTTGGCGTTGACGAAGCCGACTGCAAAAGGTAGAAATGGGGCTCCATTCCAGATCGCTGACCGCCAAACCCTGAACAATTCCCTTCCCGGGGACCTGTTGACCCCCGATGGCTACCCAAGATGGTTTCACTTCTCGGCAAATGGAGCCTTTGAATTTCCTATACACGAGAGGATCAAACAGGTTTCGTTTCGATGGGGTGGTACATGGAAGTGGACACCATCACCCGTGAAGCACTGGAGGAGAAGCCGACAAGGAAAGTTAATAAGCCCTGCCCCAGGAAGCGTTCCGCAAGCCCGGGCGCACTACGATGACTCTTGAGAAATGGTTATCCAGACATCTTCCCCGGAATTTAGTGCCATCTCGACCTTCTCGAACAATCTTCGAATGGCGGGGGTGCTTGTTCCGGGGGATATCCCGATTCCCTTAATGCGGTCACCCACCAGGATGCAACCGCTTGTGTCCCCTACCGTGTTTCCGCCGTGGATCAAGATCCCCGTGAAGTGTGGGACATTCATC